>NZ_BAMP01000083.1 GCF_000615975.1 Nitratireductor aquibiodomus NL21 = JCM 21793 | reverse complement strand
CCGCTTCCTTGGCGTATTTTCGGCGGCAATTGTACCAGTACGTCAACCCGCCCTTGGGTGTCAGGCCTGCCCCCTCTATCATCTCTGAAACAACGGTTTCCTGCGGCTGAGTGTTCAGAGCGCGATAAATCGCCATCGACGCATCGACCTTGGTCTTGCCCTGCGCAATTGACGTCTGCCCCTGTGCGATTGCCTGCTCGATGGCCTTCGCATCGTCTTCACTAATAACAACCGACTGCTTCTTCGCAGCCATTTGACAATCTCCTTTTGACTGCAGCGACCATCCTTCTGATTGATAACGACAGACAACGGAAAAGGCTTAGCAGGATTCCGAGGTGGTTCGATTACTGTCGGCAGGCTTGCCCGGCGGGTAGAGAACTCCGGCTCAACGAGCGCGCCGGGACCACAAGCTTTTCCGGATTTTGTCGAAAGGAAACTGGGGCCGCTTCCTTCCCTGCAAGCCAGAATTCCAGGCGCATTCCGAGACACCCGAGAATTTATAACCAACTGATAAATATGAGAAAAAATTCGCGACGATAGTTGGGAAGCTGACAGGCTACCATTACATCATACCCGCGCAGCGCGCATTAATCCGCGACACGTGGTCCGGCGTCAAGCGGGTTTGTGAGATGATCGGCTGGGCTTCGAGGCCCGCAACCGAAATGCATGATGAAAAACGTTTGCGGGCCAGCGCGCCTATCACCGACGCATCCCAGCGCTTCGACCTGGGCCTGATCAAACTGATTTTGTATGCCGAGCACAAAAATCCGGACTTCCGTTTCATTACTCTGGTCAATGGATTCAGGGGCGTTTTCGCTTAGGGTCAATATCGTGGTTGGTATGGGTGAGGAGGAAACCTGCCAGCCTGATCAATCGAAAAATCCATCACAATCGGGAGGGGCAGATGATCTGGAGAGGTACACTGCAAGCTTGCGTGGCAGCCGCGATGCTGTTGGCGACAGGGGCTCATGCCGAAACAGTATTGCGCTTCGGGCATCCAAATGTTGCGGGCGAAATTTCAAGCAAGCTCTATGACGAATTCGTCGCACGGATCGCCGAGCGCACGGATGGAGAAGTCACCATTCAGGTATTCCCAGGCGAACAGCTCGGTAAGGAAACCGAGATGGTGCAGCAATTGCGGGATGGCGTTCTGGACATGACGGCAGCCTCGATGGCGGCCACCAGCACGCTGGTGCCGGCGATGGAGATCCCGAGCGCGCCGTTTCTCTGGCAGAACTGGCTCGAGGCGGAAGCGGTGATTTCCGGGGCTGCCATGCAGCCGGCCTTTGACGAGTTGGAAGAAAAACACAACATCATTCCGCTCACCAAGATCTGGTACTGGGGCTGGCGCAATTTCACGCTTTCGGAAAAGCCCGTGCGCACGCCTGCAGACATGGCCGGCCTGAAGATCCGGGTTCCTGAATCCCCGGTCTGGGTCGAGATGATCCGTGGGATCGGTGCTGCACCGACGCCCATTCCCTTCAGCGATGTCTACACGGCACTGCAGCAGGGGACGGTCGACGGTCAGGAAAACCCCATTCCGACCATCTACGCCCGGAAATTCTACGAGGTTCAGAGCTACATCGTGATGTCGCGTCACATGCTTCAGAACAATCTGATCCTGATGAACAAGGACTCCATGGCAAAGCTCGATCCACGCCATCAGCGGATCATTCTGGAAGAGGTTGGCGCAGCTTCTGCCAAGATGACGCTTCTCCAGCAGCGGGCCGAAGAAAACATGCTGAAGGAAATCGCAGAAACGGCTGACGTCACCATCGTTGATGATCCGGACCGCGAAGCGTTCGCCGAAGCCACGACTGAAGCTGTCTTTGCCGCCCTTGCCGAGCGCTGGGGGGCGGACAGGATCACGACCGTACGCGAAAATATCTCCGCCACCCGCGGGCAATAGTCTGCCATCAGCACCGGACCGCATCGGCGGTCCGGTGTTCATTGTCCTGTTGTTGGGGGGAGACCAGTTTGAGACAATGCATCCTATGGCTCGACAATCGCGTGCGAGAGATTGAGCACCATGCCCTGTGGCTGCTTCTGGCCACTATTTTCGTCATTCTTACCGCGACAGTCTTCTTCCGCTATGTGCTCGGTTCCCCGATCACCTGGACGGAAGAACTGTTGACGATGCTGTTCACCTGGATGGTGTTCATCGGCGCCAGCTCGGCCCTTTCAACCCACCAGCATATCCGCATCGACATGGTGTTGCGCATCCTGCCGCCGCGCTATGAGCTGCTGGCTTCCGTGGTGGCCGTTTTGGTTTGTCTGGTTGTCTTCCTGGTGGTCATCCATTTCGGCCTCAAATATGTGCGAACGACCTGGGGCGACCGGACGCCGATGATGGATCTCACCTACGGGTTTTACACGCTTGCCCTGCCCGTCACGAGCATGTGTGCCACACTTCATGTGATCCGCAACTGCCTGGATGGCGGTGTGCGCGACGCTCTCAAGAGCACGATCGAGGTTCAGGCAGGTGGAGGGGATGTGGCATGATCACCACCCTGCTCTTGCTGCTACTTCTGTTTCTTCTGGTCGGGGTGCCGACCGCCTACGCGCTGGCGGCCTCTGCCATTGCCGTGATCTGGCTTGAGGGGATACCGCTGACGATTGCCGTGCAGCGCATGATTGCGGGTGTCCAGTCCTTTCCGCTTCTTGCCATCCTCTGTTCATCCTGGCGGGCACGCTGATGAACGCGTCGGGCATTTCGGAACGCCTCTTCGCACTGACCGGTTCGCTGGTCGGTCACATCCGTGGCGGCATGGCCTATGTCAACGTGCTGACAAATGTCTTCATGTCCGGCATTTCGGGATCTTCGCTCGCCGATTGTGCGGCCACGACACGCGTGTTCGTGCCGCAGATGGTCAGGCACGGCTACGACAAGGGATTCAGCGTCGGCCTCACAGCCTCCGCCGCCGTACTCGCTCCCATCATCCCGCCATCCATCCTGCTTGTCATCTATGGCTGGCAGGCGAATGTCTCGATCGGAGATCTGTTCGTGGCCGGGATCGTGCCGGGGCTGGTCATCGCCACCGCGCTGGTTGTCACCGTGGCGATCATGACACGGCGTCGCGGTTTCGGGCGCGGTGCGGCGTTTTCGGCCAGGGCGCTCCGGCAGACCTTCTTCCAGGCTTCCTGGGCACTGTTGATGCCGGTGATCATCATTGTCGGCTTTCGCATGGGCATTTTCACGGCGACCGAGGTTGCGGCCATTGCGGCAGCCTATGCTTTCCTCGTCGGCCTTCTTATCTACAGGACCTTGAAGGTCGCCGAGCTACCGGGCGTGTTTGCAAGCGCTGCGCGCGACACGTCGTCGATCCTCGTCATCGCCGCGACCGCAGCACCATTCGGCTGGATCCTGTCCATCGGTCAGGCTCCGCAGCAGCTCCTGTCATTCCTGACCGGCTTCTCGGACAGCCCGATGCTGATCCTGCTTCTCATCAACGTCATCCTGCTTGTGCTCGGCACATTCATGGAAACGCTGGTACTCATCATCATCCTCGTCCCGATCCTGCTGCCGCTGATCGAAACGCTGGGGATCGATCCGGTTCACTTCGGGATCGTGATGATCATCAATCTGGTCATCGGCCAGCTGACACCGCCCTTGGGCGTTCTGATGTATGTGACCTGCGGGATTTCGGGGACCAGCATCGCTCAGTTCATGCGGGCGATCCGACCGTTTCTCATCGCCCTGATCCTTGCCTTGCTTGCGATCACATACATTCCGGCACTGGCGCTCTATCCGACAGCGCTTCTGCGATAGTCTGGATAAAGCAATGCCCCGTGGGTCCCACAGGGCATTGCTGGTTCAACGGCGATTTGCGGGCGTTCAGGCGACCCGGCTGTGCAGGCGTCCGATCTTCTCGATCTCGATGACGATCTCGTCACCAGACGCCATCGGGCCGACGCCGGATGGTGTGCCGGTGATGATCAGGTCGCCCGGCTCCAGCGTCATGATGCCCGACACGAATTCGAAAATGCGGGCGATGGGGAAAATCATGTCATTCGTGTTGGACGATTGACGCAACTCGCCATTCTGCCAAAGCTTGATGTCGACATTGTCGGGATCGAGGTCGGTTTCGATGACCGGCCCGACCGGCTTATAGGTGTCGAAGGATTTGGCGCGGGTGAACTGACCATCCTTCTTTTGCAAAACACGGTTCGAGACATCGTTGGCGCAGGTGTAACCGAAAATGTAATCCCCTGCATCGCTGGCGGCGACATTGCGAGCCCTGCGGCCAACGACAATGCCGATCTCGGCCTCGAAGTCGATGCGGTCATCGGCATTGTCGAGCTGGATTTGCTCGCCATCGGCGATGATCGCGGAAGGCGCGCACATGAAGAGCATCGGCTCTTCTGGAACCGGAACGCCGGACTCTTCTGCATGGAGCGTATAGTTGAGACCCACGCAGACAAGCTTGCTTGGCGCCACCGGGGCAAGCACACGCACGGCGTCGAGCGGAACGACCTTGCCGGTCTTCTCGATCTTCTCGAAGGGAGAGCCCGACAGGACTGCGATGGATGAGCCTTCAAGCAGTCCATAGGATGTGGTTCCCTGATGGGAAAAGCGAACGATTTTCATGATGAAACCTCTGAATAGATCGCGTCAGACGCGGGTGGGGATATAGTGCCGCATGGCCTCGAAACTGGCAGCGATTGCGTGCCCGGCATCAGGAATCTGGAATGTCTCGACCGTCACGTAGCGGTCGAACCCGGAATCGATCACGCCACCCATGGCGGCGTCGATGTCATAGCTACCATCGCCGACCGGCAGGCGGTCGGAATCGGTGATGTGAAAATGCCAGAAGAGATCACCGGCCACGCGAATGGCTTCGGCCACCGTTTCCTGCTCGGTTAGGATGTGCGCGGTGTCGAGCATCACGCCGAGCTTGAGACGCCAAGACTTCGCACGAAGCTGCAGGTCTCACCTGTGGTGAGCAGGCAATTTGCATAGTTGCGGTTGACCGGCTCGAGCACGATTGGAACATCGGGAAACGTGGCGGCACATTGCGTGATGGCAGCACCGATCCAGTCGAGCGTCTGTTGTGGCGCGACGCCATCGACATATCGACCGCGCAACCGACCGACATTAACCATTGCCCCATATTCGGATGCGAGGTCCATCGACGCCATCATGCGATCAATGGCTTCCTGCCGCCGGCTGGCATCCGGATCGGCGAAGGAAAGCCCGTCCTGACCGTAAACCTCGCCGGTGCAGACCGCCGGCATGTCGAGGCCCTGATCGCGAATGGCGGCGGCGAGCGCTCGCCGGTCGATCCGCGCCGGGTTGCACACCAGAAGCTCGACGCCTGAATAGCCGGTCTGCGCGATGCTGCGCATTGCCGTTTCTATCGGGCCTTGAACCGCAGTCACCTTGGCGGGCGCCACGTCTGGAGTGGCATACATGTAGGCAAGCTTCATCATTGCTGAAACCGGAAATCGTTCTGTTCGGCCAGCTTCTGATGGATCACTTCCTTGCGCACCACGCTGACATTGGGGATGGCGAATTCCTGAATGTTGAAATACTCCGCCTTGGCCTGTTGACCATTCGCCGTGTCCATCACCAGTTCGACGATCTCTTCGCCGACTTGCTTCAGTGACTTGGTTCCCTCAAGGACATCGCCTGCACTCAAATCGATGTCCTCGCGCAGGGCTTTGAACGTATCGTTGTTGGAGCTGATCTTGAGCACAGGCGCAATGCACGACCCGGTCGGGGTTCCCTTGCCCGTCGTGAAGAGCACCATATGCGCCCCACCGGCGACCTTGCCGGTGACCGAAGCGATGTCGAAGCCGGGCGTGTCCATGATGACAACGCCCTTCTCTGTCGGCCGCTCGCCATATTTGACGATCTGCACGATGGGCTGGGTGCCGGCCTTGTAGATGCAGCCAAGCGACTTTTCCTCGATGGTCGTCAAGCCGCCTTCAATATTGCCGGGCGAGATGAAGACGCCGCTGTCATCCTGCGTGGTCATGGACAGCTCGATCTCGTACTCCTTGATCAGGGTCATCAGATCCTGCTTGATCTTGTCGGTTTTCCCACGCCGCCAGAGAACACGTTCGGCGCCGACCATCTCCGTGATCTCCGACAACACGACCGTCCCGCCGGCTCCGACGAGGATATCGGCCGCCTCACCCACTGCCGGATTGGCCGTGAGACCGGAAAACGCGTCGGAAGAGCCGCATTCCAGAGCGACGATCAACTCGCTGACGTCGCCTTCATCACTTGGTTCGGCCGCAATCTGCCCCTTCAAGCGCTCAACGATCCCGATGCCCGTGTCGCGGGTCGACCGGGCACCACCCTCCTTCTGGACGATGAGCATTTCGACCGGCTTTCCCGTTGTCGAAATCGCGTCGGCGATGCGCCGGGCAGACGCTGTCTCACAACCGAGGCTCACCACCAGAACGGCACCGACATTCTGGTGGCGGCCATGGCCAATGAACGTGTCTTCCGTGGTGGTGTTTTCCTCGGCATCGAAGGTGCATCCATAAGGATGCATGAAGGTGACCGCCCCGGTCTTCGAAGCGATGTCGAGCGCCACGCGGTTGACGCAGGAGACCGTCGGAATGACCAGAATGTGGTTGCGGATGCCGATCGAGCCGTCGGCGCGGCGATAGCCCTTGAACTTCATGTCACTCACCCTGCTTTCGCGCGTGGATTTCATCGAACCGGCGCCCCTTGGCGCCGCGACAATTGTGAACGTGCACCCAATGGCCTGCCAAGATCGCCTCGGTCGCGATCCCGATCACCTCGCCATATTTGTGGATCTCCTCCTGGGCCGCGATGTCGCGAAGCGCGATCTTGTGCCCGCGCGGGATCTTCTCCTCGACCTCAGGGGACGCCCATTGCCGATGCCCGAGACGATGACGGTCTCTGCGGGCAACAATTCGACCGTGGCGGTTGCCACGTGATCGCTTTCCTTGATCTGGATGGCTGTCTTTTCCAACGTCAAACTCCTGAATGACTCTTACGGGCCTCGGCTAGAGGAACAGGCTCGGCAAGAATGTCGACAGTTTCGGGAACAGGATGGTCAGTATGAGCACGATCACCATGGCCGCGAGGAACGGAAGCACCGCCCGCGACGCTTCGGCAAACCGCACCCCGGCAATCTTCGCACCCGTCATCAGCGTAACACCGAGTGGCGGTGTGTTGGCCCCGATGCACAGATTGACCACGAACATGACGCCGAAATGCAGCGGGTCAATGCCATACTGATTGACCACCGGCATCAGGATCGGAATCAAAATGATGATCAGCGCATTGCTCTCCATGAAGGTGCCAAGCAGCAGGAGCAGGAAGTTGAGCAGGATCAGGAAGGTCATCGGATCCGGCGCTACAGCCGCGAAAAATGCGGTAAGCTGCTGGGGGATCTGCTCGGTCGCGACGATCCACACAAACAGATGGGAGATCGCCACGATGAGCTGCACCGGCACCGCGATGCGCATCACCTGCATGCAGATCGCCGGCAGGTCCGAGATCTTGACCTCGCGGTAGATGATCGCGGACAGCAGGAATGCGTAGACCACGGCCAAAACCGCTGCCTCCGTGACGGTGACGATACCGCCCAGGATGCCGCCAAGGATGATGACCGGCAGCAGAAGCGGAAGCACCGAATCCGAAACGGCAGAGATGAATTCGCGCCATGTCGCGCGCTCGCCCTTGCCATAGCCACGCCGGCGGCTGATCAGCAAAGAGACGATGATCAGGAGCAAGGCCATCAGGAGGCCAGGCACCAGGCCGCCAATCAACAGGCCGGCAATCGAGATGTTTCCGGTCGCCCCAAGGATGACCATGGTCAGGCTCGGCGGAATGAGCGAAGCAAGCACGCCGCTACACCCCTGAAGGGCCGCCGCAAAGCCAGCCGCATAATTCTTGGCCTTCATGGCCGGGATCATGATGGAGCCGATGGCGGCGGTGTCGCCGATGGCGGAACCGGACAGGGCACCGAACAGGGCGCTGCCGGCCACGGTGACCGCGGCAAGACCGCCCGAGATGTGTCCGATGACGGCGTTGGCGAGACGCATCATGCGCTGCGTGATGCCTCCATGCTCCATGAGCACGCCGGCAAACACGAACATGGGAAGCGCAAGAAAGGGGTAGGAATAGATGCCCGTCGCCGAACGCTGCGCCACGAGCGCGAGATTGATGTCCTTGACGAAGAGATAGGTCAGGCAGGCAAAGCCGATTGCAAAGGCTATCGGGACATTGATGATGATTAGCCCCAGAAGCAGAACGAAAAGAACGATGCTCATGAACGATGCTCCTGCGTTTCTGCGGTGCCGAACAATGCCTGCAACAAAGCTTCGATGGAGACGAGCACGAGAAGCCCGCCGCCAATCAGCACACCCAGATATTGCCACGTACTGGAAATCTTGAGGCCCGGCATGATCGCCTCTCTGGCAGTTTCAACGATGAGAAGCGCGCCATAGGTCAGCGCCACGTTGAAGGTGAGCACCACAAGCGCACCGATGATTTGCATCGGCCGGTTGAGCGATGGCGGCAGCCATTCCACCAGGAGATCGATGGCGACGTGTTCCTTGCGCTCAAGCATCAGCGCCGAACCAAGGAACGTCATCCAGACCATGAGCAGAAGGGCCAGTTCTTCAGACCAGACCAGTGGCGATTGCAGGAGATAGCGCCAGATGATCTGCGCGAACATCACACAGGTCATGGTCAGAAGCATCAGCATGAGAAGCCATTGGACGAGCTTGACGAGAAGCTGTCTGGCGCAAAGCAGGTATTGCGTCATCGCGGAAACCCCAATTGCGGCAGGCCGGCGCGACACCGGCCTGCGCGCATTCAATCAATTTGAGTATTTACGCACGATGGCGAGGAGGTCTTCCCCGAAGACGCCTTCATACTTGTCCCACACCGGCTGAACCATCTCTTGGAATGCTGCCGGATCCGGCCGCGTGATTTTCATGCCCTCGGCCTCGAGTTTGGCGAGCACTTCCTCATCGCTCGCGCGGATCATCTCGCGCTCTTTCTCTTTCCAGATCTCGGCCTTCTCTCGCAGGATGGTCTTCTGCTCATCCGTCAGCTTGTCCCAGGCCTTGCTGGAAATCGTGAGGATGGCCGAGCCCCAGATGTGCCCGGACAGCGCCAGATTGTCCTGCACCTCGTAGAATTTGGATGCATAGATTGTTGCCAGCGGGTTTTCCTGTCCGTCGACGACCTTCTGTTGAAGCGAGGTGAAGACCTCGGAGAATGCCATCGGCGTGGGCAGTGCACCGAGTTCGCGGAACGTATCGAGACGCAGCTCGGCTTCCGGCACGCGCAGCTTGATGCCCTTGAGGTCTTCGGGCGTTTCAATCGGGCGGGCCGAATTCGTGATATGGCGATAGCCACTTTCCCACCAGCTCAGCGCATTGATGTTCTTGGCCGCCAAGATTTCGGCGAGTGCATCGCCAAGTTCACCATCCACGGCAGCATAGGCCTTCTCACGGGTGGGCCAGGCGTAAGGCAGTTCCTCAATGATCAGGCGCTTGTCCAGAACCTGGAGTGCCCCGGTGCCGAAGAGGCCCATCTCAACGGTTCCCAGCTGCAAGCCTTCGGCCACTTCGCGGTCGCCGCCAAGCTGGGAGCTTGGGTAAACCTGGATAACGACCTCGCCGCCCGTCGCTTCAGAAACATCTTTCGACAGTCCCTCCAGAGCAATCTGCCAGGGGTGGTCGGCGGCAAAGACATGGCCCACCTTCAAGGTCGTTTCCGCGTTCGCGGCACCTGCAGCGAAGATGAGCCCCGCACCAAGCCACGCGGCGGCGAAAGTTGCTTTCGTTTTTGCCAGATAAGTCATGGGTTCCCTTTCTTTTTTAGTTTTGGCTGAAGTACTGCGCGATAATTTCTCCGTAGATATCTATCGCGTTGAAAAAGTCATCGACGACGAGATGCTCATCGGTTTGATGGGCCTGTTCCGGTGCACCCGGGCCAAGAATGATGATGTCATCGCCATGCGCACCAAAGGCCGAAGCGTCTGTGAAGTACTGCGCCCCGCGAACGACTTCGGCGCCGGGGGAGATCTTTGCGAGAACCTGTTGGCTGATCCGGACAATTGGAGCTTCCTCATCCGTCAGCAAGCCGGGCAGGTTGAGTGTGCATTCCACCTGGAAACGCGCTTCCGGGTCTTCTTTGACAAGTGCGGCTGCAATTGCCTCGACCTGAGCCACCACACCCTGTTGGTCCTGCCCTGGCACCGTCCGGATGTCGATGGTCATCTGGCAGTGATCGGGAATGACATTGGGTGCACCACCACCATTGAAAGTGGTGACGGCAAATGTGGGCTCAGACAACAACGGTGTCGTCGTGGGGCCGAGATCAAGGGATTGGAGACGCTCATAGAACAGGTGGAGCTTGTCGACGGCGTTTGTACCGCACCCGGGCATCGAGCCGTGTGCGGTCTTGCCGAAGCTGGTCACGCGAAGCCAGGTCACGCCCTTGTGCGCAATGACAAGTCGATTGTCGGTCGGTTCCGCCACGATCATCGCGTCGAACCGCGGGATCTGCGTCTTGTTGACCATTGCCGACGCGCCAAGGGCACCGACCTCCTCGCCGAACGTGGCCGCGAAAATCAGTTCGCCGTTCCAAAGGTCAGGCGCGAGGTCCTTGTGCTTCATAAAGGCGAACAACAGAGCGAAAAGGCCGCCTTTCATGTCCGCTGTGCCGCGGCCATAGATGCGCCCATCGTCAATCGCGGCCGAAAAGGGATCATGCGTCCAGGTGGCGTCCCCGATCGGCACCGTATCGAGATGGCCGCTCAGGACGAGGCGGGGTCCAGGCTTTTTCGCCGGGCCTTGCCCGCGCAAAGTGGCCACCAGATTTGCCTGATGCTCATTCTCCCGGAAGATCTCGCAGTCTATCCCAAGATCATCCAGTCGCGCCTTGATCATGCGGGCCAGAACGATCTCATTGCCGGTCGATGAAATGGTGTTGCAGCGCACGGCCTGCTGAAGAAAATCAAGCGCACCGAGCCGTGCCGGCACGACCACCGGATTGTTAGAATTCAACTGCTTCCCCCCTTAAGCCTACAAGGAACGTATCGATTCGGAAGCCGGAAAACTATTGACCAGCGCCATGAAACGTCGGCAAAGTTCTTTGTACTTTGGATACAATTTTATAAGGTTGCCTGTGCTGTGCACGCATGGGGTGGGGGTTTCAAGAACATGGTGCTGACAATCGGAAAGGTTATGGCCCTGCCGGCAATGCAGGAGGGCTGCCTCCTGGCTGGACATGAGGGGTTGGACCGGGTTGTCAAAACCGCAACGGTGCTTGATGCACCGGACGCCGTACGCTGGCTGCGGGGCGAGGAACTCGCTCTGACTTCGACCTACCCGCTGCTGCAACTGCGCCACAGTCTCGATCACTTCGTTGAAGAACTCGTGGAGCATGGAGCGTCAGGTCTCGGCCTGAAACTCAACCGTTACATGAAACGCGTGCCGCAAAAGATGATCGACTGTGCCAACGCCCTCAATTTTCCCATAATTGTCGTTCCAGAAGATGTGGCATGGGTCGAGATCATCACACCGATCATGTCGAACTATTTCGAGGCGAAGGCGGGTAGTGTTTCCCAATCTGAACTCTTCGGCGAAAGAATGGGGAAACTTTCGCTGGTCGATTCGACGCTTCAGGACCTGCTTGATGACCTCAATGCCCTGCTTGCCAATCCTGTGATTGTCTCCAGCCCGATGGATGGCCTCGTGCTGCATGCTCCCAGCAAGCCGAGCAAGGATATTGCCGATGCACGGGCTCTTCTGGAGGAAGAGGGCTGGCCAAGCGAAACCATACAATCCCACAAAACGTTTACCCGCAGAACCGGGCATAACACGAGCATTGTCTTCACATCCTATGAGCAGTCCAACGGAATGATCGGGACGCTCGTCGTGATAGAACGGAACCGCAAACTGACCAATGAAGACCTCGACCATCTGGGCTATGCAAAGGTTCTCATCTCCCTGAAAGTCCGTCAGATCAGGGCCGATCAGAGCACGATTTTCGAACGACAGAACGAATTGGTTCTTTCATTGATCGACCGCACTCTGGGTTCGCAGACTTATGCCGCTCTGACCGCACGTTACAGTGCGATCGGCAGGCATCTTCATGCACGCTATGTGGGAATTGTCGTTGCGTTTCATGACGCCGCTGCCGACCGCCTGCTTGGATTATCAAATGCCTTGAGGGTGCATTTCTCCCAACATGGCGAAACCATAACCGCTGTGATCGCAAACAACCGCGTTGTCCTGATGGCTCCCGAGGATGATGAAGTGCTTTGCCAGCCCGACTTTTTCAGGGAGCATGTGGACAAAGGACTAAAGGGGATCGGGGCTGATGACGTCCTGTGGTCGGCAGGCATCAGCCAGGTAACGGCGGTGGAACATTTCTACCGAGCCTATGAGCAAGCGGTGCAAGCGCTCGAACACGGCCGAAGCACAAGCAAGACCAGCGGAGTCTTCCTTTATGATGACACCGGATTTTATCGGCTTTTCTCGAAAAGTTCCATGCAGCCGGACGTGAACCGCTTCGTCAATGAATGGCTTGGAACACTCATTGACCATGACAAGGAACACCGTGTCGACCTGATTGAAACGTTTCGGGTTTTCCTGGATGCCAATGGCAACTACCGGGAGACTGCAAGGGTGTTGAATCTACACCATAACACGGTGCGCTATCGTATCTCCCAGGTCACGGAACTGACAGGCAAAAAGGCGCTGCAACCGAAACTGCGCCTGCATTACCACCTTGCTTTGAAGCTGCTTCCACTTGTGTCCTGACACTGACTAGATCCCGAGGTTTTTCGGGATCTGGCCGAACGGAAAACGAGGGCCGCCCTCGCCCAAGCAAGTCAGAACTCCAGGCGCACTCCGAGACTTCATAGCCAATTGACAAACATAGGCTAATTAAACGCGACGTTAGTCTGAAAACTGACAGGATAGCACTGCATCATACCCGCGCAGCGCGCGTAAATCCGCGACCTGGAGCTGGCGTCAAGCGGGTTTGTCAGAGGGTGGTGCGATTGTTCTTGTTGGTATTGTGGCTGGTGGTAGACCAACCCTAAACGATGCAATCAGTCGATCGCTGGGGCCAATTCCGCCCCATACAGTGCTTCGGCAAGGTCACGGATTGCGTCTGTCGTGCGCGGGCCGAACCCGATCATGTAGCGCCGTCCAGCACAATAAGGGAGCCGGTCCTGGCCGCCGGCGTCAACGCCAGAGCCCTGTTGGAGAAAACCTCTTCACGGGTCGGCCCGCCACGCCCATTGCTCATCATCAGGATCGTGTCTGGAGCAAGCTCGATCAGGTCTTCCTCCGATGCCGCCTTGTAACCTTCAAACCGGTCCATCGGGTTTAAACCGCCTGCATACCGAATAATGGCATCGGCGGCGGTGCCCGCACCGGCGGCGGTCAGGCGCTCCACACCGTGAAAGAATACGACCTTCCTGCGTTTTTCAACAGGTATGGCTTCGGTGAGCTTCGTCGCTTTCTCAAAATTCGCAAGCACGTCGCCGGCGAGGGCCCGACCCTCCGCTTCAAGGGCCAGTGCCGAGGCAATCAGGGCGATCTTCCTGCGAATCCCCTCGCCCGTGTTTTGCTTGGGAACAAGCACCATCGGTATGGCGATCTTTTTCAGGACCTCCACCACCTCAGGCGGACCAATATCCTCGGCAGCGAGGATGAGGTCGGGGTCAAGCGAAAGCACACCTTCCGCCGACAGCCGGCGGCGATATCCGACATTGTGCTTCGAGGAAGCCGCCTCCGGGAAACGGCTGCCGCGGTCAACCGCGACGATGCGATCGCCCGCTCCCAGTGCAAAGACGATCTCCGTGACATCGGAACCGAGTGTGAGCACGCGCCTGGATGTTTCAATCCGGACGTCACGGCCAAGCGCATCGACGATCCGGACAGGACCGCTTTCCTGCGCCTGAGCACTGCCGCAGGCGACGGCACAAAGCCAAAACAGCAGAACGCGGATACTGAGTTTACGGAGGCGCAGAGCCATGTTCGAGGGTTTCCTTCATATGCAGAGAGGATGGCACACAAGCGGAGATGCATGTGAACTTAGCTGGTCGATTTTAAATTGACAATAATAGTCATATTTAATTATTGAAGCCTCAATCATGCCAGCCCCGTGCCCTGTCGCGTTGCCAGCGGACAATATCCAAACCAATGGGACTGGGGCATCATGACGAACTCTGGATTATTAAAGACCACGGCACTGGCGACCCTTCTGGGGCTGTCCGCAATCTCCTCCGCATCATCCCAGGAACCGGCTGCTCAAGGCGAACAAGACCTGCCCTCAGCAGGCAAGCCGACCGAGCTGGATCTCATCACGATCACCGCGACGCTCGGCTGGCAGGCCGTGATTGACGCCCTGTCGGCGACAAGCGTTGTTTCACCCGGCAATCTGGAACGCCTACAGGCGACAACCGCCGCAGACCTCTTCCGGCACACGCCCGGCGTCTCCGCCACGATGAGCGGCGACGACCCGGCGACGGCCATCAACATTCGCGGCCTGCAGCAGTATGGGCGTGTCGCGGTAACACTGGACGGAGCGCGGCAGGATTTCTGGCGTGTCGGCCACGGCTCCGGCTCTTTCTTCATCGAACCTGAACTTCTGAAGCAGGTCACCGTCATTCGCGGACCTGTTTCCAACGCCTTCGGGACCGGAGCGATCGGCGGTGTCGTCGCCTTCGAGACAAAGGCTGCGCGCGACTTCCTGCGCGACGGGGAAACCTGGGCCCTAAGCGAAAAACTGCGGTACGAATCGAATGGCAGTGGCTGGCTTTCCAGCACGACAGGCGCCTATCAGTTCAACGAGAATTTCGACGTCATAGGCAACCTCGTTTATCGCAGCAGCGAGGAATACAAGGACGGCAATGGAGACACGGTGCGGTGGACCGGCGAAGACGGTCTGAGCGGATACGGCAAGGTCACGCTACGGCCGGCGGACGGGCATGAACTGCAGCTCGGCGCATCGATACAGAATTATGATGATATCATTTCCGGGTCCAGCGGCTCCTCGTCATCCACACTCAGCCGCTACGACACGGATACGCTGGTTGAGAACTACACCGGCCGATACACCTACAATCCGGATGAGAACGACCTTTGGGACCTGACCTTCAATGTCTATCACAGTGCCACACGGTCGGACCAATACCGAGTCTGGCCGAGTTCCCGGATCGGCGAAACGCGTTACTACGACGTTTCGACAACCGGGTTCAACGTGCGCAACACCAGCCGTTTCGCTGCCTGGGGAATGGAGCACGCGCTGACCTATGGCGGTGACTACTCGCATCTCAGGGGCGATTCCGACGCCGATCATTTCGGTCAGGGCACTCAGGACGCCTACGGCGCGTTCCTGCAGTGGGAAGGCAACTACGACCAGTGGCTCGATTTGACTGCCGCGCTTCGCTATGACGGATACCGGCTGGACGGACACTCAAAGCCCACTCCCACCATCCCGTCGCAGGACGTCTCGCTGACCGGTGACCGCTGGTCACCGCGTTTCACAGTCGGTGTCACCCCGTTCGAGGGCATCCAGTTCTACGGCACCTATGCAGAGGGCTATCGCACCCCGCACCTGCAGGATGTCTTTCGGCAGAACGGGGCGCATGGCTCCGGCTATGAACCCAACCTGCTCCTGAGACCGGAAGTGGCCAGCACCTGGGAAGCGGGCGTGAACCTCAAGCTAGACAGCATCTTCACTGCAGACGACATGCTGCGCGCAAAGGTCAATGTCTTCCACTCGGATGTTGACGATTACATTGAAGTCGTCGCCGGCAGCGTTCGTCAGGCACAGAACGTTGGCACCGCCCGCCTGCGCGGCGTCGAACTCGAAGGCATCTACGATTACGGCTTCGGCTTCATCAATCTTGCAGCGTCCTTCACCGAAGCGGAACACAAGGATGGTCCCTTTGCTGGCGATACCCTTTCAAACACGCCGCTCGACAACGTTGCAGTCACGCTCGGTTTCCGTGCGCTGGACGACCGGCTGACCTATGGGGTGCAGTACCAGAGCATCGGCGAAGTCGTACGCGAGCTTTCCTCAAGCACCCGCGTTTACCCGCGCGTTGACCTGGTCAACCTGTTTGCGAACTGGGATGTGAATGAGAATCTGAGGGTCGATTTCGGCGTCGATAACCTCTTCGACAAGGCTTATACGGACCCCCAGAGTGGCTGGTCGTCGACATCTGACATCGAGCAGGGCAAGGGCAGAACCTTCAAGATCGCGGTCACTGGCCGGATCGGAGGATGACAATGCAGGAACCCAGTTCGATGACTGATCTTTCAAGCACCGCTGTCGTCACACTTGAGCATCTGCCAGACTATCTCGATCAGATTGAGGATCGTCTCCAGAGTTTCCGCGCAACCGCCACTCGCCGCGACGATGGTATCGATTTCGCCTTCCCTTTCGGGCAGGCGAGTTTCGAATTGACGCGCGGGCATGTCGAGATCCGGGCGCAAGCGGGAGAGCGAGACAATCTGGCGCGCATCAAGGATCTGGTTGCCACGGCCGTTCAGGTTTACGGCAAGCAGGACAATCCGGAGATCCGCTGGACGGGCGACCTCTCCACCGAAACGAAACTTCCGCAGTTTCGTGAGATGACTGTCGAGCAAATCTTCCAGCTGACGCCACGAATGCGCCGCATCAGGCTTTGCGGACAGGATCTGGGGCGCTTTGCGAAGTTTGGCGGGATGCATATTCGCATGCTCTTTCCAACCGATCGTGTTCCCCAGCCGGTGTGGCCGACGCTTGGTGCGAACGGCCTCGCCGCCTGGCCGCCGGAGAACCTGAAACCCACGCCCCGTGCCTACACAATCAGGCATCTGAATGTCGAAGCCGGATGGATGGATGTGGATTTTGTCATCCACCCCGGAGACAGTGTGGGATCGCGCTGGGCGGAAATGGCCGCGCCGGGAGCCCGTGTCGGAATCATGGGGCCTGTCGGACGGCCTGTTCCGCTTGAAGCGGAGTGGTATCTATTCGGTGCCGATGAGACCGGTCTGCCGGCCCTCTCGCGGATGCTCGAAACACTTCCCGAGGTCACCACCGGAACCGCTTTCATTGAAGTGGCGGACAAAGACGAGGTGATCGATCTCGACAATCGGACACGTATCGAAGTTCGCTGGATTCTGCGCAACGGCACCCTTGCCGGAAGCGACCTGCGACTTGCTCAAGCGGTGGCGAGTGTGAAATGGCCTTCGGATATCACACGCTTTGGGTGGTTTGCCGCTGAAGCAGAAGCAGCTTCGATCATCCGCAATCACTGGCGCAAAGTGCTTGGTCTTGGCAGAGACGAAACACTGGCTGCGTCATACTGGGACCGGATGAAAGCGGGCCCAATGGCTGGCGGCTAGAACATCCGTGTCGGCTAGCTGACCGCCACCATTACATCATACCCGCGCGGCGCGCACGAACCGGCGCCCCGGGGCGCGGCATCGAGCGGGCTTGTGGGAAGGTGGTGCGGTTGCTGGTATCGTGGCGGACGGGCCTGCGGGCTGTCGGAGAGCTCGAAACGATCGCCACGGCACCTGGCAAACCAAGGATGGCTGTTGGTTACAGCGGCACCCGGACAGAAACCCGCGCACGACACAAAAATATTGCCCCAGCACTCCCGAGCCGAGCTCTACATATTCTTCTGCAGCGCACGCATATAGCCCATCGCATAGGCCATCCCCGAGTGCCAAGGCGCATCGCACGCCATCAGTGGTGTGTGATCCGGGATCATGACACCGCTAAAGCTCGCTTCATTGAGTATTCGGACGATGCGCGCCATATCGATATCACTTTGTCCACAAACGTCTCACTGTAGTTGGGGACCTTGCCGCGCACGTTGCGGAAATGGATATAGGCGATGTTTCCGTTTTCCGCATGGTGCCTGGTTGTCTCGTAGATGTCCCCCTCTGTCATCTCGGACAGCGATCCCAGACAGAACTCCAGCGCGTTGGAAGAACTGGGATGGATGTTGATGAGCCGCTGGTACATGGCCTGTTGATAAACGAGGCGCGGAGTACCGCGTACAAAAGGGGCCGGCGGGTCGTCTGGATGCGCAGCAAGACGCACCCCGGCCTCTTCCGCCACCGGAAGCACTGCATCGAGAAAGTACGACAGGCGCTGCCACAGGGTCTCATGGTCGATCTCTTCCACGGTGCCCTGCGGCGCATCTGGGTCATAAACCATGTTCCAGACCATGCCATTGGGGATTGGTGTGTCATCGACACCATCCATTGCAACCGACTCTGCATTGCCGCGCGCAAAAGGGCCAACTGACCTGCTCCGC
>NZ_BAMP01000084.1 GCF_000615975.1 Nitratireductor aquibiodomus NL21 = JCM 21793 | reverse complement strand
ATCTCGCGGGCCACGCGCTGCACGCGCTGGCGCGTCTCGAATGCGATCTGCGGCGCATCGAGCAGCGCGCGGGAAACGGTGGTGACGGCAAGGCCCGTCATCTCCGCGATGGTCCGCAATGTGGGGCGGTCTGATCGGCGCGCCATGTCATCTCCTCCCGGTTGCCGCTGAACGGCCTTCGATGGCGCCGGATTCGCCAAAAACCGTCATTTCAATCGATATAAATTTATGTTTCCACACGGATGAGGTGAAAAACTCGGAAAAATTCCCCTTGGTTTTCAATGTTTTATCTCCTCCCGTCAAACAGGCAAGAATCTGATTGACCTGTATGGGATTTATAACGTTATAAATAGATAGATCGCAAAGGAGCAAGCGATCCCATTGGGAGGAGTATCATGACCATTCGCAAATTCGCCGCGCTGGCGGCGGGCACTGCCCTTCTTTCCATGGCCGCCGGCAGCAATGCCGTGGCCGAGGACACGGTTGAGGTTCTGCACTGGTGGACGTCTGGCGGCGAGGCCGCCGCGCTGAACGTTCTCAAGGAAGATCTGGAATCCAAGGGCGTCACCTGGCAGGACATGCCGGTCGCCGGTGGTGGCGGTGAGGCTGCCATGACCGCGCTGCGCGCCCGCGTCACCGCAGGCAACGCGCCGACGGCCGTGCAGATGCTTGGCTTCGACATCATCGACTGGGCCGAACAGGACGTTGTCGCCAATCTGAACGCTGTCGCCGAGGAAGAAGGCTGGGCCGACGTCGTGCCTGCTGCCCTCCAGAATTTCTCCAAATATGACGGCAACTGGATTGCCTCGCCGGTGAACGTCCACTCGACAAACTGGGTGTGGATCAACAAGGCCGCGCTTGATGCCGCCGGCGGCAAGGCGCCGGAGAGCTGGGAAGAGCTCGTCGCCGTTCTCGACAAGATGAAGGAAAACGGCATCACCCCGCTCGCCCATGGCGGTCAGCATGGCAGGACGCCACGGTGTTCGAGGCCGTCGTTCTCTCGCTCGGCAATGATTTCTACAAGGCCGCGCTCAACGATCTCGACCCGGAGGCGCTCGGCTCCGACAAGATGAAGGAAGCCTTCGACCGCATGGCGAAGCTGCGCACCTATGTCGACGACAATTTCTCCGGCCGTGACTGGAACCTGGCTTCGGCCATGGTCATCGAAGGCACGGGTGGCATGCAGATGATGGGCGACTGGGCCAAGGGCGAGTTCCTCAAGGCCGGCAAGAAGCCGGGCGAGGATTTCGTCTGCATCCGCTTCCCCGGAACCCAGGGCTCGGTGACCTTCAACTCCGACCAGTTCGTGATGTTCCAGGTCGGCGAAGACAAGCAGAAGGCGCAGCAGATGATGGCGTCTTCCGTGATGAACCCCGAGTTCCAGTCCGCCTTCAACGTGGTGAAGGGTTCCGTGCCCGCGCGCACCGACGTGCCGAACGAAGCGTTCGACGACTGCGGCAAGAAGGGCATGGCCGATCTGGCCGAGGCCAATGCCGGCGGTGGTCTGTTCGGCTCCATGGCCCATGGCCACGGCGCACCGGCTGCAGTGAAAAACGCGGTGAACGATGTGGTCACGCAGCACTTCAACGGCGAACTGACGTCTGAAGAGGCCGTCGAAGAGCTTCAGAACGCCGTCGCTGCCGCGCAGTAACGGCGGCAGCATCAGGGGCACAGGCGTACCCCCTCTGCCTTGCCAGGCATCTCCCCCTCAAGGGGGAGACTGGATGGCATCTATGGCTTCGCCAGCTGTAGATGGGAGTAGATGGGGCCGTGGTTGCAACTGCCAATCTCTCCCCCTTGAGGGGGAGATGTCCGGCAGGACAGAGGGGGTGCAACCACCCCACACCGTTGAACACGGAAAACCAGAATGAACCGTAATCGTCTGCAGGAGATCATCCCGCGCCTGGTGCTCAGCCCGAGCATGGCGCTGATCCTGATCTTCGTCTACGCCTTCATCCTCTACACGTTCTACCTGTCGATGACGGATTCGCGCATGCTGCCGTCCTATGGCTTCGTCGGGTTCGAGAACTACGAGAAGTTATGGAATTTGCGCCACTGGTGGCGGGCGCTCACCAATCTGGCGATCTTCGGTGCGCTCTACATCATCATCTGTTCCGTGCTCGGTCTCTTTCTGGCGATCCTGCTCGACCAGAAAATCCGTGGCGAAGGGTTCTTACGCCCCATCTATCTCTACCCGATGGCGCTCTCCTTCATCGTCACCGGCACGGCGTGGAAATGGTTTCTCGATCCCGGCATCGGGCTTGAAAACACCATGCATCAATGGGGCTGGGCAAGCTTCGAATTCGCCTGGATCAAGGACCGCACACTGGCCATCTACACGGTGGTGATCGCCGCCGTCTGGCAGTCGTCCGGCTTTGTCATGGCCATGTTTCTTGCGGGCCTTCGCGGCGTCGACAGCGAGATCATCAAGGCTGCGCAGATGGATGGCGCGTCCAATGTCACCATCTATCGCCGCATCATCATTCCCATGATGCGCCCGGTCTTCCTCTCGGCCTTCGTCGTGCTCGCGCATCTGGCGATCAAGTCCTACGACCTCGTCATCGCGCTCACCGGCGGCGGCCCCGGTCAGGCCACTGAACTGCCGGCCACCTTCATGTATTCCTACACCTTCACCCGCAACCAGATGGGCATTGGTGCATCGTCAGCCATCATCATGCTGGTGATGATCTTCTCGATCATCATCCCTATCTCTATTCCGAACTGAAACCGGGGGGGCAGAGATGAGCGCTGAGAAAACCGCAGGCGTCAGCGGCAACAGGCTTGCCCGCGCCGCAATCTATTCCGTCCTCATCGTCTTTGCGGTCTATTATCTCCTGCCGCTCTACGTGATGTTGGTCAATTCGGTGAAGCCGCTCGACGAGATCCGCCAGGGCAACATGCTCGCCCTGCCCGATGTCTTCACCTTCGAGCCATGGGCCAAGGCTTGGTCGAGCGCGCAGGTGGGCGTGCAGCCCACGGGTCTGAAACCTTATTTCTTCAACTCCATCCTCATGGTGGTGCCCGCCGTGGCCATCTCCACCATTTTGGGCGCGCTCAATGGCTATGTGCTCACCAAATGGCGTTTCAGGGGCGATGACCTCGTCTTCGGGCTCATTCTTCTGTCCTGTTTCATCCCCTTCCAGATCGCGCTCATTCCAGCCGCGCGCATTCTGGGGCTTCTGGGCATTGCCGGCACGACACAGGGACTGGTCCTGATCCACGTGGTCTATGGCCTCGGTTTCACCACGCTCTTCTTCCGCAATTACTATGCGGCGTTCCCCACGGAGCTTATCCGCGCGGCGCAGATCGACGGCGCGGGCTTCTTCCAGATTTTCAGGCGCATTCTCCTGCCCTCCTCCGCGCCCATCATCGTGGTCACGGTCATCTGGCAGTTCACCAATATCTGGAACGACTTCCTGTTCGGCGTTTCCTTCGGCGATTTCGATTCCCAGCCGATGACGGTGGCGCTCAACAACCTCGTGTCTTCGTCGGGCGGCGTGAAGGAATACAATGTCCATTTCGCCGGCGCGATCCTTGCCGCCCTGCCCACCCTGATCGTCTACATCGTCTCCGGACGCTATTTCGTGCGCGGCCTCATGGCCGGCGCCGTCAAAGGATAAGCCCATGGCCTTTCTAAAGATCGACACTCTCAGAAAATCCTTCGGCAAGGTGGATGTGCTGAAGGGCATCGACCTCGAAATCGAAGAGGGCGGCTTCCTGGTGCTCGTCGGCCCGTCCGGTTGCGGCAAGTCCACCCTGCTCAACACGATCGCAGGGCTTGAGCCCATCACCAGCGGATCGATCAGCATCAATGGCAAGGTGGTCAACGATCTCCACCCCTCGCAGCGCGACATCGCCATGGTGTTCCAGTCCTATGCGCTCTATCCAAACATGACCGTGGCCGAGAATATCGGCTTCGGCATGGAAATCCGTGGCATTGCCAAGGCGGAGCGCGACACGGCGATTGCGAAAGTGGCCGAAACGCTGCAGATCGGCGCGTTGCTCGACCGCAAGCCGAGCCAGCTTTCCGGCGGTCAGCGCCAGCGTGTCGCCATGGGCCGGGCGCTCGTGCGCGATCCGATGGTGTTCCTGTTCGATGAACCGCTTTCCAATCTCGACGCCAAGCTGCGCGTCGACATGCGCACCGAGATCAAGCGCCTGCACCAGCGCATGGGCACGACAATCGTCTATGTCACGCACGACCAGATCGAGGCGATGACACTGGCCACCAAGATCGCCGTTCTGAAAGACGGCGTTCTTCAGCAGTTCGGCACCCCGGCCGAGATCTACAACCGGCCCAACAATCTTTTCGTTGCCGATTTCATGGGCTCGCCCTCCATGAACCTCATCCCGGCGAAGGTGAAAGCCGATGGCAGCGATGTCGCCATTGTCATGGAGCGCGAGGATGGCGCGCCCCTGACCCTGCCGATGGCTGGAACGAATGGCGCGCTTGCAGGCCGCGACGGCAAGGAGGTGGTCTTCGGCATCCGGCCTGAAGCGCTGACGGACCCCGACAGCGCCGACCGCAATGCCCGGCAGGTCAGCGAACTTGACTGCGAGATCGAGGTGATCGAGCCCGCCGGTTCCGACACATTCGCGGTCACTCGGCTCGGCGGCCGTGAGATCGTCGCCCGGCTTCGCGCCGATGCACCCATCTCCGCCGGCCAGACCGCCCGCCTCGCCTTCAATCTCGACAAGGCGGTGCTGTTCGACCCGCAGACGCAAGAGCGGATCGGGTGAATCTGGCTGGGTATGTCGGAAACCGGATGTTTCAATCGTCTTGCAGTTAAGGCGCATACATTAGCCTGCAGGAGTGAAACGCCATGCCGGAAAAGCCAAAAGTGAAAGGCCCCGCTTCCTATTTCCCGTCCATCGAAAAGACCTATGGGCAGCCAATCGATCATTGGCTGTCCGTCATCGATAAAATGGGCGGCAAGAAACATATGGAGATGGTGGCGGAGCTCAAATCCGAGCATGGCCTCGGCCACGGCCATGCCAATGCGCTTGTCGCCTTCCACCGGGCAAAGAACGGGTCCTGACTACCCCTTCACCGCTCCTGCCATCATCGTGCCGCTGATCTTGCGATACATCACGAGCCCGAGCAGCATGGGTGGCAGGGCGCCCACCATCATCACCGCCGCTGCCACGCCCCATTGAACGCCGCCGCCCGACGCTGCGAAGAAGAACGACGCGCCGACCGTCACCGGAACCGCTTTCGAGGTGGTCAGCATCAGGCCGAACAGGAACTCGTTCCACGCGGTGATGAAACCGAAGATCATGCTCGTCACAAGGGCCGGCCGGCACACCGGGCCGACGATCTTGAACAGAATGCCCGTACGGCTCACCCCGTCGATCATCGCCGCCTCGTCCAGCTCGAACGGCACGTCCGAAATGGCGTTGACGAGGATGATCAAGACCAGCGGAATGTTGACGATGGTCATCACCAGCCCCAGGCCCAGCCGCGTGTCGAGCAGGCCCATGAACTGGAACATCATGTAGATGGGTATGGCGAAGATGACGAGCGGCACCGCCCGCAGATTCACGATCAACGGCAGAAGCGTCTTTTCACCAAACCGCCCGCGCACGATGGCATAGGCCGCCGGCAGCGCCAGCGCCACGGCCAGAAGCGTGCCCATGGCCGCCACGGCGAAGCTGTTGGTAAGGTATAGGAAAATATTCAGACGGTCGGAAACCGTCAGCACTGTCGCGTAATTTTCCAGCGTCGGCGCGTTGATCCAAAGGCCGGGATTGGTGGAGATTTCGCGCGCGCTCTTGAACGACGTTACCAGCGTGACGATAAGCGGAAAGTTCATGGCAAAGGCGGCAAGGGCGAACACGGCCCAGCGGATCGCGTTGAGCATCATCGTCTCCTGCGCCTTGCAAGGCGGTTGAGGCCGTAAAGCACGGCAAACGACACGGCAAACAGGATCACCGACGCCGCCACTGCCTTGCCGATGGCTGCCTGTTTGAAGAAGGCTTCATAGATATAGATCGAGAGCGAGGTGGTGGAGCCCCCTGCCCCGCTTCCGGTCAGCACATAGACATTGTCGAACACGCGAAACCCGTCGATGAAACGGATCAGAAGCGCCGCCGCCAGTGTCGGCAGCATCAAGGGCAGTTCGATGCGCCAGAAGCGGGCGAACCCCGTCGCGCCGTCGATCGATGCGGCCTCCCGCAGCTCCTCCGGGATCGCCTGATAGGCCATGTGAAAAAGCAGAAATGCAAACGGCGTCCATTGCAGCGTCTCGACCACAATCAGCGTCCAGAAGGCCGAGTTCGGTCCCAGAAACGCCGGGCTGTTGCCAAACCACGCCCACAGATAATGCGGCACCGGTCCGGCGAATTCATGCAACACAAGCCGATACATCAGCCCCATCAGCGCCGGTGCCACCATCAGCGGCAGCATCAAGATGGCAATCGGCCAGCTACGATCCTTGAAGAGCGGCGCGAGAAAGACGGCGAGCCCCAGCCCGATCAGGCATTCGAGAATGGCCGTCAGCAGACCGAAGCGCAGCGAAAACCAGTTGGCCCGCCAGAAACCGCTGTCGGTCAACACGGCGGCAAAATTGCCAAGCCCTGAAATCTCCGGGCTCCGCAGCGTCTCAAAGCTGATGTCGGAGACGGAGTAGATCAGGTTCACGATGGCCGGGAAGCCGAGACACACCAGCAGAAACGCCATCAGCGGCGTCGCAAGCAGCGTCCATTCAAGGCGATGGGTCGTTTCCATGGTGCGTCTTGGTCTGGTTTTCAGATCGGTTCGATGCTTGGCATCGGCCCCTCACCCTCTCCCGCAAGCGGAGAGAAGGTGCCGGCAGGCGGATGAGGGGCCAGCACCAGCCTTACTTCAGGAGATCCGCCATGCCCTTCTCGACATTGGCCAACGCCGTATCGAGATCCTGCTGGCCCGACCAGTAGCCTGTGAACTCCTTCGCCTGCAATTCGTAGATCGCAAGCGCGTTGGCCGATGCGCCGCCATTCATGACGTAGCCATAGGCACCGGCATATTCACCCAGCTGCACGAGGTCCGGCCGCTCTTCCGCAACAGCCGAAACCGCATCCGCCGAGAGCGCGGGCGCACCGCCCGCACGGGCGTAGATCAGGGCGGCTTCCTCGGTCGAGAGCCATTTCAGGAAGGCCTTCGCACCCTCCTTGTTTTCGGCACTCTTGTTGAGGCCAAGCCCCAGACCATGAATATGCGTGGCGCGGGCTTCCGGGCCCGCTGGCGGCGCAATCGTTGCCGTCACCTCGCCCACGGCGGGGGACTTTTCCGCATTGGTCAGGTCGGCTGCCGCAGCGTTCCACTGCACCATGGCCGCCACCTGGCCCGCCGCGTAGGCGGCATTCGCCTCGGCGAATTCATAGGAAAGGGAATCGCGCGGCGTCGCACCGGCATCATACAGCTTCTTGTAGAGCTCCAGCCCCTTGCGGAATGCCTCCGAGTCGACCGTGATCTTTCCATCGGCATCCATCCAGTCGCCGCCATAAGAGCGCGCGGTCGACTGCCACACCATGATGTTGAAGAGCAGGTTCTTCATCTGCAGAACCGTGCCATAGCGCGTCGGGCTGTCGGGGTTCACCGCCTTGGTGAAATAGAGCGCGGTCGCCGCATAATCGTCCCAGGTCCAATCATCCGGGTTCTTCGGCTCCATCGCCGTGCCCAGATGCTCCTTGCTGATGTCCGCATAGCGCGCCTTGGCATCGTCATCGCTCATCAGCGCGTCGATCAGGTCCTTGCGGTAATACATGAAATGGAGCGAAAGGTCGGTCGGCACACCATACTGTTTGCCGTCGAACTGCATGGTCGAAAGCACGGCATCGCCATAAAGCGCCTGCGCCTCGTCGGAAAGCTCCACCGGCTCCATGAAGGGCGCGTAACGGCCGATGGAATAGGTGGCGAGTAGGTTGAGATCGAACGCGTCCGAGCCTGCGGCAAGGTCCGCCTGCAACTTGTCCCAGAAGCCGTCGCGGTTGAAGAACAGAAGCTCGACCTTGTTCTCTTCGCTCACATCGTCCTTGGCGTTATAGGCGTCGGCGGCAGCGCGCAGCGCCGTTTCTTCCGGGCCGCCCGGCCAGCCGAGCACGGTCACTTCCGCATTGGCCGCCCCGGCATAAAGGCCGGCGGCAAAAACGCTGCCCAGAAGGGCGGCGGCAAATCGTGCAACAGGTTTCATTGTCATTCTCCCATTTATTGGTTTGTCTGGTTTTGGGTCTTGGTTTCACGTGCCAGGTCGGCGATCCCCACCACGCCGGCCTTGTCGCCGAGCCTCGCCGGCACAAGCCGGGGCCTCAGCCTTTCCGGCACATCGTTAAGATGCGCCTCGATGCGCGCCCGGTAGCCCGGCGCCAGCCCGATGCCACCGCCGATCACGATGCGCGCCGGGTCGAAGGTCAGTTGAATGTTGCGGCACAAAATGGCCGCGCGCCGTGCCGAAAGATCGAGAATGGCTTCGGCCCAGCTCTCGCCTTTCTCCGCTGCCGCAAAAACTTCACGCGCACTCGCGCCCGGCTGATGCGCCGCCGCCTCGGCGGCAATGAAATTCCCTGAGACATGATCTTCAAGCGCGCCATCGAAATCCTGCCCCTGTGTGAGGCCGAAATGGCCGGCGAGCCCGGTCCGCAGCTTGCCGTCCAGAACGACGCCGCCACCAATGCCGGTAGATATCGTCAGGAAAACGAGATCCCCCTCACCGTCACCATATCGATATTCGCCCCATGCGGCGGCCTGCGCATCATTGGCGGCGATGGCCGGTTTTCCCGAAAGGCCAACCACCGTCTGCAACAGCGGAAACCGGTCTGGAATGTCGAGCGTCCTGCGGTTGAGCGGCGACCAGAGCCCGTCATCGACAATGCCTGTCACCGCCACGCCAACGCAGTCATAAGCACCCTGCCAGTGCGCGATTCCGGCAAACAGCGCCTCAAGCCATTCGGCAGGCCCGCCCTCACCTTTCGGGGTCGGCATGGTCAGGCTATCGGCAACGGTCTCACCACGCACGAGGGCGGCGAGCATTTTCGTCCCGCCAATATCGAGCGCCAGAACCGTTTCCCTGTCGCTCATGCGCCCGCTCCCACCGCCTCGTCCATGTCGGCACGGAACCACGAGGTCACATGTTCAGGGCGCGTGATCGCCGAACCGACCACCACCAGCCGCGCGCCGGCCTGGAGCGCGGCGCTCGCATGGTGCGGCTGGCGGATGCAGCCTTCAGCGACCACATAGGGGGTCAGCGCGCGCATAGCGCTTATCAGGTCGAGATCGGGCTCCGTCGGCTCCGGTCCGCCCGTGTAGCCCGAAAGCGTCGAGCCCACCATTTCGGCTCCCTCATCCAGCGCCTGCCGCGCATCGAAAATGACGGAGCAATCGGCCATGGCGAGCTTTCCCGCTGTATGAATACGCTTGACGAGCTCGGCCGTCGGCACCGGCCGCGCGCGCTGTGTTGCGTCATAGGCGATCACATCCGCCCCTGCCGCCGCCAGCGCCTCCACATCCTCGATCCACGGCGTGATCCGCACAGGCGAATTGCCGAGATCCCGCTTCACGAGCCCGATGATGGGCGCGTCGGTCGCCGCCCGCACGGCATTCACATAAGGGGCAGATTCAATCCGCAATCCCTGCGCGCCGCCTGCAAGAGCGGCCAGCGCGAAGCCCACGACAAAGGGTGCCGTATCCATCGGCCCGCCTGTCACCGGCTGGCAGGAGACGATCAGACCGTTCTCAAGCGACTGAATGCTGTCTGTCACGCTTTCTCCCCCGTTTGCACAGGGCATCATAGGCAGATCAAATACCAGATAACAACCAGTTTTAAACTGGTATTATCGGTGCAACTCGATCACGAAATCATAGACGTCGCCGCGATATTTGGTCTGCGTGAATTCCACGATCTGCCCGTCTTCCAGAAAACAGCGGCGCTCCACCACCAGCAGGCTGGTGTCGGCAGGCGCCTCGAGCAGACGCGCCTCTTCCGGCGTGATCGGCGTCGATTGCATGCGCTGCACCGCGCGTACCGGCATGGCACCGCGTGCCTCCAGCGCCTGGTAGAGTGATGCGCCAACCGCTGCGGGTTTGGGCAGAAACCGCACGGGCAGAGCCGCCGTTTCGATGGCGATGGGCATGTCGTCGGCGGTGCGGATGCGCTTCAGACGCGCGATCTGGTCGCCACCCGAAATGCCCAGCGCCATCATCTCGGCGGGTGAAGGGCGCGCGGTTTCCTTGGAAATCCAGATACAGCCGGGCTCCAGCCCGCGCGAGCGCATGTCTTCGGAAAAGCTGGTCATGGTGGAGAGCGACTTTTCCAGCCGTGAGGAAACCACCGTCTTCGCGCCGTGCCGCCGGTGCAAAAGCCCCTCCCGTTCCAGATCCTCGATGGCGCGGCGTATGGTGACGCGCGACATGGATAGGGCAGCACACAGCGTGCGCTCGCTGGGGATCACCGCCCCCCGTTTCAGCCGCGAGGAATGAATGGCTTCCGCCAGCGCCATCTCGACCCTTCGATAGAGCGGTTCGGCGCTGTTGCCGCGCGCGATGTGCCCACGCATAAAGTCGAGAATTGCCGCTTCTTCCATCTCGGGTTCCTCTGGCCTGTCCTTGCCTGTCCATCATGGCAGATTTTTCACAGGTTTTGAACTGGTATTATTTTTTCCCTCATCTGGTGCCGTCATCCCACCGGGTGCATGAGGCCCATGCGGTCCATGTGGTTGGCCTGTTTCCATCGGATAAGTTGCCAAATGGCATTATCTATATTATTTAATGCCAAAAGGAGAAAAGCATGGCGCAGTTGCAGCCGGTCGATACCCGAACTCAGGAATTCCGCCCCGCACCGATAACGGATGACGAGGCAGCGGCGATGTTTCGCGCCACGGTCAATCTCTTCCGGCTGTGGGAGATCACCGATGAGCAGGCGGCCATCCTGCTCGATCTGCCATTGCGCACCTATCGGCGCTGGAAAGCGGAAGGGCCTGGCCGCATCGACCGTGATGGCCGGGCGCGGCTTTCGAACATGATTGGCATCCACAAGGCGCTGCGTCTCATCTTCCGCGAGCCCCAGCGCGCCTATCGCTGGATCTCCCGGCCCAATGAAGCCTTCGCCGGCCACACCGCGCTCGACATCATGCTGGGCGGCGAACTCACCGACCTGATGCGCGTGCGCCGCTATCTCGATGCCGAGCGGGGTGGCTGGTGACCGGCAGTGACACGCCGCCCCTCGCCTCCATCGACTGGCGTGGCGCGGTGCGCATCATCCGCAGCATCTATCCCCCGATCGACCTCTTCGAGGATATTGCCGATCCAGCCGACTGGCCTCTGCTCATTTCCGCCGAGCAGAAGACCAATCCGCGCATCATGGAAACCATCGGCAAGCTCGATCTCGTGCCGCCTGCGCGGCGCGTGTCGGGGCCGGGGGCCTCCTTTCTGATGGCGCCCTTCACCCATGTCAGTCCGGACCGGCCGAGCCGCTTCAGCGATGGACGTTTTGGCGTCCTCTATGTGGCGGCCTCTTTCGAGACCGCGCTGTTCGAAACCATCCACCACCATGCCCGCTTCATGGCGGCAACGGGCGAGCCCGCCGGCTGGACCTCCCAGTTCCGCGAGATCGTGCTCGACGTGAAGGCAGAGCTCCACGATCTGCGTGGTGGCGGTTTTGATGCAGCACTCGCCCCTGACAATTATGCCGAGGCGCAGGCGCTTGCCCTTGCTCTGCGCGCAGCCGGCTCCGAAGGCATTGCCTATCCAAGCGTGCGCCATCCGGGCGGCGAATGTGCCGGCCTCTTTTATCCGGACAGCGCGGCCAGCCCCGTGCAGGGCCGTCACATCGACTATCACTGGAATGGCGAGCGTGTGGATTTCTACCGCGATGCCGGCAGTGGCGCGGTGTTCCGGATCGTTTGAAAAGTACGCAAAAATGTCTTACATCTTGCAAGATCAAATGTCCTAACCCTAGGGACGTGCCATGCCGCGAATGCAAAATCAGAAAGAAGAGTCGATCACCTTCCGCATTGATGGTGAGACGAAGAATGCGCTTGCGCGTCTTGCCAGAAAAGACCGGAAATCTCTCGGTGCGCTGATGCGCGGTCTCGCTCTTGAGAAGATCGAACAGGACAGGCGCCGCCGGTTTGAGGAGGAGGCCGCGCGGCAGGCACGTGAAGCCGCCGCTGCCAGCCGGGTCTCGTCCGACGAGGCGGCGGTCATGCGTGAGCTGGAAGACGATCTATCTTCCTTTGGTGACGAATGGAAATAAGGCGCGGGGATCTGGTGACCATCGCTGTCGCCGGCGATTATGGCAAGCCGCGCCCCGCGCTTGTCGTGCAGGACGATGCCTTTGCCGAATTGCCGTCTGTGGTGGTTTTGCGGATCACCAGCGATGTGCATGAATGGCCGCTTTTCCGCATCACCGTCGCGCCCTCGCAGGAAAACGGCCTCAGGGCCGTCTCGCAGATCATGGTCGACAAGCCCGCGGCCGTGCCGGTGGCGAAGCTCGGACGCCGCATAGGCCATATCGAGACACCATTGCTGGCGGAGGTGGATCAGGCGCTTGCGCGTTTTCTGGGGGTATAACCCCCTCTCCCCTCACCCGTTGCGAAAGGCATAGCTGTAGCCGTTGATGGCCGGCACGCCACCGAGATGCGCGTAGAGCACTTTCGAACCTTCGCGAAAAAATCCCTTCTTCACCAGGTCGATCATGCCCTGCATGGATTTTCCCTCATAGACCGGGTCGGTCATCATGCCTTCAAGCCGCGCGCACAGGCGGATGGCGTCCTTCGTCTCTTCCGAGGGCACGCCATAGGCGGGGTAGGCGTAATCCTCGATCAGCACCAGATCGTCATCGGCAATCTCGCGGCCGAGCTCCACCAGCTTCGCCGTGTTGCGCGCGATCTCCAGCACCTGCGCGCGGGTCTGGTCCGGTGTGCCGGACGCATCGATGCCGATCACCTTGCGCGCCCGCCCGTCAGCAGCAAACCCGACCAGCATGCCGGCATGCGTGGAGCCCGTCACGGTGCAGACGACAATATAGTCGAAGGTGAAGCCGAGTTCTTTCTCCTGCGTGCGCACCTCTTCGGCAAAACCCACATAGCCGAGGCCGCCATATTTATGCACCGAGGCGCCGGCGGGGATCGCATAGGGCTTTCCGCCTTTCGCTTCCACGTCTTTCAGCGCGTTTTCCCAGCTCTCGCGGATGCCGATGTCGAACCCTTCGTCCACCATTTCGACATCCGCACCCATCACGCGGCTTAAGAGAATATTGCCGACCCGGTCATAGACGGCATCTTCATGCGGCACCCAGCTTTCCTGCACCAGCCGGCATTTGAAGCCGATCTTCGCCGCCGTCGCTGCAACCATGCGCGTGTGGTTCGATTGCACGCCGCCGATGGAAACCAGCGTGTCGGCACCTGAAGCAATCGCATCGGGCACGATATATTCCAGTTTGCGCAGCTTGTTGCCGCCGAAGGCGAGGCCGGAATTGCAGTCCTCCCGCTTGGCATAGAGCGAAACCCCGCCGCCCAGATGCGCGGAAAGGCGCTCCAGCTTTTCAATGGGCGTGGGGCCGAAAGTGAGCGGATAGCGTTCGAATTTCTCCAGCATGGCAGGCCTTTCGATGATGTCTGATCTGCGGCGAGCCTAGCCGAGAAATTGCGGAATGTGCTTTCAGATTTAAGCATCAGATTGCTTATGAATCGCAGACGTGACCTAATAGCTGATCCATTTTCCAATTCGATAGGATTCTGAATGGAAGAATCTTCCATCGAGAGTAATCTTGACCGCACCGACATGCGCATTCTCCGGCATCTGCAGCGCGATGGCCGGCTGAGCAATGCCGATCTGGCAAAGCTTGTCGGCGTCAGTGCCGCCACCTGCCACCGCCGCACCGAACGGCTTTTCAGGGAGGGCTATGTGCGCGGTGTTCATGCGGTGGTCGCTCCGCAGTCGGTCGGGCGCGGGGCCCTGGTCATGGTTGGTGTGGTTCTCGACCGTTCCACGCCGGAGAGCTTTTCCGCCTTCGAAGCGGCGATCCGCAAATTGCCCTTCATTCTCGATTGCCATCTGGTGGCTGGCGATTTCGACTATTTTCTCAAGATCCGGGTGCGCGACATGGCCGATTTCAACCGGCTGCACGGCAGCCAGCTGATCGCCCTGCCCGGCGTGCGCCAGACGCGCACCTTTTTCGTCATGAAGGAGGTGGTGGACGGCGCTGCACTCGATTTCTGAGCGCCGCGCCGTCCGTATCGTTCCTATCGGCGTTTCAGCACGTCCACGATGGCTGCACTGACATCCTTCAGCGCCCCATTGCGCGTTTCAAAATCCACATCCGTGTCGGAAATGAAGATTGAGACGAGGAAGGGCGCGCGCCCGGGCGGCGTCACCATAGCCACCAGATTGCGCGTGTGGCTTCCCGCGCCGGACTTGTCGGAAATCGCCCAGTCTTTCGGCAGGGAGGCGCGCATCAGGGCGCCGGTCACGCCGCCATGGCTCATCCATTCAATGAGTTGCGTGCGCGAGGCGGGTTTCAGCACATCGCCCAGGAGCAGGGCATGCCAGGTTTCGGTCATGGCTGCCGGCGTCGTCGTGTCGCGCGGGTCACCGGGCGCAAAGGCGTTGAGCTTCGGTTCCAGCCGGTCGAGGCGGCTGACGGGATCACCGATGCTGCGCAGGAAGGCGGTGACCGCCTTCGGTCCGCCCAGCCTCCCGATCAGGAGGTTCGCTGCCGCATTGTCGCTGATGTCCAGTGTAGCAAGGCAAAGATCTGCGATCGACATAGCCTTGCCCACATGCTTCTGGGTCACCGGCGAATAGGAAACGATATCGAACTGGCGAATGGGCAGGGTCTGATCGAGGGTCAACATTCCCTTGTCCAGCTCGGCAAGCACGCCGCCGCAAATTAGCGCCTTCACCGTGCTGTTCATCAGAAACCGTTCTTCCGCGCGGTGGCTCCAGCGCCAGTCCGAACCGGTGTCGCGGATCACGATGCCCACCCGTGCGCCGAGCGTGCTTTCAATTCGCTCGACTGTCTGGGAGAGCGTCGCAGCGCCCTCGTCTGCGCTGGCGGGGCCGAAAAGCGACAGGCCGAGCGCGAGCCCTGCCGCGAAGCGCGACAGAACAGATGTCAGTTTACGCATGTCTTGTTCCTTGTTCATGCCGGCTGGCGTTTGCCTGTCAGCCGGCGGAGGAGCCCCGCAATGCCCTTGCATGACATCAGACAATGTCATGACAACCCTATATTTCGGCTTGCCTTTGCCCCGCAAACGACAAATGATCAGGGACATCATTAGATAAAGTAATATCAATGGACAGAGCCGATATTCCGCTCAATGCGCTGCGCGTGTTCGAGGTCGCCATGCGGCAGGGCAGTTTCACCAGGGCGGCGGAGGAACTGCGGGTCACGCAGGCCGCCGTCAGCCACCAGATCGCCCGGCTGGAGGATAGGCTCGGCGTCGCGCTTTTTCTGCGGGCGTCCGGCGGGCTAGTGCCGACCGATGAGGGGCGCCTCCTCTATCCCGTGCTGGAACACGGGCTCGACGGCATTGCCCGCACGCTGTCCCGCATCACCGGGCGGCGCGATGTGGAGCTCCTGAAGATCGGCGTGAACACCACCTTCGCGCTCGGCTGGCTGTTGCCCAGCTTGCCGCCTTCGAGAACGCCCATCCGGAGGTCGACCTGCGCATCTCCACAAACAACAACCGCGTCGACATTCTGCGTGAAGGGCTCGACATGGCGATCCGCTTCGGCAATGGCAGCTGGACCGGAAATGATGCGGTCCCGCTTGTCGCAGCACCCATGGCGCCGCTCTGCGCGCCGTCCCTCGCGCTGCGTCTATCGGAGCCTGCGGATCTGGCCCAGATGGTTCTCTTAAGAAGCTATCGCAGTGCCGAATGGCCCGGCTGGTTCGAGGCGGCGGGCACACCCTGCCCGCCCGTCACCGGCCCGGTGCTGGATTCCTCCATCGCCTTGGCGCAGCTTGCCGCTGAGGGCGCGGGCGTCGCGCTTCTGCCGGTTGCCATGTTTGCCCGCCAGATCGCCGAGGGCAGGCTGGTTCAGCCCTTCGGCACGATGGTCTCTGCCGGCCGCTATTACCTCACCTGGCACTCGGACCGGCCGCAGACAAACGCGATGGCGCGTTTCCGGCAATGGGTCATTAGCGAGTGTGCGCGCGCCACCTGAACCGCGGCATCACCGCCCCTCATAGCGCGGCGTCCGCCGCTCGATCCACGCACCGAGCCCCTCATGCACGTCGCGGGTCACAGCCATTCTGGCAAACTGTTCGCTCTCGATCTGCAGCCCCTCCGCAATGGTGGTGTTGAGCCCGCGCGTCACCGCATGGAGGATACGCGCGCTCGCCAGTGGTGAATGGCGCGTGATGCGTCCGGCGAGCTCGAAGGCCGTGTCGAGAAGCGTCTCATGGGGAACGACCCGGTTGACGATGCCCACCTCGCACGCGCGCTCGGGGCAGAAGGGATCGCCCGTGAGCAGATATTCGAGTGCCCGCTTGCGTCCGGCCAGTCTTGGCAGGCGCTGCGTGCCGCCGAAGGTGGGCGGGATGCCGATGTTGATCTCCGGCTTGGCGAAGAGCGCCCGCTCGCTCGCGATCGCCAGATGCACGGCCTCGGTGATCTCGCAGCCGCCGCCGAAGGCAAGCCCGTTCACCGCCGCGATGATGGGCTTCGGAAACGCCTCCATGCGCGACGTCATCGCCTGCCCGCGCCGCACGAAATCGCGCATCGCCACATCCACGCCGTCCTTGATGCTTTGCGAAAACTCATGGATGTCGCCGCCGGCCGAGAAGGCCCGATCCCCCGCCCCTGTCAGGATCACCGCCTTGATGGTCTCATCCTGCTCGATCTGATCCAGCAGCTCCATGAGCCTGTCATTGGTCGCGTAGTTCAGGGCGTTGAGCTTTTGTGGCCGGTTGAGCGTCAGCAGCGCGATCTGGCTGCGCTTCTCAAAAAGCACTGTGCTGGTCGACATGTCATCCTCCGATGCCTTTGCAGAAACCTGCATCCGGGCTAACATCAAACACCAATTATATAAACTCACTAGTCAGTGTAGATTGCCATGCCCAGAGACGCCGCACAAACCCGGGAAAAAATCGTCAAAACGGCCAGCCGCCTGTTCTATGGCAAGGGTGTGCGCGCCGTCAGCATGGACACGGTGGCCGAGAAGGCGGGCCTCACCAAGAAGACGCTCTATTATCATTTCCGCAGCAAGGACGATCTGGTCACCGCCTATCTCGCCTCCCGCGACCAGCCCAATCTCGACCTCTTCGCCGAATGGTTTGCGCAGGCGGAGGGTCCGCTTCCCGAGCGCATCCGCGCCATCTTCGACAACATCGCCAAAGGTGCAGCAAGCCGCCGTTGGAAGGGCTGCGGTTTCCTGCGCACGGCGGCCGAACTGGTCGAGACACCGGGCCACCCGGCGGTGAAGCAGGCCTCGGCCCACAAGAAGCGGCTTGAGGCCTGGCTAGCCGAGGTGATTGCCGCCGAACAGCCCGACCACGCGCCGCAGCTCGCGCGCCATGTCCTGCTTCTGCTCGACGGCGCCTTTTCCACCATGCTCGTGCATCACACACGGCCTATATCCGCAGCGCCGGCGAGGCGGCTGCGGCGTTGCTGCGCGGAAAGGGTTTTATGTCAGCCGTGTCAAAAGCCCCGCCATAAGCTGCGCGCGCTCCACCAGGCTGTCGGTCTCGATATATTCGCCGAGCGTGTGCAGCCCCGCCCCGCGCACGCCGATGGAATCGAGCGTCGGGATGCCGAGCGCGCCGGTGAAATTGCCATCCGAGCCGCCGCCGGCGCTGGCATGGGTCAGCTCGAAGCCGATTTCGCCGGCAATGCCGCGCGCCAGTTCATAAACCGCCATCGTGCCGGCATCCGGCTCCCACACCGGCCGCGTCACGCCGCGCGTCACCTCGATCACCACGTCGTTTTCCTCGCCCGAAAGCGCCAGCATGCGCTCCACGCCATGGTCGAGATCGGCCTGGCGCTTGGCCATGGAAAGCACTTCCGCATCGCAGGTGGACGACACGCAATTCACCCATTGCCCCGCATGGATCACACCGACCGAGAAGGTGCAGTCCTCGCCTGTCATGCTTTCGATCTCCAGCACCTTGCGCGCCATGGCGGCGATGGCGGAGCGGCCATCCTTGAGCGCCCAGCCGGCATGGCTCGGCCGGC
>NZ_BAMP01000085.1 GCF_000615975.1 Nitratireductor aquibiodomus NL21 = JCM 21793 | reverse complement strand
CCAGCGTCGCGGTCGCCGCGGGAATGCCCGCCGGCTCGACATTCATGAAAAGACCGAGCAGCGGGGTCACGACCACCAACGGCAGGACGTTGACCGTCCAGTGCGCGCAGCATTTTACAAACACGGTCAAGGCCGTCATGTGCCGGCTGTCGGCCAGAAGCAGCAGGTCCAGGGAGCCGTCCTCACGATCAGCCTGGAACAGGCGCTCAAGCCCGAGAAGGCCGGCAAGCAGCGCTCCGATCCAGAGGATCGCCGGGCCAATGCGCGCAAGGAGGTTTAGATCCGGCCCGACGCCGAAAGGTATGACGGCGACAACGGCAAGAAAGAATAGCACACCGGTCAGCGCCCCGTTGCCGGTGCGCACGCCAATCTGCAGCTCGCGTCGGAAAAGCGCTAGCATGGTGCCACCAAAGGCGGCATTGGCGTGAGATGAAAGCGAATTTCACCCGTCTGAAAGGCAGAACATTCATCCCTGCCCCCCGTCATCCCGGCCGACTGGAAGGAGAGCCGGGACCCATTGAGAGGCACGGCCGGTCTCCGAGAAACCGACAAACAGCGCCAATCGGAGCCTGTAGCGAAACGGGGACTCGCCCCTTGGCATTCTCCCAATGGGTCCCGGATAGCCCTTCGGACTTCCGGGATGACGTGCCTTGCTTCACCTCGCCCCCCGCGGCGGCGGCCAAATGCCTTCATATCGCCGCCTCCCCCATGCGCAATTCACGCGCGCCCTTCAGGCCAAGCGGCAGATGTGTGGCGGCCATGATCATGCCGCCATCCTCCAGATGCACCGCCATCAGATCGGCGAACTGCGCTTCCGATGCCTTGTCGAGACCGGAGGTCGGCTCATCGAGCAGCCAGACGGGCCGATAACTCACCAGAAGCCGCGCGATGGAAGCACGCCGCCTCTGGCCCGTGGACAGATAGCCGAACGGCAAATGGCCGATATCGCCCAGACCCACCATCTCCAGCGCCTCGAATGGCGGCAGATGGGGCTCACCCATGAACTCCTGCCAGAAGCGCAAATTTTCCTCGACGCCAAGCTCGGCCTTCATTGCATTACGGTGGCCAAGATAATGGCAGGCTGAGGCGACATCGGGAAAAGCTTCGCCGCCGCCGGTAAACTGCACAGTGCCCCCACAGGCGGGCAAAAGGCCGCACACGACGCGCAACAAGGTGGATTTGCCGGCGCCATTTGGCCCCGTGACCGTCAGCGCCTCGCCTTCACCGAGCGTGAAGGAAATGCCGGCGAACACGGTCTCGCCGCCGCGCTCACCGCCAAGCCCCTCGGCAGCAAGCCGCATCATGTGGTCGTCCTTCGGCAAAGATATGGTCCTGAATTTTTTACGACATGGCAGATTTGCCATTTCTCACTCTAGAACTCTTCTACAAAATTCTCTATATCCGCCTCAACCACGCCAGCGGTCGGCGTGTAACTCTTTGTGCCGATACCCCGCGCGCGCGCCGCCTTGAACGGCCGGGACGCTTGGGGGCGGACAGCGGAAATGACCGTACCCGCACCTTTTGCGCGTGATGCCTCGAGGAGTCCGTTCCCGTTTCGGATAGCAGAACAGGATAGGATCGCCCGTGACCAAATCTCTAGACAGTTTCAATTGCCGTCGCACCCTCCAGGTGGGGGATGCGGAGTATGTTTATTTCGATCTCAAGGAGGCCGAGAAAAACGGGCTCGAAGGCATTTCCCGCCTGCCCTTCTCCATGAAGGTGCTGCTTGAGAACCTGCTGCGCAACGAAGACGGACGCTCGGTCACCAAGTCCGATATCGAAGCGGTCGCGGCATGGCTCGACGACCGGGGTACGGCCGGTCACGAGATCGCCTACCGCCCGGCCCGCGTGCTGATGCAGGACTTCACCGGCGTTCCCGCCGTGGTGGATCTGGCGGCCATGCGCGATGCCATGGTGTCGCTCGGCGGCGACCCGCAGAAGATCAACGCTGGTGCCAGTCGACCTCGTCATCGACCACTCGGTTATTGTCGATGAGTTCGGCACACCGAAGGCCTTCTCGCGCAATGTGGAGCTGGAGTACCAGCGCAATGGCGAACGCTACCGCTTCCTGAAATGGGGTCAGAAGGCGTTCAAGAACTTCCGCGTCGTGCCGCCCGGCACCGGCATCTGCCACCAGGTGAACCTCGAATATCTCGGTCAGGCCGTATGGACGAAGGATGAGGACGGCAAGACGATTGCCTATCCGGACACCTGCGTCGGCACCGATTCGCACACGACCATGATCAATGGTCTGGGCGTGCTGGGCTGGGGCGTGGGCGGCATCGAGGCCGAAGCGGCCATGCTCGGCCAGCCGATCTCCATGCTCCTGCCGGAAGTCATCGGCTTCAAGCTCACCGGCAAACTGAAGGAAGGCGTGACGGCCACCGATCTGGTTCTCACCGTCGTGCAGATGCTGCGCAAGAAAGGCGTTGTCGGCAAGTTCGTCGAGTTCTTCGGCGAAGGCCTCGACCATCTGACGCTGGCCGACGCCGCTACCATCGGCAATATGGGCCCGGAATACGGCGCAACCTGCGGCTTCTTCCCGGTCGATTCGGAAACGCTGAACTATCTCAATGTCTCCGGTCGCTCCAAGGACCGCATCGCGCTCGTCGAAGCCTACTGCAAGGCGCAGGGCATGTTCCGCGAGACGGGCACCGAGTATCCGGTCTTCACGGACACACTCGAGCTCGACCTTGGCGAAGTCGTTCCGTCAATGGCTGGCCCGAAGCGTCCCGAAGGCCGCATTCCGCTCGACAACATCGCATCCGGCTTCGCCGAATCGCTTGAGAAGGAATACAAGAAGGATCCGTCCACGCTGGAACAGCGCTGGCAGGTTGAGGGCGAGGATTACGACCTTGGCCATGGTGACGTGGCGATTGCCGCCATCACCTCCTGCACCAACACCTCGAACCCGAGCGTGCTGATCGGCGCCGGCCTGCTGGCCCGCAACGCCAACCGTCTTGGCCTCAAGCAGAAGCCATGGGTGAAGACCTCGCTTGCTCCGGGCTCACAGGTGGTTGCGGAATATCTGGAGAATTCCGGCCTGCAGAAGGAGCTCGACCAGATCGGCTTCAACCTCGTCGGCTTCGGCTGCACGACCTGCATCGGCAACTCCGGCCCGCTTCCGGCCCCGGTCTCCAAGACCATCAACGACAAGGGTCTGATCGCTGCCGGCGTTCTCTCCGGCAACCGCAACTTCGAAGGCCGCATCTCGCCGGATGTGCAGGCCAACTACCTGGCTTCGCCGCCGCTGGTCGTCGCCTACGCGCTCGCCGGCTCGGTGACCAAGGACCTGACCAAGGAACCAATCGGTCAGGACAAGGACGGCAACGACGTCTATCTGAAGGACATCTGGCCCTCCAATCAGGAGATCCAGGAGTTCATCCAGAAGAACGTCACCCGCGATCTCTTCGAGAAGAAGTATGCCGAGGTCTTCAAGGGCGACGAAAACTGGCAGGCCGTGCAGGTGCCGGAAGGCGAAACCTATGCATGGGACGACAAGTCGACCTATGTGCAGAACCCACCCTATTTTGTCGGCATGAAGAAGACGACCGGCGATGTGAGCGACATCAAGGGTGCACGCATTCTCGGCCTGTTCGGCGACAAGATCACCACCGACCACATTTCGCCGGCCGGTTCCATCAAGGCACAGTCGCCAGCCGGCAAGTACCTGATGGGCAATGGCGTGGGCGTTGCCGACTTCAACCAGTACGGCACGCGTCGCGGCAACCATGAAGTGATGATGCGCGGCACCTTCGCCAACATCCGCATCCGCAACCACATGCTGGGCGAAAACGGTACCGAAGGCGGCTACACGATCCACTATCCCTCCAAGGAGGAGATGTCGATCTATGACGCAGCCATGGAATACCGCAAGGAAGGCGTGCCGCTGGTGGTGTTCGCCGGCGGCGAATACGGCAACGGCTCCTCGCGCGACTGGGCTGCCAAGGGCACCAATCTGCTCGGCGTCCGCGCCGTCATCTCTGAGAGCTACGAGCGCATCCACCGCTCCAATCTGGTTGGCATGGGCGTCATTCCCTTCGTCTTTGCCGACGAAGGAACGAGCTGGTCAAGCCTCGGTCTGAAGGGCGATGAAACCGTCACCATCGACGGGCTCGAGACCATCAAGCCGCGCGCCACGGTGAACGCGAAGATCACCTTTGCCGATGGTTCGGTAAAGGAGGTTCCGCTTCTTTGCCGCATCGATACGCTGGATGAGCTTGAATACTTCAAGAATGGCGGCATCCTGCAATACGTCCTGCGCGACCTGGCCGCCTGATCCGCCCACGGGATCGCTTCAGTCAGACCGCCGGCGGAAACGCCGGCGGTCTTTTTTTGTTTCTGCCATTGGAAACCGCGCTGCGGGCCGGTCTCACCTGAACGTGACTTCTTGTTGAGGCGGGGTCGCTCCTATAGTTCTGAAACAAAGCAATGATCGCTTCACATCCCAAACGGAGAGCGCATGTTTCGGCTCTGGATACCCGGCCATTTTCTGGCTGTGGCTTTAGGCTTATTGGCCTTCACTGACCCCGGCAGTGCCGAAAGCACCAGCCGCCCGGTCGGCCCGATCGGTGTTGTGGAGCTCTTTACGAGCCAGGGCTGCAGTTCCTGTCCACCGGCAGACGCCGTGCTGGGTGAACTCGCGGCACGAGGCGATGTTGTCGCCCTCGCTTACCACGTCGATTACTGGGACTATCTGGGCTGGCGTGATGCGCTCGCAAGCCCGGCGAACTCCGAACGGCAGAGAAGATATGCCGGTGCACTTCAAAGGGCATCCGTCTACACGCCACAGGCCATCGTCAACGGCCGGCGCGACATGAATGGCGCGGACCGGGGCAAGGTCACTTCAACGCTTGAAGCCCTCGCAGGAACCGTGGACGGACTTCAGGTGGATATTTCCCTCAAGGACATGGGCGACACCATCGTCGTCAATGTCGGCTCAATACCCGAGAACCTGAAGGGCGAGCCCATCAATGCGCACCTGGTCTTTGTCGATTACACGCCGCAAAGCACAGTGGATATCCGCGCCGGCGAAAACCGTGGCCGATCGATACAATATCGCAACGCGGTCAACCGCATCCAGACGATCGGCATGTGGGATGGCGCCGCCAAGAGCTTCGAAATGCCCAAGGCCGAACTGGTGCAGAAGGGCAATGGCTGCGCACTCCTGCTCCAGCGCGTCGACAAAGACGGTCGACCGGGCGCGATATTGGGCGCATTTGCCATGAACCCGTAGAGCATCGGACCGAAAAGTGGAATCCGGTTTTCGGGCTATTCCGATGCTCCATCAATAATTTAGATCGTCCTTTGTGCGTCCGGACGGACGCACGGCGATCCAGGATCAGGACCTGGGTGAGTAGCCGCGCGGCTTGGTCCCAAAAGAAAAACCGGCGCTGACTCATTCAGCACCGGTTTTGATCTCTTGGGACCGCTGCCCGCTCGGACATCCGAGAGTTGGTTCGATCCGGTCATGACCCCGAGGGCGGGGGGGCTTGGGGTTTTCGGGATCCGTGTCCGGACCGAACCGTCTCAGGCAACGGGTGGATCGTTGCGGCACAATGGGGCGTGAGCTTGGACAAAATGCGGCAAGAAAAAGGCAAGTCATCACCAATTCCGACAAACGGTCCTGATTTGTGACTACCGGCTAACAATTGAGGCTTGCAGAGCAAGATTGGCCGTGCCGGCAAAAGATGTGGGTAACTCTAACCACTCTGATGAACCATGCCATCAAGAAGGATGAGGCGCTTTTTTTTGCATCTCAGGCCCGGCCAAATGCAGCCCGGGGAATGCGGGCTTGCAATTCCGCCTATGGCGGGCGAACCTTCCCCTGTCACCAAATCGTCATGAGGTACAGCCAATGACCGATTACGGCAGCGCGGGGGAGGATAGGGACGGCTCCGGGATACTGATCCCGCTGCACGAGGCACGCAGGGCACGTTCCGATCTCCCCGTAACCTTCGAGCGGCGCGAACTGGATCAGATTCTGCGCATCTATGGCCGCATGGTCGCGGCAGGCGAGTGGCGTGACTACGCCATCGATCATCTGAGGGACCGGGCGGTGTTCTCCGTGTTCCGGCGAACCAGCGAAGTCCCGCTGTTTCAGATCGTCAAGGATCCCAAGTTGACACGGAAGCAGGGTGCCTACAGCGTTATCGCCGCCACAGGCGCAATCCTGAAACGCGGGCATGAATTGGCACGCGTTCTGGCCGTGTTCGACAAGAAGCTGAAACTCGTCACCTAGAGCATCGGGCCGACAAGCGGAATCCGGTTTTCGGATTATTCCGATGCTCCATCAATATTTTGGATCGTCCTTTGTGCATCCGGATGGACGCACGACGATCTAACCGGCATCAACGAACCGACTCGCCCCGAAACAGACGTTCGGGGATGGAATCGGGATCGGGCGGCGCACGATCGCCCTCATTCAGCGTAAGCTGCATAAACACCGTGTCGAGCCAGCGCCCGTGCTTGAAACCGCTGCCGCGAAGAATGCCGGCATCGCGGAAACCTGCGGCCCGATGCAGTTTTACCGAGGCGCTTTCCTCCGAGCCGTCGCCGATAACGGCGACGATCTGGCGAAATCCGCACCGTTCGCACGCTTCAACCAGAGCCTGAAGCAAAAGCCGCCCCACGCCGCGACCCTGCGCTTCCGGCGCCAGATAAACGGAATCCTCGACCATGAAGCGATAGGCCCGTCTCGGGCGAAACGGACCCGCATAGGCGTAACCGAGAATCTCGTCTTCATTCTCAGCAACGATATAGGGGTAGCCATTGCGAACGAGCGCCTCCATGCGCTCGCGCATCTCGGCCTCGCCCGGCGGTTCAAGCTCATAGCTTGCCGTGCCCCCGGCAACGGCGTGCGCATAGATGCGGGTGATGGCCGGGAGGTCAGCCGGCGTTGCGGGGCGAATGGTGGGTTTCATGGAAACTCGGTGGTCGCTCTCGAATGAAGCAAAAGAAAGGGCGGCCCGAAAGCCGCCCTCTCCATAGCACTGTTTCTGGTTCCGCGCCCGCTACTCGCGATTTCCGAGGAACTGCAGCAGGAACATGAACAGGTTGATGAAGTCGAGATAGAGACGCAGCGCGCCCATGATCGCCTTGCGGCCGGACACGGTGGCATCGTCGCCCTCGTAATACATCTCCTTGATCTGCTGGGTGTCGTAGGCCGTCAGGCCGGCGAACACCAGCACGCCGATCACCGAAATGGCGAACTGCAGCGCCGATGAGCCGAGGAAAATGTTCACGATCGAGGCAATGATGATGCCGATCAGACCCATGAACAGGAACGACCCCATGCCCGAAAGGTCACGCTTGGTCGTGTAGCCCCAGAGCGAAAGCGCGCCGAACGAAGCGGCGGTGATGAAGAAGGTGCGGACGATGCTCTCGCCCGTGTAGACGAGGAAGATCGTCGACAGGGACAGACCCACCAGAGCCGAATAGACCCAGAAGGTTGTCTGTGCCGCTCCCACGCTCATGTTCTGAATGCGGAAACTCAGGAAGAACACCAGCGCAAGCGGTGCGAGAATGACAACCCAGCGGAAGGCGCTGGCATAGATGAGCTGGCCGAAAGCCGTGAGCTGGCCGTCGGCGATGGCAAGGTTGAACGCGCCAAAGGCTGCAAGGCCGGTGATCGCCAGGCCGAGCGCCATAAGGTTGTAGACGCGGATCATATAGCGCGCAGGCCCTCGTCGATGGCCGCGTCCGCGCGCACGCCGGGCGTTGCGCGGGCCTGATAGTTACGAAGGTCAGCCATAATTACCCCTTTCTGGCTTAAATCCCGTCCGGTGACGGCCACGAGGCCGTGCGCCGCTGGCGGGATACCAGCATGCGTAGATCAAATATGATGTCAGTTTGTGTTCAGGACAAGACCTCCCCACGCCGGAAATGCACCTGCGGCAACAGTTCGCGGGCGAAACGGCACCTCTCCATGCGCAGGGTTAACGGTTTTTCACGCTCACAGATTGCGCAGAACCGGCGCCGCCTTGTGTCCGAGAACCCGCCAAGTGCCAATCAGGCCGAAGCCAACCGTCATCACCAGCGCCACCACAACGGTGGTGAACGCCACCTCCGGCAGGAAGCTTGAGGGCAGGCCCATCACCTGCGCCACCACAAACCAGGCAGCAATCCCGCCCGCAAGCAGCGCGAACACCGCCGTGGCAAGACCGATCAGCAGATATTCGAGCGAAAAGGCGGCAATCAGCGTGCGCCGTGTAGCACCCAGCGTCTTCAGGACCACGGCATCGTGCACCCGCGCCCGGTTGCCGGCTGCCAGTGCACCGGAAAGCACGAGAACCGAGGCAATCAGCGCAACGGCGGCTGCCGCACGGATTGCGGTGGCCAATTGCTCGACAAGCCGGTTCACCACATCGAGCGCATCTTTCACGCGCACGGTGGTCACCGTCGGGAAACTGCGCGTAACGGCATTGAGAATCTGCGATTCGTCAGCCTGTGTCGCTTCCGCATCCGTCAGCGTCGCCAGCCAGGCGTGCGGAGCGCCGGCAAATGTGTTGGGCGAAAACACCATCACGAAGTTGATCGCCAGAGACTCCCATTCGACGGCGCGGAAATTGGCGATTCGCGCCGTGACGTCACGCCCGAGCACGTTGACGGTGATCGTGTCTCCAATCTTGAGACCAAGCTCTCCACCCTCCTCCGCCGTGAAGGAAACGAGCGGTTCGCCCTGATAATCTGCCGGCCACCAATCACCCTGTGTCAGCGTGGCGTTTTCGGGCGCGTTGCGGGCATAGGTGATGCCACGGTCACCCCGCAGCACCCAGCCGCCCTCTGGCGGAATTTCCATATCACGCACATTCACATCGTTGAGCGCGGTAATGCGCCCGCGCAGCATCGGCACCTGGATCAGTTTGCCACCGGGCGCTTCCCGCTTCACCAGATCAGCAAAGGCTTCCACCTCACCGCTCTGGATGTCGACGAAAAAGAAGTTTGGCGCGACGTCCGGCAGATTGCCGGTGATCTGCCGGCGCAGATTGCCGTCGATCAGCGCCAGCGTGGCAAGCAGCGTGAGACCGAGGCCCAGCGAAAGCACCACGGAGGGCGTCAGCGCGCCGGGGCGATGGATATTGCCGAGCGCCAGGCGCAGCGGCGTCGAGGTTACACGCGGACTGCGGCGCGCCAGCACTCAATGCCAAGCGCCACAACCCTCAGCACGATGAAGGCAAACACGGTCGCGCCGACAAAGATCGCAGCCATGCGCCGGTCGTCGGAAAACCAGACCGCGAAACCGGCAAGACCCGCCGCGATGGCAACCGAAAGAGCGATATAGACGGGACGCGGCCAGCCGCGCCCATCGACACCCATTTCCCGGAAAAGCGCCGTCGCCGGCACATCCCGTGCCCGGCCGAGCGGCATCAGCGCGAACACAAGCGTGATCATCACGCCAAAAAGCGCCGCCACCATAAGCGCCGCCGGATAGACGCCGCCCGTCGCGGGAACCGGCAGGACATTCGCCAGAACAGCCGATGCGCCGAACGGCATCAGGGCGCCGATCACCAGGCCGGCGAGAACACCAATCCCGGCGATCATCAGGATCTGCACGAGGTAAACGGTGAAGACGAAACCGCCGGAAGCGCCAAGGCTCTTGAAGGTCGCAATCACGGCACGCTTGCTGTCGAGGTAGGCTCGAACCGCGTTGGCAACCCCCACGCCCCCCACCACAAGAGCCGTTAGCCCCACCAGGGTGAGAAACTGCGAAAACCGTTCGATATTGCGCGAAAGCGAGGGCGCCGCGTTGCTGCGCGTACGGATGCTCCACCCGGCCTCCGGAAACGCGGACGCGGCTCGCGCCTGCACAGTTTCGAGAGCGCCCGCGTCGCCATTGAGCCGCACTTTGTAGACGTGCTCGACAAGACTTCCCGGCTGGATGAGCCCGGTCGCCTGAAGCGCGTCCAGCGAAATCATCAGCCGCGGCGCAAAGCCGAACCCGTCGGAAACGGCATCCGGCTCGCTGACAAGCACGGCACGCAGCTCGATGGTCTCCCCACCCAGCATGATGCGGTCGCCGACACCGAGACCCAGCCGCTCGAAAAGCAGTTGAGGCGCCGCGGCGCCATACGCGCCCGCCTTTTCATCGAAGAGTTCGGCATGGGAAAGCTGCGGCTCGGTCACCCGCTCTCCATAGAGCGGATAGAGCGCGTCGACCGCCTTCACCTCCACGAGCGTCTGGTCGGAACCGTCCGGGAGCCGCGCCATGGAGCGCATGTTCGCGCTCTCGGCAACGTCGCCCAGCCCGGAAAGGAACGACAGCTCGGCATCGCCGGCACGCCTCTGGTTCAACTCGAAACGCAGATCGGCGGCAAGCAGCGACTGGCCTTCGGCTTCCACGGCTCCGGTAATAGCCGTGGCGACGGAGTTGACGCCACCAATGGCGCCCACGCCCAGCGCAATGCAGGCCAGAAAGATGAAAAAGCCCGAGAGCCCGCCGCGCATCTCGCGCAAGGAGAAACGAAATGCCAGGCTGAGGCTGCGACGGAAGCTCATCTCGTCCGAATTCATGCCATTGCGGCCTTCTCGACCGCGACCTCGGGCTCGATGCGCCCCGAGCGCATCGCCACCTGTCGCTCGCAGCGTGCGGCAAGGGCGGGATCGTGGGTAACGAGCACAAGCGACGTCCCCCGCTCCTTCGCCTTGGCAAACAGCATATCGGCAATCTGCCGGCCCGTGGCCTGATCGAGATTGCCGGTCGGTTCGTCGGCGATCAGGATCGCCGGCCCCGGCGCCAGCGCACGGGCAATGGCCACGCGCTGCTGCTCACCGCCCGAGAGCTCGCCCGGATAGTGTGTCAGGCGCTGCGAAAGACCGACAGCGGCCAGTTCCTCCTCGGCCGCACCGAACGGATCGGCATGCCCGGCCAGTTCCAGCGGCACGGCGACATTCTCCAGCGCCGTCATGTTGGGGATGAGGTGAAAGGACTGGAAAACGATACCGATCGAACGGCCGCGAAAGGCGGCAATCGCATCTTCGCTCAGCCCGTTGATCTGCGTCCCACCAACGCGCACGATGCCGTCATCGACGCGCTCGAGCCCTGCGATCACCATCAGCAGTGTGGACTTGCCCGAACCGGAAGGGCCGACAATCGCTGTCGAGCGTCCCCGTTCAACGGAGAGGCTTACCCCTTTGAGAACATGCACCGAGGAAGCGCCCTCGCCCAGCGTCAGCGAAACGTTCTCAAGTTCGATCACGGCTTCTGTCACGGAAAAGACATCCTATATTGGGAAGAAATGACGCTGGGATCGTACAAACGCACGATTCTGGCAAATATGGGTTATCCCGCATGGCATTCAAATTTTTTCGTCCTTCCGGCCAGTTCACAAAAATTTCATCGGCCGCCGCAGCACTCATGCTGGCGCTTTGCATCGCCGTGACCGCACGAGCCGAAACCGCCGGGGCAATTGAAATCGTCGGTTTCGGCGACAGTCTTATGGCGGGCTACAATCTCGGGCCGGGAGAAGGTTTCCCGGAGCAGCTCGAAGACGCGCTCAGGGCGGAAGATTACGATGTTGCAATCACCAATGCCGGCGTATCCGGCGACACCACCAGCGGCGGGCTTTCACGCCTTGAGTGGTCCGTTCCCGAAACGGCAGACATTGTGCTTCTGGAGCTGGGCGCCAACGACATGCTGCGTGGCATTCCCCCCGCATCCACCGAGCAAAATCTCGATCGGATGATCTCCACACTGAAGGAACGCGGGCAGCACGTGATCCTGGCCGGCATGCTGGCCGCGCCCAATCTCGGCGAAGACTATGCCGCCGCCTTCAACCCGCTCTATGAGCGGTTGGCGGAGAAACACGAAATCCCGCTCATCCCGTTCTTTCTCGACGGCGTGGCCGCCGAACCGTCACTGCTTCTGGAAGACGGAATGCACCCGAATGCCCAGGGCGTCGCACGCATGGTGGAGCGCATCCTGCCCACCTTCCGCGAAGTGCTCGACGAGCAACAGGAAGAAGGCACGTAAAACTTGATGAAGAAACCGCTTGCTCACGGTGGCAATCGGTGATTCGCTGTCATTGACAGTGCGATTCGAGGAGGTTGCCATGCCGCGACTTTTCACCGCCCTCGAGATCCCGCGTGACGCCGCTTTGTCGTTGTCACTTCTGCGCGGGGGCCTCCCAGGAGCTCGTTGGATCGACATCGAAAACTATCATCTGACATTGCGGTTCTTTGGCGATGTGGAAGGCCACACGGCCGACGAGATCGCCAATGCCCTCGATAGGGTTCGGCGGCCAGCTTTCACGATGAAGCTATCCGGTGTCGGGGCCTTCGGGCAGAAGAAACCGCACTCCATCTGGGCCGGCGTGTCCGCTTCGCCCGATCTCTACGCCCTGCAGGGTGAGATTGAAGGCATCTGCCGGCGCTTACGACTGCCGCCGGATCCCAGGAAGTTCACACCGCATGTAACGCTGGCGCGCCTGAAGAACGCCAATCCACGCGACGTGGCAAACTATCTTTCCGCCCGCGGCAACTTTGCCTCGGTGCCCTTCAGCGTGGGCCGTTTCGTGCTCATGTCGTCGCGTGCCTCGTTCGGCGGCGGGCCGTATATCATAGAGGAAGCCTGGCCTCTGGTGGGTGCGGACCACGACCGTCAGGCGAGTTTCGACAACAGTGCTTCGGAAGCTTCGCGGATCGTCTGGTAGACCGACGCGAAGCCATCATCGCCCCCGTAGTAGGGGTCGGGAATGTCGAGCGTTCGGCCGTCTGCATAATTGAGGAAGAGGTGGATCTTCCCTGCCGCCGCCTCCGGCGCTCGCTCACGCAGCGTCCGGACATTATTGCGGTCCATGCCCAGAAGCAGGTCGAACCGTTCAAAGTCCCTGGCGTTCACCTGTCGCGCCCGCTGCATGGAGATATCGACACCGAACCGGCGGGCGATCTCGATAGAACGTGGGTCGGGCGCATTGCCCACATGCCAGGCACCCGTTCCGGCAGAATCGATCATGAAATCCGCATCCCGCCCGCGCTCGGCCACCACACTGCGAAACACGCCCTCGGCGAGCGGTGAACGGCAGATGTTGCCGAGACAGACAAACAGGATCGAGGTACGGGGCTTTGCGTTCATGGTCTATGCGCTATCATCCGGGTGATGGTTCCGACAGGCGATACCATGGAGAGAAGCAATGGCAAGGGCAAAGCTCGATCCGGCAGCACTGGAACAGGCGCTCAGAACACTCGACGGATGGGATCTCGCGGAGGATGGCGGCTCCATCCAGCGGCGTTTCGTTTTCGCCGATTTCTCCGAAGCGTTCGCCTTCATGACGCGTTCGGCACTGATGGCCGAGAAACTCAACCATCACCCGGACTGGTCGAATGTCTACAAGACCGTGGATGTCAGTCTGTCCACGCATGATGCGGGCGGGCTGACCGAGCTCGATCTGAAGCTCGCTGCCGCAATGAACGACCTGGCCCGCGGCTGATCCAGCCATCGCTTCCAGCTGAGCATTGAATTTTGCAGGCTGATTCCCACATCTTTGCCTGCAGGAGCACACAATGGAAGATGTGAAAATCGGCGAAATCCTTGAACCTGTCGGGCCCGGCGAGAACCGGGAACGCGAGGAACGTGTGCGCGCCAAGTTCTGGCGCACGGTGAAGAAGGCCGCCCGCCAGGTGCCCTTCATGGAAGATCTTGTCGCTGGCTATTACTGCGCGCTCGACAATGACACACCGCCAAAGGTGCGTGGCATTCTCCTCGCCGCACTGGCCTACTTCGTGCTCCCGCTTGATGTAGTGCCCGATTTTCTGCTGGGTTTCGGCTTTACGGATGACGTCGCCGTGCTGGCGGCGGCACTCAACGCCGTACGCCGCCACATCACGCCGGCGCATCGCATTGCCGCCAGACAGGCCCTCACGGAAACCGAACGCAAAGCCTAGAGCATCGCCCGAAAAGTGGGATCCGATTTTCGGATTATTCCGATGTCCCATCAATAATTTAGATCGTCCTTTGTGCGTCCGGATGGACGCACGACGATCTAGCCAGTCAAATTCTTGCCTCTTTCATTCGTTTCAACCGGAAATGAAGGGTGTTCGGGAGTTGACGCATTTTTTGCGGCAACGGACAATCGGGGTTGAACGCATGAAGAATCCGTCGATTCGCTTCACGCTTTGGTAACCCAGATTAAATAAAAATGAAGTGATCTAGAGGGACCAGCCGGTCTCCAAACACTGGCAGAAAAAGACGGTCAAGACGATGCGCGTACTGATTTCGACACTGATGCTCATTTGCGGAATGGCGGCGGCAAGCCCCGCGCTGGCCCAGGCAACGGCGGTGGGACAGCATCGCGACTGGGGTGTCTACAGCTACCAGTCCGGTAACGGCAAGGTGTGCTACGCCATGAGCGTGCCGAAGGAAAAGCAGCCGGCCAGCCTCGACCATGGCGATATTTTCTTCTTCGTCAGCCAGAAGCCCGGTCAGAACGTGGCTTCAGAACCGCAGTTCATCGCCGCCTACAATTTCCAGTCGGGATCCAAGGTGATCGTCACGATTGGCAACAAGAGGTTCAGCATGTTCACCCAGGGCAAATCCGCCTGGCTGGAAAATGCCGCCGAGGAGCCCCAGTTGATCGCCGCCATGAAGGGTGGTTCGGACATGAAGATCGCAGCCAAATCCGGCCGCGGCAACGACACCGGCTACACCTTCTCGCTGAGCGGTGTCACCGCCGCGATCAACGCGACGCAGAACTGCAAATAGCGTTCCGCAAAACCGGGTTTGCCGCCGCCATGGGTGACGGCGGCCCGCAAGCGTGCTATGAGCGCGGCAATTGAAGGGTGGCCCCGGCTTTCGGAGTGAGCCACCCGCAACGCACTTCAAGAACGCCATGGCACTGACACTCGACCTATCCACGCCTGCGGGCCGCGCCGACCTGCGCCCCCAGGCCACCGCAGACAGGCAATCGCTGATCGGGCTTTCGCGCGATGAACTCGCCGAGGCCCTTCTTTCGCTCGACGTGACCGAACGGCAGGCGCGCATGCGCGTACGCCAATTGTGGCACTGGCTCTATGTGCGCGGCGTTTCCGATTTCTCGCAGATGTTCAACATCTCCAAGGATTTGCGCGCAAAGCTCGATGAGCGCTTTACAATCGCCCGCCCGGAAATCATCGAAGAGCAGATTTCGAAGGACGGCACCTGCAAGTGGCTGATGCGCTTTCCGGCGCGCGGCGCGGGTCGCCCGGTCGACGTGGAAACGGTCTACATTCCCGAAGAAGGCCGTGGCACGCTGTGCATCTCCAGCCAGGTAGGCTGCACGCTTACCTGCACCTTCTGCCACACCGGCACGCAAAAGCTGGTTCGCAATCTCACGCCAGGAGAAATTCTCGACCAGCTTCTCGTCGCGCGCGATCGCCTCGGCGATTTTCCCGATGCCGACACACCCGACGGGGCCATCGTGCCGGCGGAAGGCCGCAAGGTCACCAACATCGTCATGATGGGCATGGGCGAGCCGCTCTACAATTTCGAGAATGTGAAGCAGGCGCTTCTCATCGCCTCCGATGGCGAGGGCCTTTCGCTCTCAAAGCGCCGCATCACGCTCTCAACCTCCGGCGTGGTTCCGGAAATCTATCGCACCGGCGAGGAAATCGGCGTCATGCTGGCGATCTCGCTGCACGCCGTGCGCGATGAGCTGCGCAACGAGCTGGTGCCGATCAACAAAAAGTATCCGCTGAAGGAGCTGCTCGACGCCTGCCGCGCCTATCCGGGCCTCTCGAACGCGCGGCGTATCACCTTTGAGTATGTGATGCTGAAGGGTGTCAACGACTCGCTCGACGATGCCCGCGAACTGGTGCGGCTTCTGAAGGGCATCCCTGCCAAGATCAACCTGATCCCCTTCAATCCATGGCCGGGCAGCGACTATGAATGCTCCGACTGGGAGCAGATCGAGGAGTTTGCGGATCTGGTCAACAAGGCCGGATACGCCTCGCCCATCCGCACCCCGCGCGGACGCGACATCCTGGCCGCCTGCGGTCAGCTCAAATCCGCATCGGAGCGGATGAAGAAGGCCGACCGGCTGAAGCTGGAAGCATGATGATCGCCGGCCACGGCGAATAGGGCAATTCTGGCTCACCGCGCCTGCGCTGTCAGGATCTTCAGCGCAAAGGCCGAGAAAACGCCTGCGAACAGATAGTCGATCACGCGGGTGACACGCGGGCTCTTCTTCAGAAGCTTGGAAAAACTGTCTGCCGCGATCACCATCGGCGCGACGATGGGCAGCGCCAGCGGAATGAACAGAAGCCCAAGAAAGAACAACTTGCCCGGCGCGTGCGGATCGCTGGCCGACACGAACTGCGGCAGAAATGTCATAAAGAACAGGATGATCTTCGGGTTCAGAAGATTGATGCCGAGCCCCGTGGCCCAGTTCTTCAAGAGCGACCGCCCCGCCCCGCCCTTCTTTTCCGGCGAGAAGGCGGAGCCTTTGCGGATCGCCTGGATGGCCAACCAGATCAGATAGCCCGCACCGAACACCTTGAGCGCGAGGAATGCCTCGGGTGAAGCGACAATCAGCGCCGAGAGCCCCAGCGCCACAAGCGCCGTGTGGATCATGATCCCGGTCATCGCACCGAACATGCAGGCGAAGCCGGCCGCCCTGCCCTGGCTCAGCGCCCGGCCGACGAACAGCGTCATATCCGGGCCCGGCGTAATCGAAATCACGAAGGTGGCGAGGGCAAACTGGAGAATGGTGGCGAAGTCGGGAATGAAGGTCATGGAAGTGCTTCCGGCACGGTGTTGATCTGCTGGAAGCTAACGCAGGATCAGACCCGACGCCAGCAGCATGATTGGGAGGCCGCTGGTGCAGGATCAGATCGTTTCCGTGACCTTCTTGAGCTTGTCTGGTGTGTCCGGATTGAGCCCACGCTCCCGCGCGACCCGCTCGATCAGGCGATAGTAACCGACGAGCGAGACCAGCGGGTCCACCTGGCCATGGCCGGTGGATGGCGTTCTGATGGTGAGTTCTCCGAGATCACGCGAAGAGAAGCTCGCAATCTGCGCACCGAAGCCGCGCAGCTTTTCGAGCGACTGCGCGCTTGAAGCAAGCGCTGCGTCTTCCGGCACAAAGGCTAGAATGGGAAAGCCCTTGTCGACCAGCTGCATGGGTCCGTGCATTAGCTCGGCGAGGGAGAAGGCTTCCGCATGAAGCTGAGCCGTCTCTTTTGCCTTCAACGCCGCTTCCAGCGCGATGGCGAAGCCCGGGCCACGACCGGCAGTGTAGATCGACCCGGCATTTGTCAGGAGTGGCAGCGCCGGCTCCCAGTCCACGTCGCAGGCGGCGGCCAGCGCCCCGGGCA
>NZ_BAMP01000086.1 GCF_000615975.1 Nitratireductor aquibiodomus NL21 = JCM 21793 | reverse complement strand
GCGGCGTCGATCTTCTGGCGGCCCTTGGCGCTGCCGGCGGACTTGAAGTGCGCTACCGCGGTTCCAAGCCGCCGCGCGCCTGGAGCGGCACACCCGCCGAAGAGACGGTTGATCTGGTGAACCTCACCGAGGCCGCGACATTCTTCACCGGGAATGCGCGTGAAGCCGCACGAGATTTTCCCAAGAATGCCAATGTCGCGGCAACGCTCGCTCTGGCAGGCGCGGGGTTTGAGGCAACCCGTGTGGAACTGGTGGCCGATCCGGCTGCACCGGGCAATGTCCATGAATACTCCGTTACCTCGCCATTGGCGAAATACACCATGCGCATTGAGAACCTGCCGTCGGCGGGCAATGCCAGGACATCTGTTTCCACGGTCTACAGCGTGTTGCGGGAGATCCGGAACCGCATCGGTCCGGTGGCAATCTGAGAGGGAGGCAAACATGATCGAGCTGCCGCAGAGCAAGCTGTTCGTCGCCGGTGAATGGGAAGAGGGCACGGGCGCGGAGATCACCTCCGTCTTTCCCGCTGACGGCAGTGTCAACCGCGTGCTGCGCGGTGCCAGCGTCGCGGATGGGGAGCGCGCGATTGAGCGGGCAAAGCGGGCGCAAGCCGATCCGGCGTGGCGCAATCTGAAACCGCATGAACGGGCGCGTTTTCTCTATGCCATCGCCGACGGCATTGAGGCCAATGCCGAGCGCATCGCCCATATCCAGAGCCGCGATACGGGCAAGACCCTGCGTGAGACCGGAGCGTTGGCAGCATCCGCCGCCGGCACATTCCGCTATTTCGGCGCGGTGCTTGAAACCTCCGATGAAGCGCTGACCGCACAGCGCGGCGACGCGCTCACCATGTCCGTTCATGAACCGCTTGGTCTTATTGGTGCGATCACGCCGTGGAATTCGCCGATCGCCTCGGACGCCCAGAAGGTTGCACCAGCACTTGCGGCAGGAAACGCGGTTCTCCTCAAACCGGCGTCGTGGTCGCCTCTCGTCTCCCTGGAGCTGGCGCGCATCATCGAGGCTTCGGGGTTGCCGAAGGGGTTGTTCTCGGTGCTCCCGGGATCGGGCCGTGAAATCGGCAATCTGCTTGTCGAACACCCTGACATCGCCAAGATCAGCTTCACGGGCGGAACCGATACCGGGCGGGCGCTGGCGGTAAAGGCTGCTCAGAAACTCATGCCGGTTTCCCTGGAGCTCGGCGGCAAGTCGCCTACCATCGTCTTCGCCGACGCCGCTATCGAACAGGCACTCGCCGGGGTGCTGTTCGGTATTTTCTCGTCAACAGGGCAAAGCTGCATTGCCGGCGCGCGCCTGTTCGTCGAGCGGCCGATTTATGATCAGTTTGTCCAGCGGCTTGTGGAGGCGACACAGCGTCTCAAGGTCGGTCATCCCTTCGACGCGACGACGCAGATCGCTCCGATGGTGCATTACGACCATCGCAACAGTGTGGCCGATCACGTGGAAAGGGCGCGCAGAGAAGGAGCCGATATTTTGGTCGGGGGGCGCGCTCCTGCGGGCGCCGATTTCGACAAGGGCGCCTACTACCTGCCGACCATCCTCGCCGGTCTGGACAACACCGCGCGCATCTGCCGGGAGGAAGTGTTTGGCCCGGTCCTTGTCGTCCTGCCCTTCGATGATGAAGATGAGCTGATCGCCCAGGCCAACGACAATGAATACGGTCTTGCCTGTGGCATCTGGACCCGCGACTTTCCCAAAAGCTGGCGAGTGGGCCGGGCCATCAGCACCGGCACCGTATGGATCAATACCTACAAGCAGTTCTCCATCTCGACGCCCTTCGGTGGTGAGAAGGAGAGCGGGATGGGGCGCGAAAAGGGGCGCGAGGGCATTCGTGCCTATATGGCACAGAAGTCGTTCTACACCGACCTTTCGGGTGCACCGCATCCGTGGGCCGCAGCGACGGTGGGTGCATCATGAGCCGCGCTGTCGCCATTGTCGGCTCAGGGCCTTCCGGGTGCTATCTGGCGCAGGCGCTGCTGAAAGCGGCGCCCGATCTTAGGGTGGATCTGATTGACCGACTGCCCGTTCCTTACGGGCTGGTGCGTTATGGAGTGGCAGCTGATCATCAGGGCACGAAGGGCGTGATCAGGCAGTTCGAACGCGTGTTCGAGCGCCAGGGCGCAGGCTTTGTGGGCAATGTCACCATCGGCGAGGATGTGAGCCTCGACGCCCTGCGCGAAGCCTATGATGCGGTCGTGCTCGCAGCCGGACTGTCGGCGGATCGAACGCTTGGCATCGCAGGCGAGGATTTGCAGGGTGTTCATCGCGCCGGCCAGTTGACGCGGGCGCTCTACGAGCATCCCGATGCCGCACCTTTGCCGGAACTGGGCTCCCGGGTCGTGATCATGGGCAATGGCAATGTCGCCATCGACATTCTTCGCCTGTTGGCCAAGACACCGGAGGAACTGGCGGGGTCCGATCTGGGTGCTGCGCCAAGCGATTGGCTGACGCGTTCAGGCATTGAGGAAATTGAGATTGTCGGTCGTTCGCCGGCATCGGCGGCGAAGTTCGATCCGGTCATGATCAAGGAGCTTGTGAAGCTCGAAGGCATCAATATTCGCGTTCTTGGAGCAGACAGGAGCGATGATCCTGAAGCGGCAAAGAAGCTTGCCGCGCTTGAGGCGATCAATGGACATGGCTGCGGTGCGCGACGCATAACATTTCGCTTTGGTTTGACGCCGATCGAGCTCTCGGGACCGGACGATCATCTGAAGGAAGCGCGCTTTCTGGATGGACAGGGCAACACAGTCATCCTGCCTTGCAGTGCCTTTATCACCGCAATCGGCTTTGGCGCGGAAGTCGGCCTGCCACGTGATCTGCTGATTGGGGAAGCGGTTGATCGGGAGGCAGGAGTTCTTGCTCCCGGGCTTTATGCGACCGGGTGGTTTCGCCGTGGGCCGCAGGGCACGATTCCTGATAATCGCGCCGACGCACAGCGTCTGGCGTCCCACATTCTGGCTGATTTTGAGGGCGCCGCTGCACTGCCTGAAAAGCCAGGCCGGCAGGCTTTCCCCGACTGGGCAGGGGCGGTCGGCTATCACGGTTGGAAACGCATTGATGTGGCCGAGATTTCCAACGCACCTGAAAACCGCTGCCGCGCCAAGATCGCATCGCGCGATGCCATGCTGGCGCTGGCCCTTCAGAAAGAGGAGGTTTCTCAATGAACATCATGCTTCTTTATGGCACCGAGACCGGCAATGCCGAAATGCTCGCCGAGGACATCATGTCAGAGCTTGAGGGCGACCATGAGGTCGAGTGCCGTAACCTGTCGGACTTTTCGCCCGACGAGTTCGATGCAGGCCGGCTGCACATGATCATCTGCTCTTCTTATGGCGATGGCGAACTGCCAGCCTCCGCTCAGCCTTTCGCCGAAGCGTTGAAAACGGCGGCACCAGACCTGAAGGGCATTCATTTCGGCATTTTCGGTCTTGGAGACCGCGAATATGAAGAGACCTTCGGTTTTGGCAGCGGGACCCTTGCGGAGCTGCTCATCGCCCACGGTGCGGTGCAGGTCGGAGAGCGCATCACACATGATGCTTCCGGCAGCGACATGGCTGAAGACGTGGCCTTTCCATGGGCGAGCCAGATCGTGACGCTGGCCGAGGAGAAAATCGGCGAGGTCGCGTGATGAAAGCGGCTGACATACGCGCGTTGATCGCCGTTCCGTGGCAGCACGGTGCGTGCGTTGATCTGTCGGGCGTCGTTTGTGAGGGGCGGCTTGACCTTGGCGGACTGGACATAACGGGGGTCAATTTCAGCGGCGCATCATTTCCCGATGGGATCGACGCGACGCGAGCACGCTTTCTTGGGGTCAGCTGGTTCAGCGGGGCAGATTTCGGCAGCACCGCCGGATTTGCAAACGCGCTTTTTGCCAACGATGCCCGCTTCGAGAAGACCGTCTTCGCTGCTGAAGCGCTATTTTCCGGCACGGAGTTCCGGGGGATCGCACGTTTCGACCAGGCAGGCTTTCAGATGGGCGTCGATTTTCAGGAGATCGCCTGTTACGGAAATTTCTCACTCCACGGCGCTCGCATGGACCGGAAAGCCTCTTTCCGTCGGGCGGAGTGGCTGGGCGGCTTGTGGTGCGAGGCGGTGCGCCTGCCTGAAAGCGCCGACTTTTCCGAGACACAGGTGCATGGCCGCCTGTGGCTGCGCCGTGCTCTTGTCGGAAGCGCGAAGTTGGAGAGCAGTTCCTTCGCGTTTTCTTACGGTTATGCTTACAGTTGATCGGCTGACCAGCCGCGATAGCCCAGAGCCTCGGACATCGCACGCGCGACTGCCTTGAGCTCATGCTGGATCTTCTCGGCGTGCGGCCCGTCCTCGGCGAACACGCTTGCGTGACCCGTCACATTGATGGCGCCGACAGCGCGTGCCTGGTGATCGTGGATCGCGACCGCCGCCGAACCGATCTCACGCTCGAAATTCGCAACGCTCCAGGCGATGCCGCGGGCACGGTCGTTCTGCAGCTGCTTTTCGAGATCTGCAAGGGTCGTGCGTGTTTTCGTTGTGAAGGATTCCATCGTTTGCCCTGCATAGAGCGAGCGTAGCGAAGCGGTTGGCATTTCGGCAAGCAGAATGCGGCCGATCGTGGTCGCATGGGCGGGCAATCGCGTGCCCTCGCGCACGGTGCTGGCCAGGTGAGAATTGGGTGTTTCACGCGCGAGATAGACGATCTCGCGGCCTTCAAGAACGCCGAGATGCGCCGACAGGTTGAGTGCTTCGACGAGCTGCTTCAGGAACGGGCGCGCAACCTGAAGAATGCTGCGTTCGTTCAGAGCCTCCGAGGCTAGAGCGATCAGTCCGGTCCCGAGGCGATATCCGCCATCGTCAGCAATCGGTTCGATGATGCTTTCGGCCTCGAGCGTTGCAAGCAGACGGATCAGCGTCGTGCGATTGATGTCCAGCGTCTTTGCTGCGTTGCTGATGTTGCGGCACCGATTTCCCGCTGCAATGTAGCGAAGCAGTGCGATTGCCCGGGTGACGGGTGGCACGACATAAAGAGGTTCTTTGGTTTCGCTTTTCTGTGTTCCGGCCACGAGATGCCCCGTCGAATTGGTCTTATTTGGTCGCGTTTATCATATTTGAACACGCGGCAGTAGAGCGCTTTCCCACGCAATTTTCGGGAATCGTCGATTTGCGCAACGGTTCGTTGTTCCGGAGAAAGCCAGCCATTTGTACCAGCTGTTCAAGGTTTCCGTTGCGCCGGCTGCCATGGGGCGCGTGCTGCGCAGCCGCTTCGATATGTGCGTGCAATGCGATTTCTTGGGTCCTGTTCATCGACCGTATCCTCTTACTGTCGACCCCGCCGCTGCCGAACCGTGAAGCCGAACGCGGCGGGGAGGGCGGCTACCGTCTCGTTGCTACGCCGGCTGCGAAGATTCAAATCAGTCACTGAATATGCAGGAAATGCTCTCTCGCCAATGATGCCTCCCCCATATGAGGGACGGTAGCGGGCTTGAGGCGGGGTAGTACCGAGTCACTGATGGATGACACGGATGGAGAAGACGCCAGATGATCCGGCAGTTTGTAAGCGGGGCAACCTGCCTGGTTCGCTCGCTGGTAATGAGCGCGATGCTCGTTGCGATATCGGCAGCGGAGGCAGGAGCACAAAGCAAAGCGGCGGATGAGATTGCCGCCCGAAGCGTGCTCCTCTCTCTTTACACCGTCAATTCCATGCTGGAACAGCAAGGTGCCGGGCTCAAGGCGGGCGGAAATGTGATGACATCATTTCGCGCATTCCTGGCCCCCCAACTCATTGAAGCGATCGCTGCGGGCAGCGATGGATTTCGTCCTCTGGTCGGCGCGCATGAAGGCACGGTCGACGATTATGAGTTGCGGATGGCAGCGGACCAGCCGGCAGAAGAGACCGTCATAGAGGCCGCAGTGAAGTCCGGGGGGGCTGTCCGATTGATCTCGTTTGCGGTTGCGGGCTCGAACGGTCGTCCGTTGATAACGCGGATATGGGGTGATGGCTGGTCCCTGGGAAAGGGCAGCGCCGCAGCAGTGCGCCCGGCTTCCGGCGCGCCCGGGCATCCTCCGAGCCAGGAAGAACAGAAGGCTCTTGCAGCGGCGGATCGCGGTGGCACGGAGGCGGGTGATGGACGCGCTTCCGACGCAATGCTCACCCTGCCGTATCAGGACGAATTCGATGGCGATACTTTAGGGGCCGAATGGGGCGTGATCGGGGAAGCTCCCGATAAATTCGTCGTTGAAAATGGCGTTGTCTATCAGATTGCGACGGGCGGAGACGATACGTTCCGCGAAGAAGGCAGCGAAAACATCTTCCGGCTCGGCAAGGCGCCGGAAGGCGATTTTGACATGACGCTGACCGGGCTTCTCGAAGCCAAGACCGGGAGGGAGGGCGTCTGGCTGGGCCTCTATGAGGATTCGACGAACTTTCTTGCGGGCACGCTTCACGTCTACACCAGCGGCTGCGGCCCCTACCTGACCCTGAGGATCGTCAATCGGCAACATGTTGCGGGAGCCGAAGAGCCCCTGACCAGCGAATTCTACGATAACCTCTTTGACAAGGGCCCCCTTCTGTCCAGCTACTGCAATGCCGGCAACCGGGAGATCGGCGACGCAATCCTGCAACGCCTCAACGAAACCGGCTTTTCACTGACCCTCTCCCGACGGGGTTTTCTCCATTTTGCTACGGTCGAACTCGATCTTCCGGCCTTCGGCGACAATCCGGGCGGGCGTGTCAGCGTCACCACACGCAACGTCGCGCGAACAAATGCCGCAGGCAGGCCCGCGTTCATGCTGGGGCAGCTTCAGCGGGCGGGGAATGGCGAGTCGGTCGCTCAGTTCGACCGTTTTTCGATTTCTGCGCCGGTCAACTGACGGCGGCCATCATGATGGGATTTCCGGCCATGTTTCGTAGTTCAGGAATTGCTCTTTGGGTGCTGACCAGTTCACTTCTGGCGGCATGTGGAGGGAGCGCTCAGGCGCAGGACATCAACGCGGCAGTTGCTCTTGTCGAGCAATTCATCGGCGCGCACATGACCCATCTCGACACCATGCAGGGCCCGCTGCTCAACGATGCGCTTGCCGCTGCACCCTATGTGGTCGATGGACTGGCCGTGGACGGGCTGCAGGGGCGCCTCGGCTTCGATCCGATCTACAATGCTCAGGATTTCGAGATCACCAACCTCCGGGTTTTCGCCGACCCGGCTACACCAGTTCTGCGTGGCGCTGCACAGGTGCGTGTCAGCCTCGACAATTTCGGACAGCGCCAGGAGTTCGTCTACACTCTCGTGCCGGTCGCACCCGACAATGCCTGGCAGATCTCAGACATTTATTCCGAGAACAATGGCTGGTCGCTTGCCGATATGGCAGCCAATCTCGGCATAGACCTAAGGCGCCAAAACGGAAGCGAAGTGACCCTGCAAAACGTGGGTTTTCCCGTCCCGTGTGCGTCCGCGTGCGGTCATTCTGTCAAACCCGATGCGCAGGAGGGGCACGATCCGATTATCGTGCCAGGAATGGAAGAAGGCGATCTGCCCGGCAACGGCATCAATCCCGAGGGGCGCAACCTTTTGCTCATTCTCGATGCGTCGGGTTCGATGTGGGGACAGATTGAAGGTGTCGCCAAGATCACCACAGCCCGTCAGGCGCTCACCGGAATCCTGGGCGATCTCGATCCAGCAACGAATGTGGGGTTGATGGCCTATGGCCACCGGCGTGAGGGAGACTGCTCCGACACTGAAATTCTCTATCCGGTTGCCAACTATGACGCGGGACGGCTCATCCCAGCAATAGAAGGCCTCTCACCTCGCGGGAAAACCCCGATCGCCGGTGCGCTGGAGCGGGCGGCTGCCGCCATGCCCGCTGCCGGCCAGTCTTCGAGCGTTCTTCTGATTTCCGACGGACTGGAAACCTGCGGCGGCGATCCGTGCGGTGCGGCGGCCCGACTGGCCCGGACGGGAATCGATACACGTGTTCACGTCGTTGGTTTTGACCTGAACGAGGAGGAGCACGCGGCGCTCCAGTGTATCGCCGAGAAGGGCAATGGCACCTACCATCCGGCAAACGATGCGCGAAGCTTCGTCGCTGCCGTCAAAGATGTGGTGCGGGAATCGGAGACTGTCACACCTGCGCCTGCCCCGGCACCAGTCGCCCGGCCAACTGCTGAAACCGTGTTCGAGGAGACGTTCGACGGTCCGGCGCTCAATGCGGCGTGGCGGGTGGACAGCCCGGTTGAAGAGCTAACGGCGTTCACACCGCAGGGCGCACTCTTCGTTGCCGCGCTCGGCAAGGCACCCTACTTCACAAATCCAGAGGCAACGAACCGTTTCGTGCTGGATCGTCCCCTCCCCAAGGGAGATTTTGATCTTGTTCTGGATTTCAGGGTCAATGTACAGACCAGGCGCGAGGGCGTCATGCTGTCGCTCTTCAAGGCCGCACACGAACAGATTGGGGCCCGCATGTGGCTTGAACCGAAGGGGTGCGGCACTCTGCTTAATCTCTCACTGGTCCGGATATCAGGCGCGAAAGACGACCCTGAGACGACTTCTTTCGATACCAACCTGCTAGGCGGTGCCTGGGTTGACGGTGTCTGCAATGCGGCTGGTCGCGAGCGGGGCGATGCCATTCTTGAGAGCCTTGGCCGGGACGGTGCGCAACTGCGTCTCAAACGGCGTGGCCGGGAAATCACGGCTTCGCTGGAGATGCAGATGCCGGGGGAGGGCGAGGCGCTCGCCTACACGACCCAGTCGATCACAATGCTTCGGCTGTCGGGTGCCGCGAGTGTGCTGGGTGGCCACGGGCACAAGGCGCTGCCCGGTGAAAGCCATTTCGAATTCGATCGCTTCGCAATTGAGGTGCCGCAACAATGACGCCCCGTCATTGGCTGACTTCCATCCTGCTGGCGATGGCCCTTGTCGGCGGTTCCATGCCCCGGGTCTGGGCGCAGGGCCAGATGTCGTTCACAGAGGAAGAGGCGGCAGAGGACGGTAAAAGCCTGTTCGACGAACTGGAGTCCGAGCAGAAGGACGAAGACGTGCCTGATGGCGCGAACACCGACTGGAGGGATGTTACCGATCGGGACGTTCTCGGCTGCGCGGCGGGGTTCGGGTGCGATGGACTGAGTGTGTCGCAGGACGACGCGGTGGTTCTGACGGGGCATCAGAACGCCGAGCATGCGCGTAAGGCGTATCAGGAACAGTACGGAAATCGCGACGCAGATTCCACAGAGCAGGTTTCGGACGAAGACCTGTCGGCCGATGAAAATCGTGGCGAGATGTCGTTCACCGAGGATGAGGTGGCAGAGGACGGTGAAAGCCTGTTCGACGAAGTGGAGTCCGAGGAGAAGAATGAAGCGGTTCCCGACGGCAGCCGCACTGACTGGCGGGACGTTGCCGATCGGGATGTTCTCGGCTGCGCGGCGGGGTTCGGGTGCGAGGGGCTGGGCGTATCGCAGGACGATGCGGTGGTTCTGACGGGGCACGAAAACGCCGAGGATGCGCGTAAGGCGTATCGGGAGCAGTACGGAAATGCGGACGCCGATTCCACCGAGCAGGACCTGTCGGTTGATGGAAAACGCGGCGAGATGTCGTTCACCGAGGACGAGGTGACAGAGGACGGCGCAAAAATGTCGTTCACTGAAGAAGAAGTGCAGGACACCAAGGGGCAGGCCCCAACTGAAGACAGGTTCACGGATGCCGGGATTGCTTCGTTCAGTCAGGAAGAAGACGAGCTATGGGCGTGCACTGCAGGTTTTGGTTGCAAAGGCGCGGCCGCTGGCCTCACGCCCCATGAGGCCCTGCATCGCCTCGGCCTGCCCGAATATTCCTACGAATGGCCGCTGGCCGCGTGTGCAACCAGTGCACCCGGCGCATGCGAGGAAATGGGAATCAGCTTGAAAGATGCGCTCCGGATCATGTCGCATCTGGCCAATCCCAACCGGTGATGGTCGCCCTCTTGCCGCTTGGTGACGCCAATAGCGGACCGCCACAACGAGGTGGCTAGCCAAGCCAGCCGACCGGTCCGGACAGTATGCGTGAGGTGAGTTCGGACTGGGTGTGGACGTTCATTTTCGAGAACGCCTTCTTGAGATGGCCGCGCACGGTGCTGACCAGAATGCCAAGCGCTTCCGCTGCTTCTTCGGGGGATTTCCCGCCGGCAATCAGAAGTGCAATTTCGGCCTCTTTGCCGGTCAGGCCATAGGCGAGCTCGACCAGCGCCACGCGCGAGTCCGCTGCGAGCTTCCGCTCAAGGCTGGTGCGAAGCACCAGGACGGAAGCGGGTCCCTGTCGCTGCAGGCTCGTCTGCTTAAGCGCCTCGGGGTGAAACCGGAAGCCGACTGGGACGTCTTCATGGACAATGAGTGTCTCGCGATGGCCCGTTCGGCTGGCAGGATCGCTCAGCTCGCCCGTCAACAGCGCGCGGGTGAACTGGTTCAAGAGGCGTTGATCGGTACTCGACAGGTCCCTCGTGGGAAACAACCGGGCTAGTGCCTCGAAATAGGTTCGGTTCGAATGGAGTAACCCGCCCTCGCTGTCGAGTATTGCAACGCCGATCTGAAGCCGTTCGATGACCGACTGCAGCAGAACACCCAGCGTGGCGTTCATCATCACCTGCCGGTTGAGATTGAACGAACGTTCCCAGTGCGGCATCAGCGACAGAATGCGCTTGTGCAGGGCGGACTCCGCCAGATCGCCAGATCGTTCAGCCTCGTAAATCATGCGGTAGATGATTTCGTTCCAGCGGCTTTCATCGTCGATGGCGTTGTAGCAGAGCTCGACGAGTTCTCCGGGACTCATGTCCTCGGATGCCCCAAGGCTGCTGGTCATCGAAAGCAGTTCCGAGGTGAGTTCGGCAACGCCGATCTCAGCGCTCCCTTCTTCCGGATGCCACTCTTCACCGACCCATCGCACAATGCGCTCGGCGATGCCGAAGCGTCTCTCCTCGAGAAACAGGGCCGATCGCGCGCCTTCGATGCGGGCTGATGCGATATCGTCAAACCCGACACGTTCGAGAAACCGTTCGACAGGCGGCAAAAAACCACCGTCGCGCAACATTGCGTCTTCGCCGCCGAAAAGGATAAGGCAACGTGTGCCGGGCACCACCGACGCACCCTTTGGCCATTTCCAGGCCGAAAGCATGCCTGAGAAAATATTGTACCAGTATGCGGGCGTGGGCGTCGGCCAACCCAGCGGATCGGCGATCACGGAATCGATCAGGGCGCGATCCGCGCTCATCACGTCTGCCGGATGCCGGCGTTCTTTCAGGTGCGAGCCCAAAAACGCGTATAGATGATGCAGAGACTGTTCGTCGGGGGTGTCTGCGGAGCCGAGTTTACAACGCGTCTGCGAGAACGTTTTGCCGAACATGGCAATGGCGCGCTGATTGGGCGGCGGCGAGATCAAGACTATGTGGCGGGCGAGGTCCGGCCAGGTTTTGAGGACTTCCAGTGTCAGCAATGCAGTGATGTTGGGAACAACGACCAGCCGCTGCTCCCAGGGGATGTCTGCGAAGCTCTTTTCGTAGAACAGCCGCATGTCGGCGATGGCGCGCTGCCAGCCATCCTCATAGTCGAGATGTCCCAGCGGACTGTGATTACCGGTGGATTTGCCGTGTCCGCGCACATCACCTGAATAGGCGTTCCACCCCAGTTGGCGAAAGGCCGCGCCCAGATCCGAGAGCATGCCTGAATGCGTGGGTTGGCTGTGGCCGAGAAACACGGCTCTGGGGCCATGCGCTGGCTTGCGACCGGGGTCGACGACCCACTTGCGCATAAGTAGCGGCTGGTTGTCCTCCCCCAGCAGGAACTCGGCATTCATAATTTCATCCCCCAAGCCAATCAGACGCCCGCGCGACCCGAAACAACTCCGGAGTTGTTTACCGATGCCCGCGTGAACCCGGTCTGAACGACGCTGACAGCCCTTCTGCCATTCGGGCGTGAATATAGAAGAGGTCAGACGGGGAGTGAAGCGAACGACGACAGGGCAGGATCACTCGACGTAGCGCCTGATGGAAAATTTGGCGGCTTCGAATTCTTCCATCATGCCGGGTAACAGTCGGTCGATGCCCCCCTCCGAAGCGTTCTCGCCAGCCAGTCTGTCCTGAGCCATGAAAAACAGCACATCATCTTCGACGATGAAACCGAGATTGTGAAAGCGGGCCGCGAGGTCGAGCATTGTGGCCTGGGTGGCCGGTGTGAGTATCTGCAAAACCTCCTGGGTGACATCGCGGTTATCCCTTTTCGTCATGGGGCGCCCGGAAACATGAAACCGCTCGTTGAACTGTATCGACTCGGTCTTGATGTCACGATCCAGCGGTCCCCTGTTGACGATGTTCTCAGGACGGATCACCGCGCGGATGCCGGTCTTTCGGTCAATCCGGTAAGCGCCGAGCATAGAAAAGAACTGGCCGTAGCCACCCTTGCCGCCACGCGCGTCGCGCCGCATCTCACGCATGCCGAGCCCGGCCTCCATCTGCATGGCGCCTACCGCGACCCACAAAGGCAGACTGTCTTCCCTGCTGTCGCCCCAGAACTCGCCATCGAGCCGCACGCCCATGAACGAACCGGCCCGAACTTTCGTCAGTTCGGGTATGCGGGCCTCGATCTTCTCCAAACGTGGCGGTTTTACACGCTGTGAACGGCGTTCGTAATGGCCTTCGGAGTCATGCACCGGGGTTCGTTCAATCTGCCATTCCAGGAACCTGCCGGTATAGGACCAGCCTCTGTCTCGTGCGATCCTGACCCGGCGGGCGAGCCGGCGGCCATCCGCATTTTCGAGCATTTCCACCAGAAAGATCGCGCCAAAGGCCAGGGTGGTGACGGCGACCGGAGCAAAGGGAAAGCTGTTGCCGGCAAAGCCGGCGACCATCGTCCATATCAGGGCGAGCAGCGCGACCGGCAGGGGAAGACGTTTCAGCCAGATGGGAAGCGCAACGCCGTTGCGGATGCTGGATGTGTCCGGCGTCTCTACAGATATTTCATCTTCGAACGGATCCCAGTGCCGCCGCTTGCTCACGGGCGTTTTCCCGGCAGATCGATTTCGGGCATCGCGCGCACCGCTTTAGCCTCTGCGGTGGCCAGGGAAAAGGGCGAGGCGTGCTCAAACCCCATCGCACGGGCGATCCAGTTCGAAGGGACGGCGTCGAGCAGGGTATTGTAGCGCTCGACATTGGCGTTATAGAGCCGCCGTGCCGCGCTGATCTGGTCTTCTGTTTCCTCCAGCTGTTTCTGGAGTTCGCGGACATTGCCTGTTGCGCTGATTTCGGGCGTATCCTCGGAGTAGGCAAAAAATGTGTGAAGCGCGTCGGACAGTTTGCTCTCCGCCCTCTGCACGGCCTCGATGTCGCTCATGCGCGCGCTCATTGCGCTCTGACGCGCCTCCATGAGCGCGTCGAAGATGCGATTTTCCTGCGCCATCGCCCCTCGTACCGCCTCGACAAGGGCGGGGATGAGGTCATGACGGCGCTTTAGCTGCACATCGACCCCCGAATAGCCGGTTGTCACGGCGTTTTTTGCCGCGGCCAACCGGTTCTGCAGATAAATAAACACGAGTATGCACGCTGCGATTATGACAATGGTCGTGATCATGTCTGGTGCCGGAAGCCTCCCGAAATGCGGCGCTTTGCGCACTGGAGCCCTGGCCTGGACCGCTCATCGCTTCACGGAACGCTGCGCCGCATTGTCTCATTGTTTGCCGCATTCTCGCGGACGTCAGGTGCTCTCATCTGACTGTAGAATGCCCTAGCCGGGCGCTGGCATGCTTGCATCCCCCAAATGAGGGAGCACACGATGCGGCCGGAAGGAAAACGGAAAACCGGATTCTGCCCGAGGTAAAGCTGGTGATCTGGCGACCATGAATGATACTCATCCAGAATGTATTCGCCTTCTGACATCCTTGAATTCGGTCCGATTGTCTTCGTCCTGTTCGCGCCTCTCGTCTATGCGCTTGTGCGCGCGCGCAATGCGACACGGGACGATTTCATTTTCAATTCGGGCCGCACCGGGTTGCTTGCGACGATTGCCGGCATCGTGTGCGGAAACATCGGGGCAGGCACATTTGTCGCACTCCTGCTGTTCTCGGATGCCAGCCCGATCCTTGGCGTGTCGCTGGCCTGCGCATACGCGCTGGGGCTCGTGATCTGCGGTGCAATAGCGCCAGTGGTTCACCGGCAGTCCAGTCAATATGGCGTTCACGGACTGGTCGATCTCATTGTGGCGGCCCATCGTGTCCGCCATCCGCTGGCGATCTGGATTCCGATCGCTTTCGTTTTCCTGCTGCGCACGGCTGTACAGCTTTTGGCACTGGCTGTGATCCTGGCCACTATCCTGCCGGTTTCGAACCTGGTTGCGCTTGTTCTTGCGAGCGCGTTTACCGGGATCTACACCGCCATTGGTGGGTATCGCGTGGCCACGGAGACCGACATCTTTCAGGCTATCGTCATTCTTGTCGGCATTGGCGTTCTTACGCTTACGAATGCCGGGGGCATGCCGCACATCGAAAACATGTTCGATCTCGGCCCTTATAAATTACCGCTGCTTGTCGGTGTCTGGCTGTTCATTCCCGTCAGTGCGGTCCTTGCGATCGACAATTGGCAGAGAATGGCAACGGCGCGGGCGCCGGCGGTGGCGCGAAGGGCATTTCTGCTTGCTGCGCCTCTATGCCTGTTTTGTTACATGAGCATCGTCTGGCTCGGGCTCAAGGGGCATGCGGGCGAAGAGGTTCTTACCGTATTGCGTGCGACCATGCCGGTTCAGTGGGCGTGGCTGGCCGACGTCATGCTGATTGCCGTTCTCATGTCGACGATGGACACATTCGTCATGCCGCTGGTCACCAGTCTGGAGCGGACACGCTACACGCTGCGCCAGCTTCAGCTCATGGTGCTGATGCTGTTTTCCGTGCTCGCCATCGCTGCCTATGCAATGGGACCGCTGCTCAATTCCATTATCGCGGCATTCAGCTCGCTCGTGGTTTTCCTCCCGGCCGTACTCGCGGCACTGCTTACGCGCAATCCCCGTGCCGGGTCGGCAGTTCTCTCGTTGAACCTGGGCGTGGCGGTCAGCCTGGTTCTTGTCGGCATCGATCTGAACTACGCCGCGTTTGCCGGGTTTGGAGTTGCCGCGCTGACCTATGGCCTTGGGTGGGGACTGGCGTCGCGGTCCCGCAGCAGTGGCCAACCGCTAAGGAACAGCCAGTGAAGCCGCCCGCTCACTCGCTTCCTTCAGTTTGGGGGAGCTCTTGGCTCTGGTCCTCTTCGATCACCAGCCCTGCAAACCCTTCACCCTCCACGTGGATTTGAGGGCACGCGCGTGGCTCCCGATTTGAAAAATCGTACCAGCACTCCCTGATATGGTAGGTGATTTTGAGGTCGGCGCAGGACGTTTCTGTGTTGATCCCGGTTGTGGTGTGGAATTGAGACATGCCCGCACTGTCCCAGCCTGTAAAAACCCACTGAAGCGGCAAACGGTCGATTTGCCATCACGCGTATCGGTGTAGCGCGCTTCTCCATAGAGTGCGTAAAATCCCTGCTCGCGCTTATTCACGGTGACGCGTGTTTCGGGCCTGCAAACGCGGCTGCCGGTTGCTTCCGCATGGACGGTCAGACGCAGATCGCCTGCAGGTACGCTATTGGCCGTCTTCTGCTGACTGATCGCAAAGGCTGCAATGCCTGCGGCGAGCAGCAGACCGCCGAAGACTGACGCAACTATCAGGTGTTTGGGGTCGGGCATCGGCTTCTCCTGTCCTTGATCTCTGATCCCTGCAACGCACGTTGCAGTCCCGCAGCTTCCTGTACCCAACCGCGTCTGGTCTTCAGGTTGGGTTGTTTAAGTTGCTTGAAGCGGCTGAGTGTCAGCAATGTACGCCTCTTGCTCCACTCGGGTCAGGACCATTGCTGCGTGGATACCCGACAGAGGTCCCTCCCGAATGAGAGAAAAGAGGCTCCTTGCAGCGCGCAATCGTCTTCGCGTTCCACCATGCCGCCGGGGTCGCATGCGGGCCGGTGACGTTCTTACGCATGGCCGGTAGCGCTCAGCTTGAGACTGTCGATGACGTCGGTCACAAGTTCGAGCTCGGCGAGAAGATTGCGGGCACGCTCCTTTCCATCACGAACTTCACGAAATACATTCCCGATCTCGAAACGCCGCGCAGCCGAACCGATGCGTACGGTTATCAGCAAGCGATTGTCCACGAACGCCAGCGCCACGCCTCGCCTGTTGTTGAGACGCTCGGTGAGTTCCATGATCCGCTCCATGAAGCGTGGCGTAAGCAGGTACCGGGCTTCGATTTGATCGGTGGAGAAGACGTTGAAGCGATCTTCAAACCGGGGGTCTTCCAGCCGGACCCGCTCACCATTCTGACGGTGCTGTTCGAGCGCATTTCCGATCCAGTCGGTGTCCGAAACAATCGTGGTTTCGCCGTTGAAGGGCTTGCTGAAGCTGTAAACCAGCATCAGGGCCCGCCACTTGGCCTTCTTTTTCGAGAACTTGCCCTCGCACAGCTCGAAATCCACGCCATCAACATGCCCGTCGATTCGATCCTCGAGCTTGACGCTTGTGTAAAATGGCAGGAGCGGTTTGAAGCGGGTGAGTGGGAATTCGAATTTTCTGAGGGTGTGTTCAAAGCCGAGATATGCGCAGACGCCGCCGGTCAGAACCTGCTTGTAGCGGTCGGTGAGCCCCAGATAGGCAAGGCCTGCCCCCAACATACCACCGAATCCCACGGCAAAGGCGGCCAGCGCAATCGCACTGTCGGTCTGGCCCATCTGCGCAAGGATTGCGAGCGCACCGAATCCGACTGCACCGAGGCCCGCCAGTCCGGCCACGAGCCACCCCCGCTTTTTCCGGAGGGCTTCGAGAGCGACAAGCGCAGGTTCGATTTCGCCTGCGTAGTAACTGTCGAATCCCTTCTCGGGGGCGTATGTCGCAACGGGCGTGTTCAAGGCTGGCGCTCCAGATCAGCTATCGCGGGAATGTGACGGTGCGGACCGTGCGTTGATGCCGGTCGCGCCGAAGTGCGGCCGGTACCAGCGATGTACCAGGGCGACAGGTGTGATGAGGATGGCGGTAAGCCGGATCGCGGGCACGGATTATCCTTGTTGCGGACAAATGAATCTCTTTTCCTCCCAACAATCATGCAGCCAGACCTTGAGCGCCTCTCCCAAATTGGAGAGGCGGCTCGCCAATCTGTTTCCGTGGATTGTCCCGATATGGGGGAAGGGGACGATGTAGCTGTGATGAAGATGACAGTTGAAGCCGATTTCCACGGGCCGGGCGGGCTGTTTCTGGAGCGATGGTTGCAGACTGG
>NZ_BAMP01000087.1 GCF_000615975.1 Nitratireductor aquibiodomus NL21 = JCM 21793 | reverse complement strand
CTTCGGCGCCGCCAGCGTGCGGCCGCGAAACTCCCCGCCCACAATCCGCATGGATCAGCCTTCCCCGCCGGGTTTGCCGGGCTTGCGGCCGCCGGGACGTCCCTTGCCGGGGCGCGATCCGCCACCCGGCTTGCCCGAGAACCTGCCTGCCGGCTTTCCGGAGGGCTTGCCGAAACGCCTCTCCTCTCCGGGCTTTCCGCCAGGTTTTCCGCCTGGCTTGCCACCCTTCGAGAAACGAGGCCTGTCACCAGAAGCCGGGCGGTCGTCGCGTGAACGGAAGGGCCTGCCCTCCCGCGTCTCGCCGGCAGGGTTTTCGCTTTTCGAGAAACGGGGCCTGTCGCCACCGCGCGCGCGGTCGCCCCGCTCCGGACGATCCTTGTCGAATGGCTTGTCCCCGCGTGAACGGAACGGCTTGTCGCCACGTGCCGGAGCGGGCCCTTCCCGGCGCGGCTTGCGTGGCTTCTGCGCTCGCTCGTCGGCCTCCGCTTCGGCAGCGACCTGTTTGCGCTTTCCCTGCGGGCGCGCACCGGGCGCCATCCACACATGGCTGCCGCGGTTCTGGCGCGGTCCGCGCTCCTCTTCACGACGACCGGGACGTGAAGTCTGGAGCCGGTCGCGCGCGGCCTCGCGTTTTTCCTCGCGGTCGCGCTTGCGGTTTTTCACAAAGGTCTTGCCACCCTCACGCTCGCGGCCACCCTGCTTCTCCTCCGCGTCGCCGTCGCGTGGCTTGCGTTCGGCGCGAACCGGCTTGTTGGAGAACGGATTGACGATGGGTGCGTCAAAATTCGCACCCGCCTTCTCGATCAGGCGTTCGCCAAGCTGATCGCGCAGGGTGCGGCCCTTGACCTCCTGCACCTCACCCTCGCCCAGCGTGCCGAGCTGGAAGGGGCCGTAGGAAATGCGGATCAGGCGCGTGACCTCGAGCCCCAGCGCGCCGAGCACGTTCTTGACCTCGCGGTTCTTGCCTTCGCGCAGGCCGAGCGTCAGCCACGCATTGCTGCCCTGCTCGCGGTCGAGCGTGGCCTCGATCGCGCCATAGAACACGCCATCCACGGCGATGCCGTCCTTTAGGCCTTCGAGCGCCGTGGCATCGACCTTGCCATGCACGCGCACGCGATAGCGGCGCAGCCAGCCAGTTTCCGGCAGTTCCAGCGCGCGCGCCAGCCCGCCATCATTGGTCAGGACGATCAGACCTTCCGTGTTGATGTCGAGACGACCGACCGTGATCAGACGCGGCAGACCTTCCGGCAGTGCATCGAAGATGGTCTTGCGGCCTTCCGGATCGCGGTTGGTGGTGACCACGCCACCGGGCTTGTGGAAGAGAAAGAGCCGCGTGCGCTCAACCGCCGGCAGCGGTTCTCCGTCCACCAGAATGCGGTCGGAAGCGCTCACATTGAAGGCCGGAGAATCAAGAACCCTGCCGTTGACCGTAACGCGGCCGGCCTCGATCATCGCTTCGGCATCGCGGCGTGAGGCAACGCCCGCGCGCGCCAGACGCTTTGCAATGCGCTCGCCACCCGCCTTGTCGGCCTCCTTCGGGGTCGCGTCCCTGGCGTTGCCCGGCTTGCCCGGTTTCTTTTCCCGCTTGGTGTCGTTGGGTCGGTCTTTGGTCATGATGGCCTTTTGCCCTGGGATTCCGTCTTGCGCCCCATGCGCCGGAACCACTCCAGTGTTTTAATCAGAGATCGGACTGCAGGAAAATCGATTCCGAATTCGCACCCGATGCTATAGAGGCGGCTATAGCATTTTGCAGTCAGGTGGAATCACCTGACGTGCGCATAAATGCTGAAAATAGCAAGATTGAGCACCTTCCGGGCGCTTGGCGCTCTAGGTATCAATTCGCACCGCCAGTTGCGAGCAAAAAGATTGATGAGACCGACGAAAGCGAACTACACCAGCTTCATGGATGCAGCACTCGAAGAAGCACGCCTTGCCGCAGAACGTGGCGAGGTGCCGGTCGGTGCGGTGATCGTGCATGAAGGCAGGGTGATCGCGCGCGCGGGAAACCGCACCCGCGAATGCAACGACCCGACCGCCCACGCGGAAATCGTCGCTATCCGCGCGGCCTGCGATCTTCTGGGTTCGGAACGGCTGGTCGACGCCGATCTCTACGTCACGCTTGAACCGTGCGCGATGTGCGCTGCCGCGATCTCCTTTGCCCGCATCCGCCGTCTCTATTTCGGAGCCGGCGACGAGAAAGGCGGAGCGGTGACCAATGGCGCGCGCTTCTACTCACAGCCGACATGCCATCACGCACCGGATGTCTATCCCGGCATTGGCGAGGCGGAAGCCGCTGCATTGCTGAGGCGCTTTTTCAGGCAGCAGCGCTAAAAAGAAAAGCGGGCGCACGGCCCGCTTCTCGGAACTTCCATCAGGAGCCCCAGGGCCACAGACGACGCAGGTCGAAACCGCCGCCATCCTTCTGCGCGGCACGTTTTGCGGCGCGGGCCTTCTTGGCCTCATCCTCGCCGAGCTCGCCTGTGGGCGCGCTGTCGGCGGGCTGACGATAGTTGACCGGTGGATCGCTCAGATAGCGGCGGGTGGTCGGGTTTCCCTGCGCGGTGGCAGCGCGGCGCTTGAAGTATTCTTCGCGCTGCTTCTTGGCCATTTCCGGGTTCACAAAGCCATCCTCATTACGCGCATTGACACCAATGTCGCGCTCGATGGGAGACTTGTAGAACGGATTGTCCTGATTCTCGGTCGCTTCCGCGCGAATGCGTGCGAGGCGCTCTTCCGGCGATTCGGGCCAGGCGGGGTTGCCGGCGGAGGCAACGTCTTCCTGCGGCGGCGGCAGAACCTCCGTCGAAGAAGGCATGACAATGCCCGCGCGCGGCTTGTATTCGACGCGTTGCTTGTCCTTCGGGCCAAGCGACAGAACGCCGGTGACATCTTCGAGCAATTGCTGATCGGCAGGCTTGTCGGTTCCGTAAGTCGGTGCACCGATGCAACCGGACAAAAGAACGGCCGAGAGGCACAAAGTGCCCGAAGCCGCAACCATGCGCGCGGAACGCCGCGACGTTGTGGTTTCCGTTCTCTTCACTGCCACCTCTCTCCCAGAACGCTGCCGGCAAGGCAATGCATTCTGCTTGTCGTCCCGTTGTACCAGACCGTCGGGAAACTCAAATCACGCATGTCGCGCACGAATCCGGCGACAACGTGGCATCCTTAACCCGGCGGCATTTGTAGCGAAGGAGGCGGCGGGAAGCAATCGGCCGTGCCGAAGCTTCCCCCGCCAACCGTTCAAAGGCGGCCGAGCGCCTGGAGTTCATGCAGCGCAGCCGCGTCGCGCGCCGACACATCCGGAAATTCCGGATCGGACCCCACATCGTCCGTGTAGCGCCAGGAACGCGCGCATTTCTCGCCCGTAGCCCGCGCAAACACGACGCCGACACCCGGCACCTCGTCCAGCCTGAAGGCATCCGCCGGCGGTGCCTCATGGCGGATATCGATGCCAGAGGTGATGCAGATTTCGGCCATGTCGCGGTCGGCGATCGCCTGCTGCAAGCCTCATCGTTCACATAGACGACCGGGGCTGCCTCCAGCGAGGAACCGATGGTCTTTTCCTTGCGCTCGATCTCCAGCGCGCCGGTGACGACACGGCGGACCTGACGGATTTTCCGCCACTTCTCGGCAAGTGCTGCATCGCGCCATTCCTGCGGCACGGCGGGGAACTGCTCCAGATGCACCGAGCGCGCATCCGGGTGACGCTCAAGCCATGCTTCCTCCATGGTGAAGGGCAGCATGGGCGCAAGCCATGTCACGACGCAGTCGAACAGGGTGCGCACCACCTGGAGCGAAGCCTTGCGGCGCGTGCTCGAAGGCGCATCGCAGTAGAGCGCGTCCTTGCGGACGTCGAAGTAGAACGCCGAAAGCTCGACCACCATGAAATCGAGCAGCGAGCGGATGATGCGCTTGAAGTCGAAATTGTCATAGCCCTTGCGCACCAGCTCATCGAGCTCGGCCAGACGATGGAGCATCAGGCGCTCCAGTTCCGGCATCTCGGCCAGCGGCACGGTTTCACCCGTGTCATGCGCCAGCGTGCCGAGCATCCAGCGGATGGTGTTTCTGAGCTTGCGATAGGCATCGACATTGGTCTGGATGATCGCCTTGCCGAGACGCTGGTCTTCCCAGTAGTCGGTGGTGGCGACCCACAGGCGCAGTATGTCGGCGCCCGACTGGTTCATGATGTCCTGCGGAAAAGTCTGGTTGCCGAGCGATTTCGACATCTTGCGGCCGTCTTCCGCCATGGTGAAACCATGGGTGATGACGGTGTCGTAAGGCGCCCTGCCCCGCGTCGCGCAGCTTTCCAGCAGGGAAGAGTGGAACCAGCCGCGATGCTGGTCGGAGCCTTCCAGATACACATCGGCGGGCCATTTCATGTCCGGCCGGTCTTCCAGCGTGAAGGTGTGGGTGGAGCCGGAATCGAACCACACATCGAGAATGTCCATGACCTGCTGCCAAGGCTCGCCGGCGCGCTCGCCGAGGAAGCGCTCGCGCGCTCCTTCGGCAAACCACGCGTCCGCGCCCTCGGCCTCGAAGGCGTCGAGAATGCGCTGGTTGACGGCTTCGTCCTGCAGCACATTGCCATCTTCATCGGCAAACACACAGATCGGCACGCCCCAGGCCCGCTGGCGCGAGAGCACCCAGTCGGGCCGGTCGGCGATCATGGCGCGCAAGCGCGACTGCCCCGCAGATGGCACGAAACGGGTCTCGTCGATGGCCTTCAATGCGCGGGAGCGCAGCGTTGAAGCGTCGCCAAGGTCCTTGTCCATATAGACGAACCATTGCGGCGTGTTGCGGAAGATGACTGGCTTCTTGGACCGCCATGAATGCGGATAGGAGTGTTTGAGCCGCCCACGTGCGAAAAGCATGTTGCGCGCGATCAGCGCCTCGATCACGGCCTTGTTCGCGTCGCCCTTCTTGCCCTTGTCGTCGATGACGCGCGCCGCACCACCTTCGCGGTCCGGACCGAAGCCCGGCGCGTCTTTGGTGAAGTAGCCAGCGTCGTCCACGGTGAAGGGGATGGCCGGATCGATGCCGCGTACCGCAAGATCGCGGGCCGCATCCATCCAGGCATCAAAATCCTCGCGGCCATGGCCGGGAGCGGTGTGGACGAAGCCCGTACCGGCATCGTCGGTCACGTGATCGCCGGCAAGCAGCGGCACGGTGAAATCATACCCGCCGCCAAGGCTCTTGAGGGGGTGGGCGCATTCGAGGTTGGAAAGCATCTCTGCGGACACATCGCGCAAACGCTTGTACTCAAGCTTCGCCTTGGCGAAAGACTCTTCTGCCAGCGCATCGGCGAAGATCAGATTTTCACCGGCCTGCGGGCCAAAATCGTTTTCCGCTGCGGTAACCTCGAAGAGACCATAAGAGATACGCGGGGAATAAGCGATGGCGCGGTTGCCGGGGATCGTCCATGGCGTGGTGGTCCAGATCACCACGTTGGCCTTGAGCATATCAGAGATAGCGGCTTCGCCTTCCGCTCCTCCAATGCCCTCGGCACCAACGACCGGAAACTTCACCCAGATCATGTCGCTTTCGACATCCTGGTATTCCACTTCCGCCTCGGCGAGTGCGGTCCGCTCCACCACGCTCCACATCACCGGCTTGGAGCCGCGATAGAGCTGGCCGGACATGGCGAACTTCAACAGCTCGCCGGCGATCCGTGCCTCGGCGTGGAAGTTCATCGTCGTATAAGGGTTCTTGAAGTCGCCCTCGATGCCCAGACGCAGAAACTCTTCCGACTGCACCTTGATCCAGTGGCTGGCGAACTCGCGGCATTCCTGACGGAACTCGTTGACCGGAACCTCATCCTTGTTCTTGCCTTTGGCGCGGTACTGTTCCTCGATCTTCCATTCGATCGGAAGGCCATGGCAGTCCCAGCCGGCACATAGTTGGAATCATAGCCGCGCATCTGGAAGGAGCGCGTGATGATGTCCTTCAGAACCTTGTTCAGCGCATGACCGATATGGATGTTGCCATTGGCATAGGGCGGGCCGTCATGCAGCACGAATTTTTCGCGCCCCGCCGCGTCCTCGCGCAGGAGGCGGTAGAGGTCCATCTCCTGCCAGCGGGCGACGATCTCGGGCTCCTTCTTCGGGAGACCGGCGCGCATGGGAAACTCGGTCTGCGGCAGGTTGAGGGTCTTGGAATAGTCGATCTTTTCGGACGTATCGGTCATTTTATCGCCGTGAGGTGGGCAAAGCGTCGAAGGCTTCGCCATAGCTATTATGGAAAATCGGAAAATGCGCGTTTGACGCGCGGCAAACCCGGACCTTCCGCAGCACTCAGGCCGCACGGAAGGCCGGGCCAATAATTCGTATGGCAATCGGTATGAAACCGGCGCGTGTCATCATGGGAACGGCTTTTAGCCGACGCTGCGCCAAGAATAAAGAGGCGAATGGCCTCACACGACCAGCCCGTCGAACGCGAGCGCCGTATCGAGGGCGGATATGGGCTTCACCCCGGCAAGCAGCGCACGGGCTTCCGCCTCGTCGCGCTTCATCTGCGCCACCAGCGGATCGAGCCCGTCGAACTTCTCCTCGCCGCGCAGGAAAGAAAACAGCGAGAGCGAGCAGGTTTCACCGTAGAGATCGCCGTCGAAGTCGAACAGGAAGGTTTCCAGAAGCGGCGCGCCCTCTTCCGTCACGGTCGGGCGGCGGCCGAAACTGGCAACGCCATTGTGCAGCGTGCCATCGGCCCGGCGAAAGCGCACCGCATAGATGCCGTGGCGCAGATCGGTCTCAGGCGGGAGCGCCATGTTCGCGGTTGGGAAGCCCAGCGTGCGGCCAAGCTTCTGGCCACCGCTCACCTCGGCCTCCACCGTATGGCGATAGCCCAGAAGGCCGGCCGCTTCCGCCACCTCGCCTTCCGCCAGAAGACCGCGAATGCGGCTTGAGGAGATGACCGCCCCGCCTTCGTCGGCATAGGCATCGACCACAGTGACGCCGAAACCGTTTTCCTTTCCTGCGGCTGCGAGGAGTTCGGGCGTGCCGCCCCGGTTTTTTCCGAAATGAAAGTCGAAACCCGTCACCACATGGGTGATGCCAAGGCCCGCAACCAGCACGGAGCTGACAAATTCCTGCGGTGACAGGCCGGAGAATGCGCGGTCGAAATTCTGTTCGACCACCACATCAAAGCCGAGCGCGCCGAGAAGTTCGGCCTTCATGGGCGCGGGCGTGAGGCGAAAAAGCGGGACATCGGGCCGGAAGACCTGGCGCGGATGCGGCTCGAAGGTGAGAACGAGCGCCGGCACGCTTTCGCGCCGGGCGATCTCCAGCGCGGGTTCGAGCACTGACTGATGCCCGCGATGCACACCATCAAAATTGCCGATGGCGACCACACCGCCGCGCCGGGCGGCGGGCAAATCCTTCAGATATGCAATGCGCTTGATCGGACCGGCCACGCGCGCACCCTATCTGAGACGCGGAATGGCCGCCACGGGATTGTGGCCGTGCGTTTCCAGAAACGCGGCGAGCCGCTCGGGCTCGGGCCCCTTGCCGTTGCCATATTCGCGCGCATGGATGCCATCGGTGACGAAGAGCACGTCAATGCCATACTGATCCGCGCCCTTCACATCCGTCAGAACACCGTCGCCGATGGCCAGCGCCCTGTCGCGCGCAAGCTCGCGCCCCATGATCTCGCCAGCCGCCTTGAACGCCGCCTCATAGATCGGACGATGCGGCTTGCCGGCAATCAGCGTGCGGCCGCCCAGAAGACCGTAGTCGCGCGCCAGCGCGCCGGCGCACCAGATATGCCGGTCGCCGCGTTCGACGATGATGTCGGGATTGGCGCAGATAAACGGAAGGTCGCGCATCCTGAGGCGCTCCAGCATTTCCGCATAATCCTCGGGCGTCTCGTTCTCGTCGTCGAACAGCCCCGTGCACACCACGCCCGACGCCTCGAAATCCTCGACAAGATCCACGTCGATGCCGTCGAAGATTGCCTGGTCCCGGTCCGGTCCGATGTGAAAAAGACGGCGCGGCGCGGTGCGGATCAGGTCGCGGGTGACATCGCCGGATGTCACGACACGGTCCCATGCGTCATCGGGAACGCCAAGCACGCCAAGCTGCTCCTCAACGCCCCGGTGCGGACGAGGCGAATTGGTGATCAGCACAACCGCCTTGCCGGCGGCACGCGCCCGCGAAAGCGCTGCGCACGCCTCAGGAAAAACGCTGACGCCGTTGTGAACCACGCCCCATACATCGCACAGGACGGCGTCATAGGAACCGGTAAGGCGGTCGAGTGTATCGATGATCTGCGAGGCCTGGGGCATGGGAAAACGGGTCGTCTCAGACATTTCAGGATGGGCGGGAATGGCTCAGGCCGGGAATTATCGGATGCGGCCTTCGCTGTCACCCGGTTTTATCGGCACGGGCAAATTGCCACGCATTTGCAACAGGGGGTTAACCCGGCGGGAACCAAGAAAACACCCGCGATCGCACCAGTTACGACCGGTTAAGCACTCAAGGGCGATTTTGGGCCAGCACTGAAATTGGGGTGGCACAAATGCTCAGAAAATTCGTGCATGACCGTCGCGGCAACTTCGCCATGATGACGGTTCTGGCCATGGCGCCGATCATGGGTGTTGCCGCCCTCGTGGTGGACTACAGCCAGATTTCGCGCCAGCGGCAGATGACGCTCAACGCTCTGGATGCGGCCGGAATCGCAACTGCCCGCTATCTCACCCAGGGTGCCACCGACGGGGAAGCCAAGGCCTACGCCCTGGATTTCTTCCAGGCGAACCTCGGCGCCGTAAAGCCTGAGAACACGAAACTCGTGGTCACCCTGCCCAATCAGAACACCGGTGGCGGCACGCTGAAGCTGGAAGCGGAGCTGAAATACGCCCCGATCTTCTATCCGGTGTTTCAGAAGCTGCGCGGGGAGGCTGCCGATGCGGAACAGAAGATCGATTTCCGCGCACAGAGCGAGGTCCGGCTCAAGAACACGCTGGAAGTGGCCCTCGTGCTCGATAACTCGGGGTCCATGGATTACACATCGACGGGCTCTTTCGAGAAGCGTCTGGCAATCCTGAAGAAGGCTGCCAAGGAACTGGTGAAAACCATCGCCGCCGAAGGCGCGCAGATGAAGCAGATCGAGAAGCCGGTACAGTTCGGCGTGGTCCCGTTTGCGGCATCCGTGAATGTGGGCGCGGACAATGCCGGTGCAAGCTGGATGGACACGGACGGGCGTTCGCCCATTCACCACGAGAATTTCGACTGGTCGACCATGAAGGACGACAATCCGGACAAGCGCGTGGAATTTTCCGGTGGCGTTTACTACAAACGCGGCAGCGCCTGGGGTGAAGAGGAAGACCAGAAGGTCACGCGGTTCACGCTCTACAACGAGATGAAGCGGATCGTGGGCACCCAGCGCGAGCGCGAGTGGGGCTGCACGTATTCCTGGGCTGGACGCTGCTACAGGGAAGGCTGGATTTACAAAGACGTCGACGTCACCGCTTCTTACACAAACTGGAGCGGCTGTGTTGAGATGCGCCCCTACCCGTACAATCTGAACGACGATGCGCCGGTCAACAGCAGGCCCGAGACTTATTTCGTTCCCATGTTCGCGCCCGACGAAACGAACCAGACGGATGGAGGCGCCCAGCCAACAACAACTGGTGGGATGACGATGACAATGTGGGAAGAAGCCCCGCAAGGGATCTCGCCTACATGCCCAAATACTTCAAACCTTCGGAGACGGCCGCAACCGACGCCGACGAAGGACCGAATGCGAGCTGCACCACCAGGCCGATCACGCCGCTGACTGACGTCGGCAAGGTGGAGGGACTGAACAAGATCAACACCGCCATCGACGGCATGGATGCGGGCGGCGCAACCAATGTCACCGAAGGTCTCGCCTGGGGCTGGCGGGTGGTTTCGGGCCGCGCGCCGTTCAGCGAGGGCCGCCCGGACACCGAAAAAGGCAATGACAAGGTGGTGATCGTCCTGACAGACGGCGCCAACACCTATTACACGCCCACAAGCATCACCGCGCAGAGCTATTCCGGCTCCAATTACCGCTACGGCGGAAACGACCTCGCCGGTTCGAAGTCGATCTATTCCAACTATGGCTATGTGCGGAACCGGGCAGGCGAAAGCCGTCTTTTCAAGGGCGCCACCGGTGTCAGCGAATACAACTATTCAAACAGCAACTACTCGGCGGCGATGACCAGCCATATGAGCGCCATCTGCGAGAACGCCAAGAGCGACAGCATCATCGTGATGACGGTTGCGCTCGACCTCGACAGTCGCGACTCTACCGAGAAGAAGCAGATCGATGCGCTGAAGGCCTGCGCCTCGGACTCGCGCACGCGCAAGGACGGCAATGGCAAGCCGGTGAAACTCTTCTGGAACGCCACGGGCGGCGATCTGGACGATGCCTTCAAGGCCATTGGCGACGAGCTTTCCAACCTGCGCATCGTCGGCTGACGCCGGGCGGCCTTGCCGCTTCGGTTCTGATCGGCTAGGACAGCCGCGCCCCCTTTCAGGGCGCGGTTTTCTTCTTTTCACGGACGGATTTCGACATGGCGAAAAAGGCTGACAAGACCCGGGCGAGGCTCCCACGCGGCTTTGTCGACCGCCATGCGAGCGACATTCGCGCCGTGGACGAGATGTGCGCGAAGATCCGCGAAGTCTATGAGCGTTACGGTTTCGATCCGGTAGAGACCCCGATCTTCGAATACACCGACGCGCTCGGCAAATTCCTGCCCGATCAGGACCGGCCCAACGAAGGCGTGTTCTCCGTTCAGGACGATGACGAGCAGTGGCTCTCGCTACGCTACGACCTGACCGCCCCACTGGCGCGGCACGTGGCAGAGAATTTCAACGACATCCAGCTTCCCTACCGCACCTATCGGGCGGGCTATGTGTTCCGCAACGAGAAGCCGGGACCGGGCCGTTTCCGCCAGTTCATGCAGTTCGACGCCGACACGGTGGGTGCCCCAAGCGTCGCCGCCGATGCCGAGATGTGCATGATGATGGCCGATGTCATGGAGGCGCTCGGCATTGCGCGCGGCGACTATGTGATCCGCGTCAACAACCGCAAGGTGCTCGACGGCGTGATGGAGGCCATCGGCGTTTCCGACGACGCGCAGAAGCTGATCGTGCTGCGGGCCATCGACAAGCTGGACAAGTTCGGACCGGAAGGCGTGAAATTGCTTCTCGGCCCCGGCCGCTGGGACGGCGGCAAGGAAGGCGAAGGCGATTTTACTAAGGGTGCGGGGTTGACGCTGGGTCAACAGATGCAAATCCTTGGATTGCTCCATGCTGAAGTAGACACAGATACGAGCGTTGGATCGGGCGTTCTTGAGCCTCGCCAAACTGTCTACCGCCTGCGAAGCACATCCGAGCATTATCCATTCAATCATAACTTTGTCATTGATAATAAGACTTTTGGAGAGGGCGTAGAAGAACTAGGGTTGATATACAACCTCGTTACAAGTGCTGGGTATGGAACCGATCGTATTAAGCTCGACCCCTCCGTCGTGCGTGGCCTCGAATACTACACAGGCCCCGTTTTCGAGGCCGAGCTGACCGCTGAAATCCCCAATGAGAAGGGCGAGATCGTGCGCTTCGGTTCCGTTGGCGGTGGCGGGCGTTATGACGGGCTCGTCTCGCGCTTCCGTGGCCAGCCGGTGCCAGCGACCGGCTTCTCCATCGGCGTGTCGCGACTGGCGACCGCGCTCAAGAATCTCGGCAAGCTTGGTCAGGATCCCGTCCTGCCGCCGGTCCTCGTCACCGTCATGGATGGCGACACGGAGGCGATGGCGAAATACCAGCAGTTCACGCAGACCCTGCGCAACGCCGGCATTCGCGCCGAGATGTATCAGGGCAACTGGAAGAAGTTCGGCAATCAGTTGAAATATGCCGACCGCCGCGGTTCGCCGCTGGCCATTATTCAGGGCGCGGATGAGCGCGCCAATGGCGAGGTGCAGATCAAGGATCTGATCGAGGGCAAGAAGCTTTCCGCCGAGATCGAAAGCAATGAGGAATGGCGCGAAGCGCGCGTGGCGCAGATGACGGTCAAGGAAGAAGCGCTGCTGGAAACCGTGCGCACAATGCTTGCCGCGCAGGCCGGCGGGGCTGCGTGATGAAAGCTGCCTATGCCAACGCCGTCATCCCGGCCGACCGGAGGGAGAGCCGGGACCCATTGGAAGACCGCGACAGTGCGCGGCCCGGTTCCGATCTTGGCACCCGTCAGCGCGGCGGGCTTCTTCTGCGGTGGCCGGCCGCACCTCTCAATGGGTCCCGGCTCTCCCTCCGGTCGGCCGGGATGACGGACGTCGCCTTCTTCGGGGACACGCCCCAATGACCCTGCGCGCACCTGACTTCGCCGACGACATCTTCGCGCTCTTTGCCGAACGCGAGGCGGCGCTGACCGACATTGCCATCATCCAGCCGGCCGATCCGTTTCTGGATATGGCCGGCGAAGACCTGCGCCGCCGCATCTTCCTGACGGAGAGCGAGACCGGCGCCAATCTTTGCCTCAGGCCGGAATTCACCATTCCCGTCTGCCGCGACCATATCGAAAAACGCGCCGCCACGCCGCAGCGCTACGCCTATCTGGGTGAAGTGTTCCGCCAGCAGCGCGAAGGCGGGGCAGAGTTCTTTCAGGCCGGCATCGAGGACCTTGGTGCGAGCGACCGCGCCGGCGCGGACGCCCGCTCGCTGGGCGACGCGCATGTGCTTTTGACGCGCGTTCTGCCGGGCCATGCGCTGTCCGTCACGCTTGGGGATCAGGCCGTGTTCGAGGCGGTGCTTTCGGTCCTTGGCCTGCCGCGCGGCTGGCAGATGCGCCTGACCCGCGCCTTCGGCTCGCAAAAGCTTCTGCAGGTTGCCCTCGACGATCTGGCCAACCCGCAGGGGGCAGCCAATCTGCCACGCGCGGTTGCCGGGCTTGTGGCGCGGGGCGACGAGGCTGCCCTTGCCGGGCATGTCGGCACGGTGATGGACGAAACCGGGATTTCTCCTTCTGCCGGTCGTGCCCCGCAGGAGATCGCCCGGCGGCTGATTGAGAAGGCGGAACTGCGCAGCGTGCGGCTGACGGACGAAGCCATGAGCGCGCTGAAGGCTTTCGTTTCCATGCGCGTGCCCTTTGCCGAGGCCGGCGAGCGGCTCTCGGCCTTCGCCGCAGACAATGGGCTGATCCTCGACGATGCGCTCGAAACCTTCGCCGCGCGCGCTGAGCGGATTTCTGCCGAGGGCCTGCCGCTCGAGGCGCTGACCTATGATGCCGGCTTTGGCCGTCCGCTCGATTATTACACCGGCTTCGTGTTCGAGATCGCCTCTCCCACAGGCACGGTGTTGGCCGGCGGCGGGCGCTATGACCGGCTTCTGACCCTTCTGGGCGCAGAAACACCCATTCCCGGCGTCGGCTTTTCCATCTGGCTCGACCGCGTGGCAGGTCTGAAGGAGACGGCGGCATGAGCATCACCCTTGCCCTGCCCTCCAAGGGCCGCCTGAAGGAAAACGCGCTGGCACAGCTCGAAAAGGCCGGTCTGACCGTCCACCTGCCGGAAAACGACCGGCGCTACCGCGCCACGCTCGAAGGCGTGGACGGTGTCGAGATCGCCTTCCTTTCCGCATCCGAAATCGCCCGCGAACTGGAGCGCGGCACGGTCGATCTCGGCGTGACCGGCGAGGACCTCGTGCGCGAGACCATCCCCGACTGGCAGCGCAAGGTGGAGATCGCCGCAAGGCTGGGCTTTGGTCGCGCAGACGTGGTGGTTGCGGTGCCGGAGGTCTGGTTCGACGTGTCGACCATGGCCGATCTCGACGATGTCGCAGCCGATTTCCGCCACCGGCACGGACGCCGGCTCAGGATCGCCACGAAATACTGGCGGCTGACCCAGCAGTTCTTTTCCCAGAAGCACGGCATTCAGGTCTACCGGATCGTGGAAAGCCTCGGTGCGACCGAAGGCGCGCCGGCAGCAGGTTCGGCCGACGTGATCGTCGATATCACCTCGACCGGATCGACGCTCACGGCCAACCATCTGAAGGTGCTCGATGACGGTGTGATCCTGCGCTCCGAGGCCTGTCTCGTGACAGCACTTCGGGAGCGATCCGCGTCTGACCAGGCGGCTCTTGACGCGCTGACGGAGCGGTTCTCAGGCTAGGCCTGCTTTTCCGGAAATCCGGCTGGAATCTCGAAAAAAATCATGGCTCTGGAACGGAATTCTTCCGTTTCAGGCCGTTTTCGGAAATTTTGGGCGGGCCAGAAAAGCCGCCATCCAGAACGCCCCGACCATGACCAGTGTCGCGGCGAAAGCGAGCATCAGATAAAGGTCATATCCGCCGCTTGCCGCCCAAAGTGCTGCGACGCCAAGCGGGGCCAGCGCCTCCACCATGCGTGACGGTGTGATGAGTGCGCCGTTGATCGCGCCATAGGCCTCGCGGCTCAGCATTTCCGGCACGGCCAGCCCGCGCACGATTGTCATCATGCCATTGGCGGCGCCATAGAATGCGGCAATGGCAGCGATAACCAGTATGTGCGGTGGGGCGAAAGCATAGCCGAGGAGCACCAGCGGAAAGACCCCCACCATGATCGCGCCGATGCGGCGGACGGGCGCGTCAGGCGCAAAAGTCCAGATGGCAATGCGACCGGCAACCTGCGCCGGGCCGATGACGGCGACGATGCTGACGACTTCGCCGGCACTCAGCCCGCGCTCCAGAAGCAGCGGATAGATGTGGAAGCTCAGGCTGGAGAAAACGCCGGCATAAAGCACGAGAAAGAGCACCAGCGCCCAGAAGACCGGCTGACGAAACGCCCAGGAAACTGCAGCGCGGCCGGCGAGTTCGGGCGTTCCGGTGTCCCTTGCCGGCTCTTTCGGCCTGTCTTTTGTGGGGTCGATCACCGCGAAATAGAGGCTGGCGCACAGGAAGGCGTTGATTACGCCCAGCACCATCAGCGCGCCACGCCAGTCGAGCGTGTCGATAAGCCATTGAACAAGCGGCACGAACACGGTGCTGGCGAAGCCGCCCCACAATGTCAGCGCGGTGATGGCGCGCCGGGCCTCCAGTGCACCGACGCGGCGGGCGAGCACAGCGAAGGCCGGTTCATAGAGGGTTGCCGCCTGCAGCGCGCCAAGCAGCGGAACGACCACGTAGAACAGGGCGATGCTGTCGACCTGCGACCACAGGAGATAGAGAAGCCCGGCCATGAGGGACGCGCCGCTCATGACCCAGCGCCCCTGCCCCCGGTCGATCGCCGCCCCGACCGGATAGGCAGCGAGCGCAGCGAGTATCAGGCCCGCCGTGGCACCGCCATAGAGAAGCGGTTTTGACCAGCCAAGCTCAATCCGCATCGCTTCAGCGATGAGCGGGAAACTGTAAAAGATCGAGCCCCAGGAACAGATCTGGCAATGCCGAGCGCTGTAATCATGCGCCGGTAGCCGGGGTCCGCGGTCAGGGCACGCGCCATGGTCAATGTTCCCCGGGGATAGAGCTGGAGTTGCTGTCGGCACAGCATTCATTGACCAGATAGCCGATCAGCGCATGCATGGCAGGGTAATGCGCACGGCAGATCAGCGTGGTGCCCTGTCTCTCGCGCGTGATCAGCCCGGTCTCCACAAGCTTCTTGCAATGATGCGAAAGCGTGGAGGCGGGCATGGGCAAACGCTCCTGAAGCGCGCCCACGGCCAAGCCTTCATCGCCCGCACGCACAAGCAGGCGGTAGAGGCGTAGCCGCACCGGGTTGCCGAGGGCTTCTAGCTGGGATGATGCCGTTTCAAGTTCCATGCCGCGGACGCCTAGAGGCTCGCATCCACGCCGTCAACACTATTTCGAAAATATTCGAACTATTCATCAACCACGCGCAGGCGCAGCTGGCCGGAACCCGGTCCACCCTCGTCGTTCGGCTTTTTGGGAGCGAGACGATTGTCGCTTGCCCCGGGCTTCTCGGCCTCGCCCGCGCCCAGCTCCAGCGCCTCGATCTTCGCACCCCGTTTGGTGACCTTGTCGGTCGAGGTGAGGATCATGTCGATGTCCTTGTTGGCTTGCATGAAATGGGTCTGCAGTTTGCGGACCCGATCATCCAGCCGGCCGACATCCTCCATCAGACGCACCACTTCGGCCTGGATCAGATGTGCCTGCTCGCGCATGCGCGCATCCTTGAGGACTGCCTGAATGACCTGAATGGACAGCATCAGGAGCGATGGCGAAACGATCACCACACGGGCGCGATGGGCGCGCTGGACGAGGTTTTCGAAATTTTCGTGGATCTCGGCAAAGATCGATTCTGACGGCACGAACATGAAGGCCGTGTCCTGTGTCTCGCCGGTCAGCAGATATTTCTCCGAGATCGCCTTGATGTGAACCTCGACATCGCGGCGAAACGCCGATTCTGCGGCCTTTCGGGCTTCGGGCGAACCACCTTCACCTTCGGATGCCGCACGGATGGCGTTCCACGCTTCGAGCGGAAATTTCGCATCGATCACCAGAGATGGTGCATCATTGGGCATCTTGACCACACAGTCGGGCCGGCTGCCATTGGAGAGCGTCGCCTGAAATTCATAGGCCGTGTGCGGCAGGCCGTCGGCGATGATCGCTCCATGCGCGACTGGCCGAAGGCACCGCGCGTCTGCTTGTTGGAAAGAATCTGCTGAAGCTGCACCACCTGACCGGCGAGTGACTGGATGTTGTTCTGCGCCGTGTCGATGACCGCCAGCCGCTCCTGCAGTTTTGCGAGATTCTCGTGCGTCGATTTGGTCTGCTCGGTGATGGACTGGCCAAGCCGCGAGCTCATGCCGTCGAGCCGGTCCGACAGCGCCTTGGTCAATTCCGCCTGCCGGCTGCCGAACACTTCGGCAATCGAGCCCATACGCCCCTGAAGTTCGGCCTGCGCCCGGGTGAGCTCGGCCATGCGCGCCTCTGCCTCGCGGGCATGCTGGGCAGCCTCG
>NZ_BAMP01000088.1 GCF_000615975.1 Nitratireductor aquibiodomus NL21 = JCM 21793 | reverse complement strand
CGACCACGACGCGCCGCCCGCGCAACACCCGGCCGACCACGGTCAGTGTCGCGCGACGGCCCTTCAGGCACAGTTCGATGAAGAACCGGTGGCGCGGACCTATCTTCGCCCGACCGCGGACGTGGTGGTTCCCATCTCGCGCAAGCTTGAACTTGTGCAGCTCACGGAAACCACCTGCAAGTGGCCGAATGGCGATCCTCTCTCGGAAGATTTTAGCTTCTGCGGCAATGAAGCCGGTGAAAACGGCCCTTACTGCACCTATCACTCCCGCCTTGCCTACCAGCCGGCATCGGAGCGGCGCAGGAGCCGCTGATACAGCTAAAACTCTCCTCTGGACTACCCGGCTGACGCATCGTCGCAGCCGGGTTTTTCTTTGCCCGAAGCGATCAGGCTCTTCCCGAAAGTGGAGCACCACCATTGCCACACGGCCTCCTGCACCGAACTTTTCCTCCCGCGCGGGCGCACAAGGCGGAATTGTCCGTAAGAGATGACCGGGCCATCCAGCCGCTGCAGAACGCCTGTGGCGAGCTCCCGCCCGAGCAGGCTGAGGTTTGCAAGGAGGGCGCCCTGGCCGCCCATCGCCGCCTGCACGGCGTGCGCCTCGTCCGAAAACCACACGATGCGACCGGAGTTTAGGCGCCCGAGACCAGCCGACCGCCACCAGCGCTCCCAATCGGGTACTTCAGGGTGCGGTGAAGCCCATTCAAACGCCAGAAGAGGCGTTTCCTGCAGCGACTGCGGATCAAGCGACGGAGCCGCTACAGGCGCAAACCGACCGGGTGCAAGATCGAAGCTTTCGAGGTTCGGATCACTATCTCGCTGGAATCGAACGGCAAGATCGGCATCTCCGCCCGACAGGTCGACCACATCATCGGAGGCGAGGATACGACAGCCCAGTTCCGGAAACGCCGCGCGAAACGCACGCACCTGCGGTCCAATCCAGAAGGTCGAGACGGCCATGGTGGCCGCGACAACAAGAGAGCTCTGCGAGGCATCGCGCCGCACCGTTTCCAGCGCCTCGCCAATGCGCCCGAAGGCCTCATCCAGCACCGGATAAAGACGCGCGCCCTCCCGGGTCAGTGATATGCGCCGGACATGGCGTTCGAAGAGGGCAATACCCAGTTGCTCTTCCAGCTTTCTGATCTGATGGCTGACCGCCGTTGGCGTCACATTGAGTGAATCGGCTGCTTTCTTGAAACTCGCAAGCCGTGCCACTTCCACAAAAGTGCGCAGCGCCGGCAACGGCATCCAGGTCAAGACATGCCTCCTCTATAGATGAATAGAACTCATTTATATGATGAGATATCGCCTTTTGTCACAAGTCAATGGGAGGTTCATATCTGCTGCATAACCTGAATGGAGAACAGCTATGCAACTCAAGCAAATTGTCACCGAACCCGATCCCTATGCCCCCTACCTGCTCTCTCAGGGGATTCAGACGGGCAATCTCGTCTTTGTCTCGGGACAGGCCGGTTACGGCGATGACGGCAAGATCGTCGAAGGCGACTTTCTCACGCAGGGCCGGCGCGCTTTCAAAAACCTGGAGCGGGCGCTCAAGAGCGGTGGCTGAGGCTAAGCGACATCGCCAAGGTGACCATCTTCGTGACCGACATGCAGAAATTCGACGATGTCGTCACCCTGCGCCGGGAGTTCTTCTCCGCGCCCTACCCCGCAGACAGCATTGTCGAGGTCAAGGCGCTCTACACGCCCCAGGCGATGATCGAGATTGAGGCGATTGCTGTCGCCAATGCATGACGCAACGCTCCGGCCTGCGCTTGGAGCGCGCGCCGGAGCACAACAGCACCGGGTTTTAAAGAAGCGCCTACGCGTCCGGCTCCGCGACCACGCTGTGGCTCTGGTCTTCCTTCGGACGCTCCAGCGGCAACTGACGTCCGGTTACGATGTGGTGCACCGTCTCGGCAATGTTGGTCGCGTGATCGCCGATGCGCTCGATATTTTTGGCGCAGAACAGTAGATGCGTACAGGCCGTGATGTTGCGCGGATCTTCCATCATATAGGTCAGAAGTTCACGAAACAGCGACGTGTACATCGCGTCGATTTCCTCGTCCCGGTCGCGCACGAAACCGATCCGCTCCACCGAACGGGATGCATAGACGTCCAGCACTTCCTTGAGCTGGGTGAGCGCCAGACCGGCCAGCGCTTCCAGTCCGCGAAAGAGACGGACGGGCTGCTTGCCTTCGGTGACGGCAACGACACGCTTGGCAATGTTCTTGCCGAGGTCGCCGATGCGCTCCAGGTCCGAGGAGATGCGGATCGCGCCGACGATTTCCCGAAGGTCATCGGCCACCGGCTGGCGCTTGCCGATGATGATGACGGCCCGTTCGCCGATCTCGCGTTCCTTGGCGTCAAGAAAGGCATCGTCTTCCACCACCTTGCGGGCAAGCCCGGAATCCGATTGCACAAGTGCTGCAACGGCCTCCGCGACCATGCGCTCAGCATATCCCCCCATCGCCGCGATCTGATCCGACAGATAATTCAACTCATCGTCGAAGGACCGCATGGTGTGCTGGTTTTGCATGGTTTCATTCCTCCTCGGCCGATCCGGCGTCGCAATGTCCCGCACTTTCTAAGTTATTGTGATGGCGGGAAAATGAAAGTCTGAGTGTTGGGGCTGGGCCTGGTTTCAGGCGCGTTCGGCGCCGGTGCCAGATGGCGGGACAGGCGGGAAGTGAACCACAAACGTTGCCCCCTTGCCCGATGCCGATTTGACCGACAATCGCGCATCGTGCCGTGTCAGTATGTGCTTGACAATGGACAATCCAAGACCTGTGCCCTTCTGCGTGCGGCTGGTCTCGACGTCGACCCTGTAAAAGCGCTCCGTGATGCGAGGAATATGTTCTTCGGGAATGCCGGGACCGAAATCCTGCACCCTGACCCGCACCTCGTCCATGGGGCTCGCCTGCTCCGCCGAGACCAGGATCCGTTCGCCCGAACTGCCGTATTTGCAGGCATTTTCGAGCAGATTTTCGAACACCTGAACCAGTTCATCGGAGTGCCCTGCGACAAGCAGCGGCGCATCGCCAAGTTCCGAAACGATTTCGACCCCGTTTTCACTGGCGATATGGCGCATGGATTCAATCACTCCCCTGACCAGCGCCACCACATCAAGCTGGGCGTTCGGCTTCTGATAGGGCTTCATCTCCAGCCGCGAAAGCGAAAGCAGATCATCGATCAGGCGCGCCATGCGCTGCGTCTGGTTCTGCATGATCTGCAGAAAGTTCTCCCGCGCCTTTGCATCGTCACGCGCGGGGCCGCGCAGCGTCTCGATGAAGCCCGCGACGGAAGCAAGCGGCGTGCGCAGCTCATGGCTCGCATTGGCGATGAAATCCGCCCGCATCCGATCGATCCGGCGCGCCTCGCTCTGATCCTTGAACATCAGCACGTAGAGACCGGTATCGTTTCCGATGCGGCTCGCCACCACACGGTAGGCCCGCTCCACCGGGACACGCTCTGAATAGTTGATCGCCGTCGATTCCTCCGCGCCTGAAATGACACGGCTGACCAGCTCATGCATTTCGGGAGCGCGGAATTTCAGACGTAGCGAGACGCTCTTGGTCATCGGCCCAAAAGCAAGGTCCGCAGCCTCGTTGGAATAAAGAATGCTTCCGGCGCCATCGAAAATATAAAGCGGATCAAGCACGGCCGCCGCCAGATAGACTGCCGGCAGAGAGTCGATATCGCCCCGAACGACACGGGGACGCTCGCTCGGCTCGGTGGTATTTTTCCGGTTCGCCAAAGTCTGAAGCGCCTGCTTCAGGGGCGCAACGCTCTTTGCAATGTGCCGCAGCATCCGTCTTCGCGGCGTCTGCCGCTCTTCATCACTCATACCGCCAACCAACTCCCACCAACCACCTTCATCGCCGCGGTTGCCAGAGAGCCCTTCATCGAGCTCGTTTCATGAAGACCTGTTGCCGCTTCTTCTTCGCCGCTGGACCTTGTATCAAGCTGCAAATAGCATGGACACTCCCACGGTTCAGGATCGATTTTATGAATAAGCCTCTGGATAACCCCGCACTTGAAAAGATCGAGCCCTTCAAGCTGACACTATCAGGCAAGAAGCGGGTGTTCGATATTGATGACCCGGATCTGCCCGACTGGATCAAGGACAGGGAACTGACTGCGGGCGGCTATCCCTACGAGGAAAAGCTCGACAAGGACGATTACGAGGAGCAGCTGGAGGCGCTGCAGGTTGAGCTCGTCAAGCTTCAGTCCTGGATGCAGGCAAGCGGCGCCCGCGTCATGGCGCTCTTCGAGGGCCGCGATGCCGCTGGCAAAGGCGGTACGATCTCGCGTATCCGCGCCTATCTCAATCCACGCAATGCGCGAAATGTTGCCCTGCCAAAACCAAGCGAGACCGAGCGCGGCCAATGGTATTTTCAACGCTATGTCGCGCATTTTCCGACCAGCGGGGAGTTGGTCACCTTCGACCGCTCCTGGTACAATCGGGGCGGCGTGGAACCCGTGATGGGCTTCTGTACACCCGCCCAGCACGAGCAGTTTCTGGATGAAACACCCGATTTCGAACGCGCGATCGTCAATGACGGGATTCATTTCTTCAAGTTCTGGCTGAACATCGGTCAGGAAACGCAGCTCGGGCGGTTTCACGACCGCCGGCACAGCCGGCTTAAATACTGGAAGTTCTCGCCAATGGACGTGGCCGGCATCAAGAAGTGGGACGACTATACCCACTTCCGCGACCTCATGCTCGAGCGGACACACAGCGCCCATGCACCGTGGACCGTGGTGCGCGCCAACGACAAGCGGCGGGCAAGGCTCGCCGTTATTCGGCGCATGCTCCTGTCGATTTCCTATGACGGTCGCGATCTCGGGGCCATCGGCCAGGAGGATCAGCTGGTCATCGGCTCAGGTCCCGGTTTTTTGAAGTGAGACGCGCACCCGGTTGCGGCGTCTGTGCGGCGTCTTCTCCCAGTGATGGGGGTTCCAGTAAAGCTGCCAGACGCAGCGCCAGGCGGCAATGGACATGAGGCACCAGTAAGCCGGCATCCAGAGGATGCATTTCCAGAAGCCGGGCTTCTCGGTCTTGTGGAGTGCGGACCAGCCCAACAGCAGAAAGGCGACGTGCCCGAGCACGACATTCAAAACATCAACCAGAAGCAGAATGCTCTCGGTCGGTCGAAACTCACCGCCTAGATACCAATGGATGCCGATTCCCAGCGCGGTCGCCCAGAAGACACTGTAGGCGAGCGCTGAAAAGACCATGCCCGCAAACAGGACCTGCATGACGATGAAGGACAGAAGCCCGATTTCACGGGCGGTCGCGGCCGGATCCCGCATGTGAACCAGCCAGGTCTGCACCCATCCCTTGAACCAGCGCGTGCGCTGCGGCACCCAGGTGCGAATGTCGGTTGGGGCATCTTCCTGTGTTGGATTAAAGATCACGTCCGCCCGGTACCCATAGCGATGCAGTCGCGCGCCCAGATCAGCATCTTCGGTCACATTATAGGGGTCCCAGCCTCCCACCATCTCGAGCGCAGACCGGCGAAAATGATTGGACGTGCCGCCCAGAGGCAACAGGAGGCCGCGTCGCGCAAGCCAGGGCAGAACCGCACGAAAGAGCGCGGCATATTCCAGCGCAAACATCGCCGAAATCCAGCTCTCCCGCCGATTGGAGATGGTCAAGGGGGCCTGCACACAGGCCAGGCGCTCATCCGCTCCGCGAAATGCATGCCAGGCCTCGACCAGTTGAAACGGGTGCGGCCTGTCTTCAGCATCGTAGAGCGCGACGAACGCGCCCGACGTCATTGGAAGTGCATAGGACAGTGCCTTCGGCTTTGTGCGCGGCACACCCGGCGGCACCTCAATCACCTCGATGTAGGGGCGTAACTCCTGAGCTCTGAGGGCGGCGAGCGTTTCCTCGTCATCCTGCTCGCAGACAAGTTTGATCTCCAGTTTGGCGCGGGGCCAGACGATCCTGCCAAGCGCGACGAGGAGATCCGGCACAATCTCCGCCTCCTTGTAGAGTGCGATCAACACCGAGTAGACAGGCATCTCTGCAGGCCGGACCGTCGTCATCCGCGGCTCCGCCGAGACCCGCCCGCCCAACCGGACCATGACTCTGAGCAAAACGCAGGCGAGGAATGCCAGCGAAAACAGCACATGCAGTGCGAGCAGGGTCGCCGAAGGCGCAAATAGCGCGGCAAAGGCAAGCGACACGGTTACCGCGCCCAGCACCGCCCCCTGCCAGGCATTGGCGACAATGCGCGCCGACATCTCGGGTGCGATTGTGAACAGCTTCTCCGTGGCAATGCGCATGAGCGCCTTCTGCGAGCGGACGGAGATCGCGTCACGCAGAACTGTCGGCTGCACCACGCGTATGCGTGTCGAGGCCCGCGGGTATCGCGCTACGAACGCGCGCAAAGCGGGGATGTTCAGCCTGTCTGGCGCGATCAGGACGATCGACTGGCCACGCTCATCGACGATCAGGCTTACCCGCGCACCGCCGCGCCGTGCAAGCGCTGCCAGCCCCTGCCGCTCACGCATGACCAAGGCGTCTGGATCCGGGCGGGCAGCAAAGGCGAGTCCCATATGCTTTGCAAGAGCAAGAAACAGTGCCCGTTCCGACACCAGGCCGGAAGACAGAAGCTCCGTCTGGAAACAGACCCCTGCGAGCCTTGCCCGCGCATCCACGCGGCGGGCCTCCTCTTCGTCAATCGACAGGGATCTCAGGATCGGCAGCCAGTCTCCCATCGGCGAAGGACAAACGGCAACCGGCAATCCGTCGGATTCATTTAGCTTGTCGGGATTGCTTCCCGATTCCCACTTCCCAACGAGATGATCCATGGTCGATCATCCCAGTTAATTTAACAACCGAAACCCCAATCCTGCTTTATTGACAAAAGAAAACTCTCTGGAAGAAATTTTTGAGAAATTCCAGAACCCATAAAACCACAGCGTGCGCCTAAACTGGAATTTAAATTTCATGATTCCCCATCCCCCGCAATATTTCAACTATAGCATCACACTATCCCACCTTTCGCAACTTCCATGCGAATCAAGACTGAAACTACCCTCTTCTTGAGGTACCGCTTCACTCAAAGACACCGCATCGAATGGCTTCAGCAACAGCGTGAACGCGATTTGACGCTCCCAGCTTTGTCTTTGCATTGAGGAGATGTTTCTCTGCCGTATGCTCGGATATGCCGAGAATCTGCGAAACCTCCCATTCTGATTTTCCCAATGCCGCCCATTGCAGGCATTCCTTCTCCCGCGGTGTAAGGCGCGGTTCCCCACCCTGCCGATAAAGTGTGTGACCAGGACCGAGTTTCCGCTTCGCCTGTTCCAGATGGACGCTCACCTCCTTTTCCGACAAAGCAAGTCTCTCGGCGATTTCCGGTACAGAGCCCCCGCGCGCGGAGAGTTGCAAACACTCCTTTTCAAGAGCTTCAAGTTGATCAAACCTGTCATCCCCGCGCAGGCTCAGCGCATGGCCAATCGCGTATGAAGAGACAAACGACACAACATCAAGGTCGCTTGGGGAGAGTTCGACCTGCTCGCCGGCGAACGACATGACGATCTGGAGTCCCTCAAGCGTTGTGAACGACATGGCTATTCCGTCCACGAGCCTGAACTCCCGTGCTTCGCTCAGCAACTTTGAGGTTTTACAGGAGCCCTTTTGCGCTTTCAGAATATCGCGCCACAGAATGGCACTTCCGCTCTGGCGGGCATGGTTTACGATGGGGTCATGAAAGATGTAGTTGCACGAAACATATCGGTCGATCCACTCCGCCGGCCAACTACTGAGAACCAGATGCCCGACCTGATCGCCCGGTGTACTGCCTTTTGCGGGAAGTGTGCCTGCGCAGACGGCATGAAGACCGTAATTCCCGGCGAACGAGACCAGTGTATTACAGATCGCCAAAGGGCTTCGGGCCTTTTGAATCTGCTGAATAACGGCCCGCGTCTTTCCAAAATCGAACATATGTATTCATCCCCGCCGACATTCTATGCCGCCACGCAAAATCTACGCGCTTATCCGTCACTATACATCCATCGGGCAAAAGATGATAACAATGATATTAAATAACCTGCAAAACCCTGTTCAAAAGAAAATTAATATTTATTTGCCGGCTATATGGAACTAGCCATGAATTTCCGCTCTTTTCACATAGTGACCGCTCTTTTCTTCTTGCTGCCTGCGCATCTCGCCATCGCGCAGCAACCGGCTCCTCCCGGCTTTTCCGAGCCCAAGCAGCGGCAAACGAAACCGGACCTTTCCGCACTGCCGAGGCTACGCTTCCTGACCACCGTCGATTTCTTTCCATTCAGCTATCTGGACGCCGACAACCGGCTGAGTGGCGTTCATATCGACCTGGCCCGGCAGATCTGCGACGAACTCGACATGATGGAGCGGTGCCAGGTGCAGGCGCTACCCTGGGACGAACTCGACACAGCCATCGAAAGCAAGCAGGGCGAGGCAATCATCGCGGGCCTGGCGATCACCGCCGAGAACCGGGAGCGTTATCTGTTTTCACGCCCTATATGCGTTTTCCCGCACGCCTCGTAACGCGCAGGCAGGCGACACTATCGGAACCGCTTCACGATTCCACTGCCGGCAAACGCATCGGCGTCATTGGTGCGTCCGCGCATGAGGTGCTGTTGCGCGACCTCTTTCCGAATGCCCAGAGCGTCGTCTACAGTAGGCGTGACTGGCTCTATGAAGATTTGAAATCCGGCAGGCTCGACGGCATCTTCGGCGACGGCGTGAAGCTGAGCTTCTGGCTCGCCGGCCAGGCCTCCGACGATTGCTGCGCCTTTTCCGGCGGCCCCTATCTCGCGCCGGAGTATCTGGGGCAGGGACTGGCAATCGCAGTGCCCAATGACATGCCGCAGCTCGCCGAGGCCATCGATTTCGCTCTTCAGAGCATCGACGTCAGTGGCCGCTTCACCGACATTTATCTGCGCTATTTTCCGGTCGATTTCTACTGATCCCGCCGCAATGTGCGAAACGGCAGGGCAAGCATCCATAAAAGCCGCGCCGTGAATGACCCGCGGTAGGCGGACAGCCCGATATTCATATCTTCATGCCCGAGTTTCGGTTGGGCAATATAGGTGCCGAACAGACGGTCCCAGAATGGAAAATTGAAACCGTAGTTGGAATCCGTCTCCCGCCTGATGGTGGAATGATGAACGCGATGCATGTCCGGGGTGACCACAAAAAACCGAAGCACGCGATCAAGGCCAAGCGGAATTTTCACATTCGAATGGTTGAACATGGACGTTCCGTTGAGGACGATCTCGAACAGGAGCACGGACAGAACAGGTGCGCCCAGAGCGACGACGACTGCCGCCTTCCAGACCATCGAGAGGAGGATTTCGAACGGATGGAACCGCAGCCCCGTCGTCACGTCGAAGCCGTTGTCGGCGTGGTGCATGCGGTGGATGCGCCAGAGAAGCGGGATTTTGTGGCTTGCCACATGTTCGAGCCAGACCGCGAAATCGAGCACGACAAACGAGATCAGCCCCGCAAGAAGCGGATCGATGCGCAGCGCATTGAAAAAGCCCCAATCCGATGCTTTCGCCCAAAGGGCGGCCCCCACGGCAGCGGCCGGAAAGACCACCCTGAGCATCACCGATGAAATGAGAACCATGGAAAGGTTGGCGAACCACCGGCGCGATTTCAGTGCGCCGGTCATTTCCGGTCGTTCCAGGCGCGGCGACCAGAGCTCGTAGAGCGCCATGGCCACAAATATGCCGATGAATGCGAAGAGACGGATAGCCGCTTCGGAGAGCAGAAACGAGGTCATGCCGTCATTATTCCGCTACCCCGTTCAAACGCCAGTCACATGCGCTTGACCGAACAACCGGTCAGGCAAGAGTACGCTTACGGGCCTGAACCGTCCGCTCGATTGCGGCAGCCACGAGCGGTTCCAGATGCAGCCGGCTGCGCACGATGTGCAGCATGCGTTTTTCTTCCGGCTCCACATGCATGTCGGCTGCAGCGACCTCGACTGCCAGCGCATAGGCCGTGTCGTGCAATTTCGCCGGCACGGTGTCGCGCACGGCATTCAGGATGCGTTCAAGCCCGCTGTCTTCCTGGAGGATCTGCTGGCACTGACGCGCCACTTCGATGATGCGGTTGTCGTCGAACTCGCGAAACACCGGCCAGGAACGGATCGTGTCGCCGATAATGGCGAGCTCCGCGTCGGTCATATCCCGGTCGGCGGCCGACATGACGACCATCAGGTAGATCAGGGCTTCGTGGGCGGTCGGCTCAGCCATTACGTTCTCCGCTGGTATAATACTGGAGCCCGAAAGTAGGTAGCCGGGCGTCATGCCGCAATGAAAAATCGTCGCTTCGATTGACGCACCGGCTGAGCCGCCTTACAGGCTTGGCCCTTGATCGAAACATAATTCTGGAAAGCGACATGACGACGGCAAGCCGAGACGCGCTTGAATTGACGCCCGATGTGATGGAAGCCGCAGCCGAGAGCAAGGCCTGGCCCTTCGAAGAGGCGCGCAAGATCGTCAAACGCTACGAAGGCGGTTTCCCCGACACCGTGCTCTTCGAGACGGGCTACGGCCCCTCGGGCCTGCCGCATATCGGCACGTTCGGCGAGGTGGCCCGCACCTCCATGGTGCGCCATGCCTTCCGCGTGCTCACCGAGGACAGGATCAAGACGAAGATCCTGTGCTTCTCCGACGATATGGACGGCCTGCGCAAGGTGCCGGACAATGTGCCCAACAAGGAGATGCTGCGCACGCATCTGGGCAAGCCGCTGACGAAAGTGCCGGACCCGTTCTCCAACGAGTACCCGTCCTTCGGGGCGGCCAACAATGCACGGCTTCGGGCGTTCCTCGACCGGTTCGGCTTCGACTATGAGTTCGCTTCCTCGACCGAATACTATGCCGCCGGCCGCTTCGACGAGATGCTGCTGACCATGCTCGAGCGCTATGACGCGGTGATGGACATCATGCTGCCGTCGCTGCGCGAGGAGCGCGCACAGACCTATTCGCCCTTCCTGCCCATCCACCCAAAGACCGGTGTTGTGATGCAGGTTCCGCTGGAAGAGCGCAAGGTGGATGCCGGCAGCATCGTCTGGCGCGATCCCGAGAGCGGCGAATTGTTCGAGACGCCCGTGACCGGCGGACACTGCAAGCTGCAGTGGAAGCCCGACTGGGCCATGCGCTGGGCGGCCCTTGGCGTCGACTATGAAATGTCCGGCAAGGACCTGATCGACAGCGTCAAGCTGGCGGCGCAGATCTGCGCAGCACTCGGCAAGGAGCCGCCGGAAGGGTTCAACTACGAACTGTTCCTGGATGAGAACGGCCAGAAGATCTCCAAGTCCAAGGGCAATGGCCTGACCATCGACGAGTGGCTCGCCTATGCCCCGACCGAGAGCCTCTCGCTCTACATGTTCCAGAAGCCGAAGGCGGCCAAGAAGCTCTATTTCGACGTGATCCCGCGCGCGGTGGACGAGTATTACACCTTCCTTTCGGCCTATGATCGCCAGGACTGGAAGAACCGTCTGGGCAACCCGGTCTGGCACATCCATGACGGCACACCGCCGGCAATCGAACTGCCGGTGCCGTTTGCGCTGCTGCTCAATCTGGTGAGCGCCTCCAACGCGCAGAACACAGATGTTCTGTGGGGCTTCATCTCGCGCTATGCGCCCGGCGTCACGCCGCAGACGCATCCGGAGCTCGACCGCCTCACCGGCTATGCGCTGCGTTACTTCGAGGATTTCGTGAAGCCGTCAAAGGCGTTCCGCGCGCCCGACGAGATCGAGCGCGAAGCACTTGCCGGCATCAATGAGGCTCTTGGAGCGCTGCCGGCGGATGCCGATGGCGAAGCCATCCAGAACGCCATTCTGGATGTGGCGCGCGGCATCGAGCGTTACCAGGACCACAAGCGCAAGAGCCCGAATGGCGGGCCGGGTGTCTCGGTCGCCTTCTTCCAGATGCTCTATCAGGTGCTTCTGGGCCAGGAACGCGGCCCCCGCTTCGGCTCGTTCGCGGCGCTTTACGGCATCGCCGAAACGCGCGGCTTAATCACCGCCGCGCTGAACGGCGAACTCTGAGGCAAAAGAACTCAGGCTTTCGTTAGAGCGGAGCACCGTTGCACGGAAACGATGCTCCACTCTAACTGTCTGTCTTTCCGCATTTGTGCTGACGTCAGGTGATTCCACCTGACTGCAAAATGCTCTGGAGCGGTTCACCGTTTCACGGAAACGCTGCTCCGTTCTATCTGTCTGACTTCCTGAATTTGTGCTGACGTCAGGTGATTCTACGTGACTGCAAAATGCTCTACGAACCGGACGGCCCGCCACTGAATATGCCTTTGCCGGCATTGCGGGCCGCCCGGGACTTTTCGGCGTAGGGACCTCCAGTCTCGGCAAGCGCCCAGCCATTCTCCACCAGCCACGTGCCGACGTCATAGCCCGCAAGCGAACAGCGCATCGGCCTGTCGCTTTCTTCCTCCGCAGCGGCGTCCTCACCTGCTCCTTCAACGTGACACTCCACGGCGCGCCCGCGCAGCCAGTAACGAAATGCGGTGCGCGCGCGCTTGCCGCAGGGCCACACGCCGCCGTCACTAGCATCGCAGACCTGATCAGGCGCAATGATGCGGATACCGTCAACGGTTATGGTGCGGCCTTCGGATTCGAACATTCCGGCGGCAATTGCCATCGGCCGGTAGTAGAGCGTGTCCTGGGGCTTGGGTTCGGGCGCTGGTGCCCCAAGCTCGCTGAGCGGCGTGCGCGGATCGGCACGTTTCAATCCCGTGGCGTCAATGGGTGGCGGCGCGACGAGTTCCGGTGCGATGACGCGGGGTTGCCGCCTCTCCTGTGCCTCCATGGGGCTGAAGCCGGACGATGCGAGGATCGCTGCACAGGCCAGAAACAGGGACCGACAACGATATCGCCCCGCCATCACTGGCTCGCCCAGATGATGCGCGCCATCCACTCCATCTGCGTTTTTTCCAGCAAACGATTGGGATGTTCGGGATTGAGGGAAAGCAGCTCCACCTGCCGGCTCGTCTGCCGCAGAAGAACCTTTGCCATGACTTCGCCACCCGCCGTCTTGACCACCACACGGTCTCCGCGCCGCAGGCGCGCGGTAGGGTCCACGATCAGCGTGTCGCCGTCACGGTAGAGCGGCATCATGGATTCGCCCTGAACCTGCAGCGCATAGGCTCCTTCATGTGCCGGTCCAGGCAGGTCGACGTGCTCCCATCCTTCTCCGAGCGGAAAACCCGCATCGTCAAAGAACCCGCCGGCGCCTGCCTGGGCAAAACCGATCAGCGGAACGCTGGATGAAGGCTGCTCATAGGGTTCAGCCGGCTTGCCGTCATTCTGCAGGAGCGCCACAAACTCCCAGAGCGTGGTGCCGGTTGCATCCATGATCTTTGAAAGGGATTCTGTCGAGGGCCAGCGCGGGCGGCCATCCGCCGAAAGCCGTTTGGATTTGTTGAAGGCAGTCGAATCCAAGCCTGCCTTCCGGGCCAGACCGGAGGCGGAAAGCGAGTGACGCACAGCCAGTGCGTCTATGGCTGCCCAAACCTTGTCGTGCGAGAGCACGCGACTCATCCTTCCGGAATCTCGAAACAGGAAAAAATACCTGTCTTCCTGTTTTACCGCTGGTTATGGAGCTTGTCCATAAACCGATACTTGCCGCCGGTCGCTTCAATCCGCCGATTGAGCCGATGCGCGCCGTGAGCCTCGCTGTGGTGATCAGCGGGGCGCGCGCTTGGCAAGGATGCGCTGCAGGGTGCGTCGATGCATGTTCAGCCGGCGCGCCGTTTCCGAAACGTTGCGGTCGCACATCTCGTAGACCCGCTGGATATGCTCCCAGCGCACGCGGTCGGCGGACATGGGATTTTCCGGGGGTGCAACCTTCTCCCCGGACTGCCGGGTGAGTGCCGCGTAGATGTCGTCGGCATCGGCGGGCTTTGCCAGGTAATCGACCGCGCCGAGCTTCACCGCGGTCACCGCGGTGGCGATGTTGCCGTAGCCGGTCAGAATAATCGTACGGGAATCCTTGCGCTTTTCGCGGATCGTGGCCACCACGTCGAGGCCGTTGCCGTCGGCAAGGCGCATATCAACCACGGCAAAAGCCGGCGGGGTCGCCCTGGCCCGCGCCACGGCTTCTTCCACGCTCTCGGCCGTTTCCACCGTGAAGCCACGGCTTTCCATCGCCCGCGCCAGACGCGTCAGAAACGGCTTGTCATCGTCAACGATGAGAAGGGAGCGGTCTTCACCCAGGCTGCTGCCGGGTCTTCCTCGGTGTTGCTTGTCATATCCAGCACGTTCAGCACGTTACTCTTCCTAGAATCTTTCTAACCTAAATCTGTCAGCTTTCCAATTTAGGACTCTTTTCGCCTGATTCCAGATTGTCGTCAGGCACCACGAAAATCGAGCGCTGCCAGATGACCTCTGCATAGGCGCCCTTGCCCTTCTCGGCGAGATTGCCGAAGCGGATCTGAGCGCCGGAACGCTCAAGCAGCGTCTTGGCAATAAAAAGCCCCAGCCCAAGCCCGCCGCCACTGCTGCCACCGGAAGAGCGCTTCGACATATAGGGCTCCCCGATCCGATCAAGGATCTCGGCCGGAAAGCCGTTTCCGTCATCGACAACCAGGAGCCCGACCGTATCCGCATCCCAGTGCCAGCGGATCGTCACGCTCTCTTTGGCGAAGTCGACCGCGTTCTCGACCAGATTTCCGAGCCCGTAGATCACGCCCGGGTTGCGTCTCCCCACCGGCTCCGGACCCTCTGTCGTGCCCGGCTCCAGGCGGATATCGATGCCGAAATCACGGTGTGGTGCTGCCGTTTCCTCGATCAGCGACGTGAAGGGCTGACGCGCCATATGCGCCTCGCCCTCCGATGACAAGCTGGTCAGCTGGCGCAGGATTTCCCGGCAGCGCTCGCTCTGCGTTCGCAGCAGCGTCACATCCTCGCTGAAGCGCTCGTCCTTGCCGAGCGCGCGCTCCATCTCACGCGCCACCAGTGCGATGGTGGCGAGCGGCGTTCCAAGCTCGTGCGCGGCGGCGGCCGCGAGACCATCAAGCGCCGAGATGTGCTGCTCGCGCTGCAGCACCAGTTCGGTGGCGGCGAGAGCGTTGGCCAGAAGCCGCGCCTCCTTCGCCACCCGGTAGGCGTAGACCCCGGTAAACGCGATGCTCGACACCACGGCGATCCACACGCCGATGATGTAGATCAGCGGCATCACCAGTTCCGTGCCCGGGAACCAGGGAAGCGGGCGGTGGAACACGGCGAGCGCTGTTGTCAGCGCCACCACCAGAAAGCCCAGAAGCGCGGTCCAGCGCAGCGGCAGCGATGTGGCCGAGATAACCACGGGCACCGTCATCAAGAGCGAGAACGGGTTGGTGAGGCCACCCGTCATGTAGAGCAGGCCGGCAAGCTGAAACGCATCGAATGTGAGAATGCCGAGAGCGGCAAGCGGCGCGAGGCGGTGCGCCGCCGAATAGCGGATGGCCAGATGCACATTGAGCCATGCGGAGGCGGCGATCAGCGCGAAACACAGGCCCACAGGCAACGGAAAATCGAGCCCGAAAGCGACGACGATCACCGCCGCGCTCTGACCGATGATCGCCAGCCAGCGCAGCTTGATCAGCGTGTTGAGCCGCAGGCCGTGGTTCGGATCGTGTGCCCTGATATCCTCAAGCATTGCGGGGTTATGAGGGAAGTCCGCCCGCACTCCAAGAACTATTTTTTGCGCGGTTTGGCGCGATGTGTCGCGGCTGCGTTCGCCGGATCTTCAGGCCAGACATGCTTCGGGTAGCGGCCACGCATGTCTGCGCGCACATCTGCCCAAGATCCGGCCCAGAAGCCGGGCAGGTCCCGCGTGGTCTGGATTGGCCGGTGCGCCGGCGACAGAAGCTCAAGCTTCAGCGGAATGCCATCGGCGACCGTCGGGTGTTCGGTCAGGCCGAAAAGCTCCTGCACTCGGATCGCCAGAACCGGCCCCTCCGCCTCATAGCGAATGGGCACATGGCTGCCCGAAGGCGCGTCGTAATGGCTGGGCGCCATCGTGCCGATGCGCCTTTGAAATTCGTGCGGCACCAGCGCGGTCAACCCTTCGCGCAGAATGTGCGGCGCCAGTCTGGAAAGCGACGCCTCGCCGGTGAGAAATGGCAGAAACCAGTCGTCGAGCCGTTCGAGAAGCGCTTCGTCCGACATATCCGGCCACGGATCGCCCTTTGCCGCATGGAGCCAGGCAAGCTTGCCCCTGAGCGCCTTCGCCTCCTTGTCCCAGGGCAGGAGCGACAGCCCGTTTGCCCGCACGGCGTCGATCACCGCACGGTCGGCGTCAGCGCCCGATGGCGGCGGCAGAACCTGCTCGGCAAGCACCAGCGCGCCTAGCCGGCGCACCCGCCTCTGCCTGAGCGTGCCCGCGCCACGGTCGAAGCGCGTCTCTGTGGCTTCCTCGATCAGATGTCCGAGCGCGCTCACGATCTCTTCTTCGTCAATCGCCGCCGCCGAGGCAATGCGCGCGTTCTGCGCGCGCCCCTGAAGATCGGCGACCACCAGAAAGGCGCTGCCGGCAAGCCGCTCCTCCGGGGCCAGCACGCCGCCACGACCATTCACCATGACGAAATGCCCATGCGCGCCCCGCGCCTTCGCAACGCGGTCGGGCCAGGCAT
>NZ_BAMP01000089.1 GCF_000615975.1 Nitratireductor aquibiodomus NL21 = JCM 21793 | reverse complement strand
CCGTTGGCACCGCTGCCGGGGCCGCGCTCGGTGCCCTCACGGGCGGTACGGCGGGTGCAATCACCGCGCGATTATAAGATTGATTGTTGGTGCGTGTCGTCTGCTCTGGCGCACGTGACATCATCCTTCAAGAAAAGGAGCCTGGCGCTGTGCCGGGCTCCCCGACTTTGCCATCGGCGCGCGAATCCGTCCGTTGCTACAGCGTCAGATGATCCGTTTACGCAGCCAGGCCGAAACAATTTCACCAAGCACCACGAGCGCGAGGATTGCCAGGAGGACAGTGGCCGCTTCCTGCCAGTTGAACGTGTCGATGGCACTTTGCAGGATGATGCCGATGCCGCCCGCGCCCACGAGGCCGAGCACGGTCGATTCCCGCAGATTGATATCCCAGCGCAGGATGGCCACGGCCCAGAAGGTGGGCATCACCTGCGGCACGATGGCGTAGAGGATCACCTTGAAGCGCGATGCGCCGGTCGCTTCCAGCGCTTCCACCGGGCGACGGTCGATCTCTTCGATGGCCTCGCCCAGAAGCTTGCCGATGAAACCGATGGAGCGGAACATGATGGCGATGATGCCGGCCACGATGCCGGGGCCGAATATGGCCACGAAAAGAAGCGCCCAGATGATCGTGTTGACCGAGCGGCTGGACACGAGGATGAAGCGCCCGAGCCACAGCGTCGCGGCGTTTGGCGTCGTGTTCTGCGCGGCGATATAGGCGACGGGCAGCGACACAAACACGGCGATTGCCGTTGCGATGGTGGCGATGTTCACAGTCTCAACCAGCACCCACAAAATGCTCGGCAGGTTCGTCACATCCGGCGGCACCATGCGGCTGAACAGGTCGCCCATCTGCTGCGGCGCATCGAACACCCAGGGCCAGATCACGTCGATGCTGGTCAGGGCCCAGACGATCGTGATCACGGCAAACAGAAAAATCGCATAGCGTTGCATGCGCTCGCGTGGCGTGTAGCGCGCCCAGTCTTCGAGGGACGTTTCCATGCTCACCATACCCGTTTCCTGATCTGACCGCTGATCGCCTCGCTGACCAGAATGACGGCGACGATCACCATGGTGATGGCCAGTGCAAAGTCGTAGTCATAGCGGCCGAAGGCGTTGGCCAGCGTCGAGCCGATGCCACCAGCTCCGACGATGCCGACCACGGCGGAGGCGCGCAGATTGCTGTCGAGCTGATAGATGCTCAGACCGATTTGGCGCGGCATGATCTGCGGAAAAACCGCGTAGATCAGCGTCGGGAAATAGCCCGCACCCACCGCGCGCATGGCTTCCACCTGGCCCCAGTCGATCTCTTCGATGCGCTCGGCCAGCATCTTGGCGACGAAGCCGATGGAATAGATAATGAGGGTCAGGACGCCGGCGAAGGGGCCGAAGCCCACGGCCTTCACGAAGATGATCGCGACAATGACCGGGTGAAAGCTGCGCGCCACGATGATGAGCGCGGCCAAGCAGATAGACCGGTCTCGGCGCCAGATTCTTGGCGGCCATGAATGCGATGGGGATCGACAGGAGCACGCCGCCCACTGTCGCCAGAATGGCGATCTTCAGGCTTTCCAGAAACCCGTCGATCAAAAGTCCGCTGCGTTCGAAGCTTGGCGGAAACGCGCCGCTGAAGATGCGTGCCGCGCGCGTCATGCCCTGTGAAATGCGTTCCCAGTTTATCGGCAGCATGAAGAAGGCCCAGCCGATATAGATCACCACTGCCGCCAGCAGTCCGTAGCGCAGCACGGGGTTGGTGATCATTGGCGGCTTGCGCCAGGTAACGGGGAGGGAAGGGGGCTCGGCGCTCATGCCTTCTGGGCCCTCAGCGGCGTGACGTTGTCCATTTCGCCGCGCTCTTCGGCGGGTACTCCGGCATAGATCTCGTCCATTGCATCCTTGTCGAGTGCATCGGGTTCGGCATCGAAGATAATGCGGCCATAGCGCATGCCGACAATGCGGTCGGTGTATTGCTTGGCCTCCGCCACATTGTGGATGTTGATGAGCACCGGCAGGGAAAACTCGCGCGAGAGCGCGCGCAGCAGTTCCATGATCTGTTCCGAGGTTTTCGGGTCGAGCGAGGCGGTGGGCTCGTCTGCGAGAAGGATTTCCGGTTCCTGCATCAGCGCGCGCACCACGCCCACGCGCTGGCGCTCGCCGCCGGAGAGCTCGTCCGCGCGCTTGTTGGCGTAATGGGCGATGCCCACGCGCTCCATCAGTTCATAGGCGCGGCGGATGTCTTCTTTCGGATAGCGCCGCATCGCCGCGCGCCAAAGCGGCAGATAGCCGAGCCGGCCCGACTGCACGTTCTCCATGACCGTCAGCCGGTCCACCAGATTGAATCCCTGAAAGATCATGCCGATGCGCCGGCGGGCGGCGCGCAGCTTCGCGCCTTTCAGGTCCGTTAGCATCAGCCCGTTCAGCTCGATCGTGCCGGAGCTCGGTTCCACGAGCCGGTTGATGCAACGCAACAGGGTGCTTTTGCCCGCGCCCGACGCGCCGATGATGGACACCACGCTGTCGCCAGGCACTTCCAGATCCAGGCCTTTCAGCACGGGCGCGCCATTGCCATAGCGCTTCACCAGCTGCGAGATTTTCAGCATGCATCAACTCCGAAAACAGTGAGCGATCGATCAGAAAAATCGGGCGCGAGACCAAGCCCCGGCATCTCGCGCCCGCAGGAGGATCACTCTTTCGCCAGACCCTGGGGCGTGTATTCCACGCCGTTCGCCTTCTGGATCTCGCGGATCACGGCCCAGTCCTTCTGGTAGGTGACGGGCACGAATTTGCTGACACCGGAGAACTCCTCGCCGAGTGCCGTTCCGGCAAAATCGAACGAGAAGAAGGCTTCCTTGATCTTTTCCACCAGCGCCGGATCGAGATCATGCGCATAGGTGTAGGAGGTGGTCGGGAACGGATCGGATTCCCAGACGATCTTCACCTCTTCCGGATCGTAGAGATCACGCTCGGCCATGCGGTCCACGACTTCGGAAGCCACCGGTGCGGCGTCATAGTCGCCTGCCACGACGCCGAGCATGGACTGGTCGTGCGAGCCGGAATAGACCACTTCATAGTCCTGTTCCGGCACGACACCGAGCCCGGGGAAGAGCGCGCGCGGCGCGAGATTGCCCGAATTCGAGGTCGGCGAAGTGTGGGCGATGCGCTTGCCCTTCAGGTCCGCCATCTCGTTGATGCCGGAATCCTTGCGGGTGTAGACCTGCAGCTTGTAGCCGAAACGACCGTCTTCCGATCCCATGATGGCAAAGGGCACCGCGCCGGCGAGGTTGACGGCAAAGGGCGTCGGACCCGTCGAGAAACCGGCGATGTGCAGGCGCCCGCTGCGCATGGCCTCCACCTCGGCGGAGTTCGACTGCACGGCGAAGAACTGCACGTCCTTGCCCGTCACCTCTTCCAGATGCTCGATGAAGGGCTCCCAGATATCCTCATAGATCGCCGGGTCTTCCACCGGCGTGTAGGCGAAAACCAGCGTGTCCGGGTTGGAAAGCTTTGACGGATCGCTCGGCGTGTCCGCCACCAGGTCTTCGTTGGCGTCGCAATACATGACGTCGAGCTGGCCGCGATTGGCGCAGTCCTGTGCCTGCGCGGTGGTGCCGGCAAGCAGCGCGGAAAGACCGAAGAGAGCAGCGGCAGCGCCTCCGGCAAGACGGGTATCTGTCACGATAGACATGAGTTTCCTCCTCCAGTGCGGGCTCGCGCCCGCTTCTCCCAAAAAGAGTGCGTCTAACGGCACCCATTTGCCGAAAGCGTATCGAATTTTTGTGGTAGTTTGCAATATTCAAATAAAGAAAATTTGGAATACCCTCGAAAATTCCAAAAAATGAGACTAAAAGCTTGGCATATCGCTCGGCGAAGGGGAGAGGCGTGTGGTGGCAGACATGACGGCGAAGCTTGTTCCAGAGGAGGCGATGTTGCCCCGGCCGTTCGGTGAGATGAGCACGCAGCGACTGGCGGAGGTCGATTTCGTGCTTACCGACATTGACGACACGCTGACGACGGCTGGCCGCCTGCCCAGTCTTGCCTATCACGCGCTGGAACGCCTGCATCACGCCGGCATTGTCGTCATTCCCGTCACGGGCCGCCCCGCGGGATGGTGCGACCTGATTGCCAGACTGTGGCCCGTTGATGCGGTCGTCGGGGAAAATGGTGCGTTCTATTTCGTGTGTTCTCCGAAAGGCGGCATGATCCGGGAGTTCGCCCAATCCGCCGAAGAGCGCCGCGAGGGACGCCAGCGCCTAGACCGGCTGGCCGCTTCCATCCTGACGGCGGTCCCCGGTGCGCGCCTCTCGGCGGACCAGACGTTCCGCGAGGCCGACCTTGCGATCGATTTTGCCGAGGACGGCCCCAGGCTGAAAGACGCGGACATCGCCCGCATTGTAAGCTGCTTCGAGGAAGCCGGTGCTGTCGCAAAAGTGTCATCCATCCATGTCAATGGATGGTTCGGTCGCTATGACAAGCTGGCGATGACACGTCGCCTGTTTTCCAGGCACTATGGCCTCGACCTCGACAAGGCGGACCGGAACGTGATCTTCGTCGGCGATTCACCCAATGACGCGCCCATGTTCGGCTTCTTCCAGAACAGCGTTGGCGTGGCCAATTTTGCCGACTTCCTCGACGGTACGGCGACACCGCCCAAGTGGATCACACAACAGGCCGGTGGTGCCGGCTTTGCTGAGGTCGCCGATGCCATTCTGCGCGCCAAAGGGGGCGCCAGAGGGGCCTCCAGAGGGGACCAATGACGCGTCTTAGAAAATCCGCGCGCCGCGAGCAGATCATCCTTGAACTGCAGCATCATCCCCATGTGCGCACGTCGGAACTGGCTGCCCGGTTCGGCGTCTCCACGGAGACCGTTCGCCGCGACGTCGAGGCGCTCAGCCAGGAGGGGCTGATCCGTCGCGCCTATGGCGGTGCCTCTGCGGCGCCGATGGGCGCGCAGCCACCCTTTGGCGAGCGCGATCAGGCGCGCATTGAGGAGCGCGTGCAGATCGCTGCGCGTGCGGCCGCACTCGTGCGCCCCGGCGAAGTGCTGATGATCGATGCCGGCTCGACCACCCATCAGTTCGCTCTCAATCTGGCTGCCATGGCGCGCGATCTGACGGTCCTCACCAACAGCGTTGCGGTGGCCTCGGCCCTTGCCCAAAACGAAACCATTCAGGTGGTCATCTGTCCCGGAGACTTCATGGCGCGCGAGGTCGGGATCTACGGTGCGGAGACCATTGATTTCATCGCCCGGCACAATGCCAACCGCGCCTTCATCGGCGCGAGCGGCCTGACGGCCAGCGGTATCACCGAGGCAAACCGCCTTGCCGTTGGCGTCAAGCGCGCCATGATCCGCCAGTCCCACGAGAGCTATCTTCTGGTCGATCACTCCAAGTTTGACGTCAATCTCGTTGCGACGGTTGAGCCGCTCTCCGCCCTCACGGCGATCATCACAAACGAGCAGCCCGCGGGCCGCCTGGCAAAGGCACTGGCCGATGCCCATGTGGATGTGCATCTGGCCGGCTAAGAAACCACCTCTTTCCACCTGGCGATGATGCATCGGCCGGCGGTCTGGTGCATAGTGTCGCCTCGTTTTACGAACCGGAGACTTGAAGCATGTCGAAAGCGGATATCGGCCTGATCGGCCTTGGCGTGATGGGAGCGAACCTTGCCCTGAACATCGCTGAAAAAGGCCATACGATCGCCGTCAACAACCGCTCCATCCCCAGGATCGATGCGTTCGTCGAGGCAGCGCAGGCTGAGGGACTTGGCGAGCGCGTCCTGCCTGAGGCCGATCTCGTAGCCTTCGTGCAATCGGTGAAGAAACCGCGCTCCATCATCATCATGGTCAAGGCCGGCAAGCCGGTCGAGACATGATCGAGCAGCTTCTGCCGCTGCTCGATGAGGGCGACGCGATCCTTGAATGTGGCAACTCGCTCTTCAGCGACACGCAGCGCCGCTTCGATTATCTGAAGCCCAAGGGCATCGGATATCTCGGCGTCGGCGTTTCCGGCGGCGCGGAAGGCGCGCGCCATGGTCCCTCGATCATGGTCGGCGGCTCAAAGGTGCAATGGCACGATGCGGAAGCCGTGCTCACCTCCATTGCGGCAAAATTCAAGGGCGAGCCCTGCGTTGCCTGGCTCGGCGAGGGCGGGGCCGGCCATTTCGTCAAGACGATCCACAACGGCATTGAGTATGGCGACATGCAGATGATCGCCGAGGTCTATGGCGTGATGCGCGACGGGCTCGGCATGGACGCCGCAGCCTGCGCCGAAGTCTTCAAGCGTTGGAATGAGGGCCCGCTCAACTCCTATCTGATCGAGATCACGGGTCATGTTCTTGAAGCCATGGACGGCGAGAGCGCCGCGCCGCTCGTCGACATGATCCTCGACAGGGCAGGTCAGAAGGGCACCGGCGTCTGGTCGGCGATAGCCGCGCAGCAGCTCGGCGTGCCAGCCACGGCCATTGAGGGTGCAGTCGCTGCCCGTTCCATCTCTTCGCGCAAGCAGGAGCGCATTGCCGCAGAAGCGCTCTATGGCAGGCGCCAGGGCAAGGTGGACATCACGATCGATGATCTGGAGCAGGCACTGCTGGCCGGCAAGATCGTTTCCTACACGCAGGGATTTTCGGTCATCGCCAGCGCGTCCGAAGAGCAGGGCTGGGGGCTTGAGCTCGCCACCATCGCCAGGATCTGGCGCGCCGGCTGCATCATCCGCTCCCGCTTCCTCGATCAGATGGCGAGCGCCTTTGCCGGCGACGCGGCGACCAATCTCCTGATGGTGCCGGATTTCGCGGAACTGATGAAGGAGGCCAGCCCCGCGCTGCGCCGCGTGGTTTCCGCCGGTGCGCTTGGCGAACTTCCGCTGATCTGCCTTTCGTCATCGCTCGCCTATTTCGACAGCTACCGTCAGGCGCGGGGCACGGCCAATCTCATTCAGGGCCAGCGCGATTTCTTCGGTTCGCATGGTTTCGAGATCGAGGGGCGTGGCGCCGACCTGCATGGCGACTGGCCATCTCTCATCGATCAGGCTGCCGAGTAAAAGAAAAGGCCCGGGCGGCGATGCCATCCGGGCCTTTCAATTCGATGCTTCAAGAAGCTTAGGCAGCCTGCGCTTCGCCGGCCTTCAGAGCTTCCAGAACGGTCTGCGGCGAAGAAACGCCATACGGATCGCTGTCGCAGTTGTCGGAGAAACCTTCCTCCTCGAACCACTTCTCGATCACGCCGTTGTTGACCACGGCGGCGTAGCGCCAGGAGCGCATGCCAAAGCCGAGGTTGTCCTTGGCGACGAGCATGCCCATCTTGCGGGTGAACTCACCCGAGCCATCCGGAATGAGCTTGACGTTGTTCAGGCCCTGCGCCTTGCCCCAGGCGTTCATCACGAAAGCGTCGTTGACGGAGATGCAGTAGATCTCGTCGATGCCCTCGGCCTGGAATTCCGGGTAGAGCTTCTCAAAGTCGGGAAGCTGGTAGGTCGAGCAGGTGGGGGTGAAGGCGCCCGGCAGAGAGAACAGGACAACGCGCTTGCCGCCAAAGAAGTCGGCAGTCGTCTTGTCTTCCCAGCGGAACGGGTTCGGGCCTTCGATCGACTCGTCGCGAACGCGCGTGCGGAACGTGACGTCGGGAACTTTTCTCACGGTCATTGCTAATCCTCTGGCACAAACAAAGCGCATCCCGACCGGATGCCGGGCAGCTTGGGTTATGAAACTTTGAACTCCGGCTGCCGGGAGGGTGCGCCGGATGAGACGGCCGGAATAGAACATTTTGTCGCGGCGAAGTGAAGGCCTGACACTGCGGCAATCCGCAGCATTTTTCCCTCGATTCCGAACCTAATTGCGTGAAACCGCCATGGTTCCGCCTGAAACGATCAGAACGGCACCCACCAGGCGGTTCAAATGGACGAAAACGCGCTCGGATTTCAGCATTTTCCCAAGCACGACGCCGCTGACCACATAAAGCGCGACGGCAACCACTTCCAGCGCGAGAAACACCCCGCCCATGGCGGCAAGCTGGCTCCAGGCCGGCTGCGATGCGTCGATGAACTGCGGGAAGAAGGCGGTGAACACGGCAATAGCCTTCGGGTTGCTGATGGCGATCACGAAATCGCGGCGCATCAGTTTGCCAATGGCGGAGTCCAGCGAACTGGCGTTCGCCAGCGCGCGCGCCTTGCGCCAGAACTGGATGCCCACATAAATGAGATAGGCTGCCCCCACCAGTTTGATGACGGTGAAGGCCGTGGCAGACGCCGCCAGCACCGCGCCGAGCCCGACAATGGTGACCGCGATCAGGAAAACGAAAGCCGGCATGCGGCCAAGTCCGCCCAGAAGGGCAGGGACGAGGCCCAGCCGCGCGGCATTGGAAAAGGCCAGCATGTTGTTAGGACCGGGCGCGCAGTTCAGCGCGAAACAGGCCGGAATGAAGATCGACCAGGCAATCATCTGGGGTATCCTTGGCGAGAAAGCTGCAGCGATCCTTAAACAGATCGCCGCACTGAGCCAAGAATTCAGATCGGGAAAAGCGTTACGCCATCTGCTTTGAGCGTACGCCGTCAGCAAGCCCTTTGACGAGGGTCGCAACGGCCTCTGCGGGGTCTTCGATCCGCTTGCCGTTCGCGTCATAGCACTGCGCGATGGCCGCCACGATGGCGCTGCCAACGACAACGCCGTCCGCCGCCTCGCCAATCGCCCGCGCCTGGCGCGCCGTCTTCACGCCGAAGCCCACGCAGATCGGCAGGTCCGTGTGTTCCTTGATGCGCGAAACCGCCGCCGAAACATTGTTCGTGTCCGGCAGGGCCGAGCCCGTCACACCCGTCATCGACACGTAATAGACGAAGCCCGACGTGTTCTCCAGCACCTTTGGGAGGCGCTCTTCATCCGTCGTTGGTGTTGCCAGGCGAATGAAGTTCAGCCCCGCCTTGATCGCCGGAACGCAGAGTTCATCGTCCATCTCCGGCGGCAGATCGACGATGATCAGACCGTCAATGCCCGCTTCCTTCGCATCGGTCAGGAAGCGGTCCACGCCATAGATGTAGATCGGGTTGTAATAGCCCATCATCACGATGGGTGTGTCGTCGTCACCTTCACGAAAGTCACGCGCCATCTGGAGCGTCTTCGCCAGCGTCTGTCCGCCCCTGAGCGCGCGCAGGCCGGCGGCCTGAATGGCCGGGCCATCGGCCATGGGGTCGGAGAAGGGCATGCCCAGTTCGATCACGTCGCTGCCCGCCGCGGGCAGCGCCTTCATGATCGAGAGCGACGTCTCATAGTCCGGATCCCCGCCCATGAAATAGGTCACGAGTGCCGGGCGGTTTTCTTCCTTCAGCCGCGCGAAGCGGCGGTCAATGCGGGTGGTCATGCGGATACTCTCTTCAACAACGGGCTTCAGGCGGGCGATGTGGCTCACATCTCCATGCCGAGCATCTTCCCGACGGTGTGGACGTCCTTGTCCCCGCGCCCGGAGAAATTGACGATCATGATCTGGTCCCTGCCCATGGCCGGTGCGAGCTTGATCGCATGGGCAATCGCATGGGCCGATTCCAGCGCCGGGATGATGCCCTCAAGCCGCGTCGTCATCTGGAACGCCTCGATCGCCTCATCGTCCAGAATGGGCGAGTAGATCACACGGCCTGAATCCTTCAGCCAGCTATGCTCCGGCCCGACGCCGGGATAATCGAGCCCGGCAGAGACCGAATGCCCGTCGAGGATCTGCCCGTCATCATTCTGCAGAAGATAGGTGCGGTTGCCATGCAGCACGCCGGGGCGGCCCGCCGTCATGGAGGCGCAATGCTCTTCCCCCTCCAGCCCGTGCCCGCCGGCCTCAACGCCGTGGATTTCCACCTGGCGGTCGTCGAGGAAGGGGTGGAACAGGCCGATGGCGTTGGAGCCGCCGCCCACCGCCGCACGATGGCGTCGGGCAGCCGGCCTTCCAGCTCCTGGATCTGCTCGCGCGCTTCCGTGCCAATCACCGATTGCAGCTCGCGCACCAGCTCGGGATAGGGATGCGGGCCTGCCGCAGTGCCGATCAGATAATAGGTGTCCTCGACATTGGTCACCCAGTCGCGCAGCGCCTCGTTCATGGCGTCTTTCAGCGTGCCGTGACCGGACGAGACCGGCTTCACCTCGGCGCCCAGAAGGTTCATGCGGAAGACATTCGGCTTCTGTCGCTCCACGTCTGTCGCGCCCATATAGACGATGCAGGGCAGGCCGAAGCGGGCGGCCACGGTGGCCGATGCCACGCCATGCTGGCCGGCGCCGGTCTCGGCGATGATGCGGGTTTTGCCCATGCGCTTTGCAAGCAGGATCTGGCCGAGGCAATTGTTGATCTTGTGCGAGCCGGTGTGGTTCAGGTCCTCGCGTTTGAAGTAGATCTTCGCGCCGCCCAGATGCTCGGTGAGCCGTTCTGCGAAATAGAGCGGCGAGGGCCGGCCCGTATAATGGCGGCCCAGATGATCGAGCTCGGCGCGAAACGCCGGGTCGTCCTTCGCCTCGTTCCAGTGCTTTTCCAGATCGAGGATCAGCGGCATCAGCGTCTCGGCCACAAACCGGCCGCCGAAGATCCCATACATGCCCTCATCATCAGGGCCGATCCGGAAGGAATTGGGTTCCATGGGTGCAGTCATACGCGCAACGTCCCTTTTTCGCTTTTCCCGATTGAGGCATGGTCGGGCGGGACAAGTCAAACACCTGTCTCGAACATGAGAACCGGATAGTGGACTGAAAATAAACCAGAAAACGGAAAAATCCGGCGCGCGTTGAACGGCGACTTGTTCCTTTCGCGGCTCAGCTTTTTCTAGACAGCTTCCATAGTCCTGTTATCCTCGCAGCCATGGTGGTGGCTGATCTCATCGATGCATCGCAAAGGCTTGGCCGGGTTCCCGGACTTCATTCGCTCGACCTTGCGGAGGCCGAGGCTGCCATCGGCGCGCGCTACAGGCCGCATCGCCTTCTGATGCCGTCCGGCGAAGCGTCGCTCGACTTTCGGCACCATGCCGTCGCAGGCGAGGGGGCATCCCTCAATCTCCTGCGCTATGGCCCCGACATCGAGATCGAGGCCGGCATTTTCGACACGTTCTATATGCTGGAGTTCCCGCTTTCCGGCGGGGTGGACATTCTCTATGGGCGCGACCGTGTCGCGTCGCGTCCGGGTCATGGGCTCATCCTGTCGCCCGGCCCCTTCGTGCGTTCCAACTGGCGTCCCGGCACCACGCAGGTGATGCTGCGGCTGGAGCGCGATTTCGTGGAGCGCGCCTGGCAGCGCCATACGGGCGACCCCGTGCGCCGCACGCCGTTCTTCAAGCCGGAAATCGATCTCGACACGCCCGTGGGGCGACGGCTGGCGCGTCTTTTCGGGCTTATGGTCGCGGAAGAAATCGAGGCCGCCGACAGCACAGCGCTTTCGCCCATGCCGCTCGTCAATGCGGTTCTGGAAACGCTCTTTGCCCATGTGCCCTGCCGCGAGGCCGAGCCCTCGGCGCTCGCCGCCGCCGGTCCGCTGCCGCATTATGTGCTGAGCTTCAAGGCGCTGCTCGATGATCCCTCAGCGCTGCCGCTCACCGTATCGACGTTGTGCGAACGGCTTGAGGTGTCCCAGCGCACACTGACGACGGGCATGCGGCGGTTTACCGGGCTTTCCCCGCATGATTATCTCACCATGCGCCGCATGGAGCATGCACGGCTTCTGCTCGAACGGGATGGCCTGCCGGTGGCGGCGGTGGCCGCGTGCGTCGGTTACGCCCATGCAGGACGGTTCGCCGCCGCCTTTCGGCGTTACTGCGGGCACAGCCCCGCACGCTCCAGAACCCTTTCCTGACGCATTTTCGGAAACCCCTGTCCTATTCGGGAAGCGAAATGCAGCTGCGCGTCGCCCCGGCGTTGACACGGGACGCGTCCAGACCTGCACTCACGGGTCACCGCGCAGGAAAAAACGGGAACTGACCTTGCAAAAAGGTGCGTGCGCGGCGACACGGTGGGCAACATTGTCTTGTCCACTCCGTGAGAGGGAGGGTGGTTTTGAGCCGGGCTGTTCTGGCAATCGACATCGGGTCTTCGGCCCTGAAAGCCGTTCTGTTTTCGCAGGACGATGCAATGCTTGCCACGCGTTCGGCGGCGATCTCCACCGCCTCCGGTGCGGACCGTTCGCAGACGCAGGACCCTGCCGACTGGTGGGCCGCGCTGGTCAGCGCCCTTGCCGACATGCCACACAGAGAAGACATTGAAGCGCTCGTCTTCACGGGCTCCATGCAAAACCTGATCGTTCTCTCGCCGGAAGGCGAAGCACTCGCGCCCGTCGCGCTCTATTCCGACCGCCGCCTTGATGAAGACGAGATTGCCGCGCTCCAGGCCCACCTGCCCGGCGATTATGCACAGCGCGTCGGCAATCATCCGGACCCGGCCCACACGATCTTCAAGCTCATGCGGCTCGACCGCTTTGCGCCGGACCTGCCTGATGAACACCGCTTCTTCTTCGGCGCGAAGGATGCCGTCACCTTCCGGCTGACCGGCCGCGCCGCAATCGATCCAACCGTCGCCTCCACCACCGGCCTGATGAACATCGCGGAGCGGTGCTGGGATGCCGAACTGCTCGCCACGGCCGGTGTCGAAGCGTCGCGCCTGCCCGAAATCCTCCCGGCCGATGAGATCGTCGGTCCACTGCGCGCGGAAGCTGCCGCAGCGCTCGGCCTTGTCGCGGGTATGCCTGTGTTCAATGGCGCGGGCGATGCCGCAGCCGCCACCTGGGGCGCCGCCGCTGACGAACCGGGCCGGGCATACGCCTATCTCGGCACCACCGGCTGGGTTGCAGCCACGCTCACCATGCAGGATGCCGCGCCCCCGCGTGACATCTACACACTTGCCGATCCGGTCCATCCCGACCGCGCCATCATCATCTCGCCCTTCCTGACGGCGGGTGCTGCCATGGACTGGCTCGCCGAAATTACGGGAGAAAGCGTCGAGTCGCTGCTCAAGGCGGCGGAAACGGTGGACGATGCGCGCGCCGCACCGCTCTTTCTGCCCTATCTCTCTGGCGAACGTGCGCCTTTCGAGGATCAGCGCGTGCGCGGCGCATTCCTTGGCCTCGACCGCACCCATGGCAAGGGCGCAATGGCGGGCGCCGTGCTTGAAGGCGTGGCTTTCGCCATCCGCCACAATCTGGAAACCGCCGGCCTGCCGCCATCGCCGCTCACGATCATTGGCGGCGCGGCGCGCGATGCACTCCAGCGGCGCACGCTCGCCAGTGTTCTGAAGCGCGAGATCGCCTTTCCCGATGCAAGTCAGGAGATGACGGCGCTAGGCGGGCTGCGCATGATCGCCGCAAAGGCCGGTCTCTCGCTTGCCGCCATGGATGCGCCGCCCGTTCTCGCGCCTGATACAACCCATGACGCCCCTCATGCCGAACGCTGTGACAGCCGCTATGAGGCTTATCTCGCAGCCTCCCGTTTTGCGCGGGAACAGGCCCGCCGAATGACGTAAACGAAAGAAACGAAAACCGTTCAACGGATCGGAGGAAATGATGAAACGCCTGCTTCTCACCACAGCCGCACTGGCCGGTCTTGCCCACGCAACGGCAGCCAATGCCGAAGACATCGCGGTGCTGACACCCTATTTGAGCTCCGTCGCCACCAATGAAATGGTCGAGACCTTCACGAAGGAATCGCAGGCGAAGGGCTGGACGGTCAATGTGGTCGACACGCGCGGCGATTTCCAGCAGCTCGCAAGCCGTGTCGAGGACGTCACCAATGCGGGCGCGGACGCCATCGTGCTGGTGAGCGTCGATCCCAACCAGATCGGCGATCAGGTTGCCGCCGCAGCGGGCAAGAACATTCCCGTTTTCGTGCTCGACGGTGCGCTCGCCGATGGCGTGACCGCCAACATCACCACCGACAATTTCGCGCTTGGCACCATCCTCTCGGATTATCTGTTCGAGGCGCTGGGCGGCGAAGGCAAGATCGTCAAATTCTTCCACTCGGCGCATCCCGGCGTTCGCCAGCGTGAGCTGGCGCTGGATGAAGCACTGAAGAAGGATCCGGATTTCGAGGTCATCGCCGAGCATTACGTGCAGGTGCCGGGCCCCATCGACAACGCGCGCCAGGCCATGGAGACCTTCATTCGCCAGTATGGCGAAGAGATCGACGGCGTCTGGGCCGCCTGGGATGAGCCCGCCGTCGGCGCACTGCTCGCCATCCAGAGCGACATGCCCGATGCGGACATCGTGATTGCGGGCATTGACGGAAATCCGCAGGCGGTGGACCTCATCGAACAGTGCACCAATCTCGCTGCCACGGTGCGGCAGGATTTTCCGGGCATTGCGAGCGCCGCAGTCGGTGAGATCGAAACCGTTCTGGGCGGCGGCGAGCCTTCCTCGCGCGAGATTTTCGTGGAGGCCAAGGTGATCGACCGCGAAACGCTCGGCGCAAACTGCGAGTAAAGCCCGCACCGATGCTTGAGATCGAAGGGCTTACCAAACGGTTCGGCGGCGTCACGGCGCTCGATGGTGTGCGTCTCGACGTCGCGGCCGGCCGTGTGCATGCCCTTCTGGGGGAGAACGGGGCGGGCAAATCCACCCTGCTCAAATGCCTTTCGGGCGTGCATCGTGCGGATGCCGGAACGATGCAGATTTCCGGCAGGACGTATCAGCCGGCAGATCCACGTGCGGCGGAAGCCGCCGGGCTGCGCACCGTGCATCAGGAGCTCAATCTCGTTCCGGGCTTCACGGCCTATGAGAATGCCTATGTGGGCCGGGCCTATCCGCGCCGCCTCGGTCGCGTCGACTGGAAGGCGATGCGCACGCGCTTTGCCGCCCTGCGCGACCGCTACAGGCTCGATCTCGACATCGACACGCCGGTGGGCCGCCTCTCGGTCGCCAAGTGCCAGATCGTGGAGATCCTGCGTGCGCTGATGGACGATGCGAAGGTGTTGATCCTCGACGAACCCACCGCCTCGCTCAGCGAGGAGGAAGCGACCGTCCTGCGCCGCATCGTGCGCGATCTGGCCGATCAGGGCTGCGCGATCATCTTCGTGTCGCACCGGCTCGACGAGGTGTTCGCGCTGGCGGATGACTACACCGTGCTGCGCAATGGCCGGTCCGTCGGCAGCGGGCAGATCGCGGAAACATCGCGCGACGAGATCGTCGCGCTCATGGCGGGCGAGGCGTTTCGCCACGAGCGCCATGGCGATGCGCGCACGCCGGGCGACCCCGTTCTGGAGCTTGCGGGTTTCCGCGTGAGCCCGGTCCGCGCCCCCATCGATCTAACGGTGCGCACCGGCGAAATCGTGGGTCTTTATGGCGTGGTCGGCAGTGGCCGCTCCAGTCTCCTGAAAGCCGTCTGGGGAGCAAGCGGCGTGGCTGAGGGCGACATCGCGCTTGAAGGTGCGCCGCTCCCGGCCTCCGGCATCGAAAGCCGCAAACGCGCTGGCGTTGCCTATGTCTGCGAAGACCGGCGCAACACCGGTCTCGTCATGCATCACTCCATTCTCGACAATGCCATCCTGCCGCACCTGGAGCGGCATCGGGCCGTTGTTTCCTTGCCCATTGTCTCGTGGAGGCGGGCGCGGGCCGGCGTTCGCGCCGCGCTTGAAGGGCTCAGCGTCAAATATGGCGGCCTCGGCGACCGCATCTCCACCCTGTCGGGCGGCAATCAGCAGAAGATCATGATCGGCCGCTGGTTCGATCCGTCGCTGAAACTCTTCCTGCTCGATGAGCGACGCGCGGCGTGGATGTGCGCTCCAAGGCGGAAATCCACGCGCTGTGCAATCGCCTTGCAGGCGAGGGCGCGGCCGTTCTCTTCGCCACCAGCGATCTTGAAGAACTCCTGATGCTCGCAAGCCGCGTCGTGGTCATGGCGCAGGGGGCCGTCACGCTCGATGCGCCCAACAGCGCCGTCACACGCCAGTCCGTCATCGACGCCACGTTCCACGCGCCGCCGCAGCCATCAAAGCCGGAGATAAGAGTTTGAGCTTTTCCGCCCGCTACGGAACCCTGATCGGCCTTCTGGCCATCGTCGCCCTTTTTGCGGCGCTGTCGCCGGAGGCCTTCGCCAAGGGCTCGAACCTCATCAACATCACCCAGCAAATGTCCCTTCTGGCCATCGTGGCGTTGGGGGCGACCTTCGTCATGTCGCTGTCGGAGTTCGATCTTTCGGTCGGCGCGGTGGTTTCCATGGCGGGCATTGTTTCCGTCACGCTGTTCGGCGCCGGCTGGGGCATCGTGCCGGTCATGCTGGTCACGCTCCTTGCAGGCTTTGCCGTCGGCGCGGTAAGCGGGCTTGCGATTGCCACCTATCGCATGCCGAGCTTCATCGTGACGCTTGCCATGGGCACGATTGTCGGCGGCATCACCTATTGGATCAGCGATGGCGCAACGCTGTTCGGAAACATTCCGGTGGGCTTCCGCGATCTGGGGCGCGGCTATCTCGCCGGCATTCCCGTTCTCACGTTGTGGGCGCTCGCGGCGACGCTCTTTGCAGCCTTCATCCTCGATCACACGGAGCTTGGCCGCCGCATCCTCGCCATTGGCGGCAACCGCGAGGCCGCGCGCCTGACCGGCGTGCGCATTGTGCCCAACAGTGTCTGGGCCTTCGGCCTGTGCACGCTGTTTGCCGCCCTTGCCGGCC
>NZ_BAMP01000090.1 GCF_000615975.1 Nitratireductor aquibiodomus NL21 = JCM 21793 | reverse complement strand
GCGCGGAGGCCGGGGCGGAGGCGCGCCCGGCCCCGTGGTGACCGCACCCATCACCCATGCAACGATCAACGACAGGCTTTCCGCCATCGGCACCGGTCGGGCGCTGCGCTCGGTTGTCGTCAATCCGCTCACGGCGGGCACGCTGGTTGAAATTGCGGTCACGTCCGGGGCTGAGGTGAAGGCCGGCGACCTTATTGCCAGGCTCGATTCCGATTCCGAGGAAATCGCTCTGGACCGTGCCGTAATCGCTCTTGATGACGCCCGGGCGACGCTCGAACGCATCAAGGCGCTGCGCACGTCGAACACGGTGAGTGTGGTGCAGCAGAACGAAGCCGAGCTTGCCCTGCGCAATGCGGAACTGGCCAAGCGCGAAGCCGAACTCGCACTTGAACGCCGCTCCATCACCGCCCCCATCGACGGCACGGTCGGCATCCTGCCGATCTCGGCCGGCAGCTATGTGACGAGCAGCACGGAAATCGCCAGCATCGACGACCGGTCGCAGATCCTGGTGGATTTCTGGATCCCCGAGCGCTACGCCGACCTGATCGACATTGGTTCGACGCTGACGGCCGCGTCGGTCGCCCGGGCATCTTCGGTCCATGAAGGTGAAATCAGCGCCATCGACAATCGCATCGACCCGGAAAGCCGCACGCTGCGCATCGAGGGACGCATCGACAATCCCGACGACCGACTGCGGGCCGGCATGGCATTCACCATTTCCATGCGCTTCCCCGGCGAAACCTATCCGGCTATCGACCCGCTGGCGATCCAGTGGAGCTCTGACGGGCCGTTCGTCTGGACCGTCGAAAACGGCATGGCACGGCAAAAGCCCGTGCGCATCGTACAGCGCAACGCCGACAGCGTTCTGGTCGATGCCGAGTTTGGCGAGAACGACCTTGTCGTCACCCAGGGCATCCATAATGTGCGCGAGGGCGCGCCCGTTGAAACGGCGGGCAACCCGGCCAATGCCGGCGCCAGACTGGCCAATGCGGAAGGATCCGCGACGTGAAGGAGACGCTTCACAACGCCCAGGCGGGCATCACCGCTCTCTTCGTCCGGCGGCCGGTTCTGGCCTTTGTTTTCAACACGCTGATTGCCGTAGCGGGTCTTGCCGCCCTCTTCGGCATCGAAGTCCGCGAACTGCCGGATGTCGATCGCCCGGTCATCACCGTTTCCACCAATTTTTCAGGCGCCGCCGCAGAAACGATGGACCGCGAGGTGACCGCCATCATCGAAGGCGCCGCGGCCCGTGTCTCGGGCGTCGTGGCGATTTCGTCGGATTCTTCCTACGGCCGCAGCCGGGTGACGGTGGAATTCAGCGACAGTGTCAATCTGGACACCGCCGCCTCCGACCTGCGCGATGCGGTGAGCCGCATCCAGAACAGCCTTCCCGATGATGCAGATGCACCACGCATCATCAAATCCGACAACGATGCGCAGGCGGTGATGCGCATTGCGCTCACCTCCGCAAACATGCCGGTGCAGGAACTGACGACACTGGTGGAGGATGAGGTCGTCGATGCCTTTTCCGCCGTGCCCGGTGTCGCCGACGTGCAGGTCTATGGAGACCGCACCGAGATATTCCGCGTCGACATCGACCAGACGAAACTCTCCAGCATGGGACTGACGGTCGCCGACGTTTCGCAGGCACTCGGCACGGTCGCGTTCGACACGCCGGCAGGCTCCCTCAGCAACACGACCCAGGACCTGACCGTGCGCGCCACGGCCGCCATCTCGACACCGGAAGAGTTCGAAGCGATCTATCTCAAAGACTACGTCCGGCTGGGCGAGGTTGCGACCGTGACGCTTGGCGGCGATCTGGGAGAAAGCCAGCTGCGCGCCAATGGCCGCACCGGCATCGGGCTGGGCATTGTGCGCCAGGCACAGTCGAACACACTCGAGATTTCCACCGGCGTCCGCAAGGCGGTGGAGGACGTGCGCGAAATCCTGCCCGAAGGGGTCGACATCGAGGTCACCAGCGATGATGCCACCTTCATCAACGGCGCCATCCATGAGGTAGAGATCGCATTGATGATCGCCGTGACGGTGGTGCTTCTGGTCATCTTCATCTTCCTGCGCGACGTCCGCGCGACAATCATTCCCGGCCTCGCCATCCCGGTCGCCCTGATCGGCACACTGGCGACCATCTATCTGACCGGCTTTTCCATCAATATTCTCACCCTTCTGGCGCTGGTTCTGGCCACCGGGCTCGTGGTGGACGACGCCATCGTGGTGCTGGAAAACATCGTGCGCCGGCGCAATGAAGGCATGGGCGCGCGCGCAGCCGCCGTGCTCGGCACACAGGAGGTCTTCTTCGCAGTGCTGGCAACGACGGCAACGCTGATCGCGGTCTTCGTGCCCATTTCCTTCCTGCCGGGGCAGGCAGGTGGCCTCTTCAAGGAATTCGGCTTCGTTCTGGCCATGGCGGTTTTTCTTTCTTCCATCGTGGCGCTCTCGCTCTGCCCGATGCTGGCGTCCCGCATGCTGGCCTCCCATCCGAAGGCGAAGCGGGGGAAGCTACCGGAATGGGCGCACGCGCCGGGCGGGCCCTTTCCACCATCTATCGACGCTGCCTGCAGGCCTGCCTCAATGCGCCTGCCCTGGTGATCGTGATTTCGGTGCTTTTCGCGGCGGCCGCCTATGGTGCGTTCGGTTTCATCAAATCCGAAATCACACCGAGCGAAGATCGCTCGATCGCCTTCATGCGCGTTTCGGCGCCACAGGGTGTCAGCCTCGACTACTTCGCGGAACGGATGCGCCGCATCGAAACGCTGATACAGCCCCTGCGCGACAGTGGCGAGGTGGTCAGCACATTCTCGATCGCAGGCCGGGGCTCCTCCAACAGCGGCTTTCTCGTATTGCGTCTGGCCGACTGGGAAAACCGCGCGCGCAGCCAGCAGGAGATCGTCGCTGACATTTCCACCCGCGTGCGCAACGAACCCGGCGTGCGCGCCTTCGTCTTCCAGCCCAACAGCCTTGGCATCCGTGGCGCGGGCAACGGGCTGAGTTTCGCAATCGCCGGCAACAACTACGCAAAACTGACGGAGACGGCAGAAAAGATCGTCGCGGCCATGGACGAGGATCCGGGCTTCCGTCAGGCCCGCCTCTCCGACGACACGACACAGCCCCAGCTTTCCATCGCCATCGACCGCGAACGCGCGTTCGATCTGGGGATCGACATCGACGGTCTTGGCAACACGATCCAGGCGATGCTTGATGGCCGCAAAATTGGTTCGGTCTTCATCGACGACCGTAGCGTCGACGTCAAACTGGTCTCGACCACCAATCCGGTGAACGATCCCACCGATCTGGAGAACATCTACATCAAGGCCGGCGACGGACGCTTCGTGCCTTTGTCCGTGATCGCCACTCTGAAGGAGCAGGCCGTGCCGCCATCGCTGTCGCGCGAGGATCAGTTGCGTTCGGTCGGCGTCAACGCAGCACTCGGCGATGTCGCACTTGGCGAAGCCTATCAGCGGGCGCAGGAGATCGCCGCGCCCCTGCTCGAACCAGGCATGCGGCTTGTGCCGCTTGGAGAAGCAGCCGCGCTTGGCGAGACCGCCAACTCCATGCTGATCATTTTCGGTTTTGCGCTGGTCATCATCCTCCTCGTTCTGGCAGCCCAGTTCGAGAGCTTCGTCAGCGCCATCATCATCATGGCCACGGTTCCGCTCGGGCTCGCCTGCGCCGTGTTCGCCATGCTTCTGACGGGCACCAGCCTCAACGTCTACAGCCAGATCGGCCTCGTGCTCCTCGTCGGCATCATGGCCAAGAACGGCATTCTCATCGTCGAGTTCGCCAACCAGCTCCGCGATCGCGGGCTGGGCGTGCGCGAGGCCATCGAGGAGGCATCATTGATCCGCCTGCGTCCGGTGGCCATGACAATGATCTGCACCATTGTCGGGGGCGTGCCGCTGGTGCTCGCAAGCGGCGCAGGCGCGGAAGCACGCATCGCGCTTGGCTGGGTGATCGTCGGAGGTCTCGGCCTTTCGACGCTGTCGACCCTCTTCCTCACCCCGGTTGCCTATCTGGTGCTCGGGCGCTTCATCACTCCAAAAGTGGAGGAGGAAGCAAGGCTCGAACGCGAACTTGACCACGCGTCGCGGATCGGCGGGAAGGCATCCTGACGGATGCCTCTTCTGGCGGGTGACAATCGCAGTACAAAACTGTATCTGTGCGCGGCGCGCGGGTGGGGAAGCACACCGCGCAACCAGTTCAACAGCCACGGAGTGCCCCGTTGACCACCGGGACAATCAGCATTGAAGAAGCCGAGAAACTGGTAGGGCAGGAAGTCGGCCTGTCCAACTGGCGTGTCGTCACCCAGGAGATGATCGACCAGTTTGCCGCGGCGACGGACGATCACCAGTTCATCCACACCGACCCCGAGCGCGCGGCCCGGGAAACGCCCTATGGCGGCACCATCGCGCATGGCTTCCTGTCGCTGTCGCTACTGTCGACCATGGTGTTCGAAGCCGTGCCACGGCTGGAGGGCTCCGCCATGGGTGTGAACTTCGGCTTCGAGCGCATCCGTTTTCTGGCACCGGTGCGATGCGGCGCCCGCATCCGCGCCCGTTTCATCCTCGCCGCGATCAAGCTGCGCCCGTCAGGCATCGCCGAGGTCAACTACGATGTCTCCGTAGAGATCGAGAACTCGATCAAACCCGCTCTCACAGCGCACTGGCTGACACTGGCGATGCCCGACCGGACAAAGGAAGACTGACCGCAGCTGGCGGTTTCCTGTAACCTTATCAAAGCGATGCGGGATCACTGAACACCCAACAGGCGCTGCCACTTTTCAAGAGAAGAGTTGCCGGCATTAACGTTACAAGCCGTAAGAGAATTGCCTGTCCGCTTCGCGGAAGCTATTCATCCAAATAAACAGCGTGTCATTTCAGATTGTTGGCCGCGTTCCCATTCTCCCGAGAGTTTTCATGACCGTCAGTTTAAACGCTCCGCCAAAGAAAAAAGCACAAAAGAACCCCTATGCGGATCGTGAAAGCCTCGAATTCAATTTCCGCGCAAAGCGATTTCAGAACATCCGTCCGCTTATCGAGGATGCCCTTGCCGAGAAGCGGCAGATCAGAATTCTCGATCTCGGCGGAACCGAGGAATACTGGAAGATCGGTGCGGATTTTCTGAACCATCACCGTCAGAACATGAAGATCACGCTCCTCAACCTTGAAGCGGAACAGGTGGAGGACACGGAAATGTTCCACGCGCTTTCAGGTGACGCTGCCGATCCGGACCTTTTCGCCGGAGAGCAGTTCGATTTCGTTCATTCGAACTCCGTCGTGGAGCACGTTGGAAGCTGGGAACGCATGATGCAGTTCGCCGAGAACACGAAGCGGCTCTCGCGGCGCTATTTCGTGCAGACCCCGAACTTCTGGTTTCCCTTCGAACCGCATTTTCGCATGCCCGGGTTTCAGTATCTTCCCAAGACAGCCAGGATCGCACTCGTACAGCGCTTTCAACTGGGCTTTTTCCCGCGCACTCCCGATCCGGAAGAAGCCTGCGATCTGGTTGAGCACAACACGCTCATCTCCACGCGGCAGATGCGGCGATTGTTCGATGACGGCCATATCGTGCTTGAGAAATTCGCCTTCCTGAACAAGTCAATCATGGCCATGCGCACGCACTGAGCGCGGCACTATCTCTCGTCCCGGGTTCCCGCGACGTGGCAGGGAAACCAGGAACAGGGACGATAAGAAGGGCCGGAAGCGGCTGACGTTCCGGCCCTCGAGGGCGGTTCAGCGCTTCATCTAAACGCCGCTCCGCTCCATCTGACTGTGCGCATTCATGCGGTTCCGGCTGACTGCAGAATGCTCAAAAGCCCTTACTCTTCCTTCTGGGCCTGAACGTCATGCTCGGGCGCCGCCGAGACCAGTCAGATGCGGTCGACTGCACCAATAGCAGATAGCGCTCATACTGGATCAGCACATCGTGAATGATCTGATCGCGTGTCATACCCATGATGTCGTAGCCCTTGCTGCCGCTCGAAAACTGGGTGCGGGCCTCATATCGCAAGCCGGACCGCGCCGCATCGAAGGCCGAGAACGCCGGCAGTTTCTGCGAAGCAGGGGCCACCCCGTAAACGAAGTTGCGCATGTCTTCAGCCGGCGATGTGAGCGCGATGGCGCCACTTTCCTCTTCCTCCACAAAGGCTTCACGCCCCCGCTCGGTCAGTTCCCTCGCCACCTGCTCCAGTGCGGGCTTCACGTCCTTCTGGATGAAGGCGAGCGTTTCCTTCTCACTCGGCGCATGCAGCATCAGCCCCAGCCTGCGCTGCCATGTGAGCCCGGAGGCGGGATAGGCCGGGGCCACCTGCGGCACTGCGGCATGAGCTTCGCGCTGCGCCAGGTCAGCCCGCATGCCGACATAAAGCGCCCAGACCAGCGCAAGCATGACAAATGTGAACGGCAACGCACTGGCAATGGTTGCCGACTGCAATGCACCGAGACCTCCGGCCAGAAGAAGGGATGCGGCAACCAGCCCCTCCAGCGCGCACCAGAAGACACGCTGCAGGGTCGTCGTTTCCGTTTCGCCGCCGGCTGCGATCGTGTCGATGACGAGAGAACCGGAATCCGACGAAGTGACGAAGAAGATCGCCACCAGCGCGACTGCCAGTGTCGATGTGAGGCCGGTGAACGGCAGATAGGTGAAGAACTGGAAAAGACCGACTGACACATCCCTGGCAACTTCGGCACCCAGCTCACCAGCGGCGATGCCGGTGTCTACGAAGATCGCAGTGTTGCCGAACACCGTCATCCAGAAAAAGGTGAAACCCGCCGGGATGAACAGCACTGCCGTTACGAACTCACGCACGGTGCGCCCGCGTGAAATGCGGGCGATGAACATGCCGACGAAAGGCGACCAGGAGATCCACCATGCCCAGTAGAACAGGTCCAGCCGTCGATCCACGGGGTCGGTTCATATGCGTAGATGTTGAAGGTGCGCAGAACGAGCGTGTCGAGATAGAGGCCGATATTCTGGACGAAGTCCCGAAAGAGATCAGCCGTTGGCCCGACAATCAGAACGAAGATCATCAACAGGACTGCGACAACCAGATTGGTCTCGGACAGAATGCGCACGCCCTTGTCGAGCCCCGTAACCACCGAGATGGTGGCAAAGGCGGTGATGAGCGCGATCAGCGGCAATTGCACCCAGGGTGCGATGGGTAGACCGATCAGATAATTGAGACCGGCATTGATCTGGGTAACGCCGAGCCCGAGCGACGTGGCGATACCGAACATCGTGCCGACAATGGCAAAGATATCAACCGCATGGCCGATGGGGCCGTTGATCCTGTCCTTCAACAGCGGATAGAGGCCTGAACGGATCGTAAGCGGCAGATTGTAGCGATAGCCGAAATAGGCAAGCGACAGACCGACCACGGCGTAAATGGCCCAGGCATGAATGCCCCAGTGAAAGAAGGTCACCGTCATGGCTTCACGCATCGCGGCGATGCTGCCGGGTTCCGCGGTGGGTGGCGCAAGAAAATGCGTCATCGGTTCCCCGACCGCATAAAACATCAGCCCGATGCCCATGCCTGCAGCAAAGAGCATGGCAACCCAGGAATGATATTTAAACTCGGGCTCGGAATCGTCCGGACCCAGCTTCAGCCTGCCGAATTGCCCGAATGAAAACAGAAGCACCGCCGCCAGAAAAATGCCGACAGCAAGGAGATAGAGCCAGCCGAAGCTCGCCAGGATGCTGCTCTGCAGTGCGGAGAACAGCTCCCCTGCCCGACCGGGAAAAACGATGCCGATCAAAAGAAACACGGCGATGATGGAGACCGCACCGAAAAAGACCGGCGGGTTGATGACAAAGCGATTAAACATGGGGATTACTTTTTGCGCTCCCGTTTTCGAAATGGCGGATGGCGCTCTCAAGCAGTGGCTCGCACGGAGTACGGCCGTTCCCTGAATGGCTGGAACACGGCCGCGGAGCGCCGGCGGCAGGCGCTCCGTTTCTGGGGTCCATGACCCGGATTGTCAATGACAGGCAGTTCCCGAAGCTGCGCATGCCCCTGCAGCCGGCAAGAGAGAACGCTCGTTCAGAGAACCCCGCATGCCCGAATGAGCTTGAGGAGCCGCGGCAGCGAGGGTTGTGTGTTCATCGCGCACCATGTTTCGCGCGCTTCACCGCCATAACTTTCCTTGTGTCTGGCGAGAGACTGGGTCGGATAGACAAGCTTCTGGGCAATCGGATTGGTGTAGATGAACCGGAAAGCGCGACGGGTCAGCCAGTCCTTCTGGAACTCCTGATCCTCGATCTTGTGGAAGGGCATGAGGCCGAGATAAAGCTTCGGCACCCCTTCGGCCTGAAAGGTTTCCACGGCGCGGCGCACCAGAAAGTAAGCAGCCAGCGGATCCGTATCGGGCAGCCAGCGCCGCGTGGCCGAAAGGTAGCCGACCAGCCTGTCATCCTCATAGAGCGGATCGAAGAAAGCGAAAGCGACCGGCTGATCGTTCTGGTCGAGAATGAAAAACTTGCGGACATCCGCCTCGTCGCGCAACTGAATCGGGCGCACAAGGAAGGAAAGCTCACGCCGTTTCGTGGTGCGGGTTCGCCGCCAACCAAGTGAAATCGCCTCCACGCGTTTCGGGTCGAGCCCAGCGACGGGAACCTCTTCGACACGGCATCCCATGCGCGTAAACCGGTTGGTTGCCGTGCGGAAGCTGCGCCGCGACGGGCCTGCGAAATCATATGTCTGAAGGTCGATCAGGCTTTCGATACCCAGCGCGTTCACGAAGAACCCGTTCGACGACAGGAGTTCTGCCATGGGGCGCGAGACCTGCCAGAAGGTGACATCCTGCCTGGCCGCAACAAAGGCGGCCAGCAGCTCAGGCCAGAGAGCGCGCGGGGCCAGAGGATCGGCCAGCGCATAGGCCGTGCGGCCCACCATGCGATAAGCGATAACGCCGTGCTCATTGCCGAAGTAGCGCAGCCCGGGCTGATGCGCGACCGAATAGGCCAGCACGAAATTGCCGTGCCGGCGAAGTAGCGCATGGCGCTGGTCAGCGGAGAGGAGAGCGTTGTCGCTCAGGCGATCAAAACTGGACAAACGAGATATCTGGTTCACGGCGAAGAATCATGTTCCGCGCCCCCACGGATGGAGGGATGCCACGCATTGCCTGACGTGACAAGCCGATTGACAATAAAGAAACTAATAGGTTATTTTATTGTCAATCGGAGATTCGTCATGCCCGCATCCCCCACATCCATTGCACCTGTTCAGCCCGAAGCCGCACCGGAAACGGCGGATGAGCGCATCCTCTTCGCACTCAAGACGAAGGGGGCGATGACGGCCCAGCGGCTCGCGCACTTCCTGAAGATATCGTCCGTTGCCGTGCGCAAGCAGCTTTCACGGCTGGAGGAAAGCCATCTGGTTCAGTTTCAGGAGGAAGCGCGAGGTCCCGGACGTCCGGAGCGTGTGTGGCGCCTGACGGCAAAGGGACACGGCCGTTTCCCCGACAGCCATTCGGACCTGACCCTTGACCTGATCAGCTCGATCCGCCGCATTTTTGGTGAAGACGGCCTCGACAGGCTGATCGGGCAGCGCGAACAGACAATGAAGACATCTTACGAAAACGCGGTAAAAGCGCATTCCGATCTTGAGGAGCGTGTCGTCGCGCTGGCCCGTATCCGCGCCCGCGAGGGTTACATGGCCGAAGTCGAACCGCTCGACGACGGCGCCTTTCTCCTGATCGAAAACCACTGCCCGATTTGTGCGGCCGCAACGGCCTGCCAGGGCTTTTGCCGTTCCGAACTCAGCGTTTTCAAGGCCGTGCTCGGCCCGCAGACACGGGTTGAGCGCACGGACCATATTCTGGCGGGCGCACGTCGCTGCGCCTACCGCATAGAAGCACGTTCAGGCGACTGAACCCGATTTTACCGAGGCACATCATGACTGATGCACAAACCGAGGCACCGCTCGGCAATGCCGGCTGGGCGGCGATCCTGAAAACCGGCCAGCTCGGCCAGTTCGCGCTCCTTTGTCTCGGCATCTGGCTCCACGCCGCCGACACGCTGCTCGTCGCAACGGCAATGCCGGCGGCGGTTGCGGAGATTGGCGGCGACCGGCTGGTGAGCTGGACGCTGTCGCTCTACCTGCTGGGCTCGATCATTTCCGCTGCCGCAGCCGCCCTTGCGGCCACGGCGATCGGCCTCCGCCGCGCCTTTGTGGTCGCAGCCCTCGTTTACACAATTGGCTGTGCCATCAGCGCACTCGCGCCCAACATGCCGGTCATGCTGCTTGGCCGTTTTGGTCAGGGCGTCGGCGGCGGCCTTCTGGTCGCACTCACATATGTTGCGATCCGGCGTCTTTTCCCCGAAGAAATGTGGCCGCGCCTGATCGCCCTGATGTCCGCCATTTGGGGGGCGTCGGCCTTCTGCGGCCCCATGATCGGCGGCTTCTTCGCCGATCTCGGCCTGTGGCGCTGGGGATTCTGGACCTTTGCGATCCAGGCGCTGCTGCTTGCGGTTCTGGTGCCAATGTTCCTGCGTCCGACGAGGGGCGCATCGGAAGCGGCTCAGCGTTTTCCCCTGGTGCGGCTCATACTTCTCTCGCTTGCCGTTCTGGCTGTGGCGACAGCGGGCATTTACGTGACACCCGGCATCTCGCTGCCTCTGGTGGCAGCGGGTGCGGCATTGTTTTTCCTCTTCCTGAAACGCGATGGCAACCGTGCGACCGACAAAATGTTCCCAACGCGCGCATTTGATATTCGTTCGCCTGTCGGCGCCGGTTTCGTCGCCAATCTGGCGCTTGGCACGGCGGCCATGTCCTTCACCGTTTACGGCCCGTTCTTCCTCCAGCGCATTCACGGCATGTCAGCGCTCGGTGCAGGCTATGTGATGGCGGCAGAAGCCGTTGCGTGGAGCTCGACGGCGATCCTTTTCGCCGGCGCAAACGAGGCAGGAGAGCGCCTTGTAATGAAAACCGGCGCCCTGCTCATCCTGCTGGCGGTTGCGCTGCTCGGTCCCGCCATGGCGGAAGGGCCGGTCTGGGCCATCGTGCTGCTTTCGCTCGCACAGGGCGCAGGCTTCGGCATGCTCTGGGGATTTCTCATCCGCCGCGTGGTTGCAGCCGCGCCCGAACACGAACGCGACAGCGCATCCGCGGCCATGCCGACAACGCAGCAGATCGCCTTCGCGCTTGGCGCCGCCCTCGCAGGCATCGTCGCCAACATGGCCGGCTTTGCCGAAGGCGGCACGGCGCAAGCCATGCAGGCCGTGGCGCTCTGGGTGTTTGTCAGCTTCGTGCCGCTGGCCGCCTTCGGCGCAGCCGCTGCCTGGCGCATTGCAAGCCGGAGGGCTGAGAAGGGTTAGCGATCTCTCTTTGGACGCCCCGTGTGCGTGGTGGAGGTCACGGACACGGGGTCGCTGGCTGGAAAAGTATCCTCAAGACCTTCGTCAAGTTCCTCTTCAAGCTCCTCGGCATTCAGCCTCCTCTTCTGAGGCTTTTTCGCAAATTCTCCCGGCGCCCCGGTGCGGGTCGTGCGCGTGACGGACACCGGATCGCTTGCCGGAAAACTGTCTTCTAAACCCTCCTCCAGTGCTTCCTCTTTGGCGGCACGCTCATTCTCGGTTTCGGGTTTTGGCTTCTTGGGATCAGGCTGCATCGATATCATCCTTTTTCGGATCAATGCCGAAACAGCCGCGTCGGTTCCGCTCGTCTGCGATTATCGATCGCGCGCGGCTGCCTTCAGAAGCATGAAAACATAGTCGGAAAAAGAGCGCCAGCATTCCACCCGGAAAGCGTCTTTCTCCGTTCGCCACAAGATGATTTCGGTCTTGCCAAAGACCGTGCGGGAGCACGCGCCGACGGGAAAGGCATCAAGCGACAGATCCTGCGGGCAACCGGCATTGAGCACCGCTTCGGCGCGCGGACCAGACACGAGGATTGCCGTGTTGCGATGCGAAACGTCGACGGCGGAGTGAAACGCACTGACAGAGGCGCAGGCCCCGACCAGATCGGCCTCGTTCTCGTCGATTACCAGCCATTCGTCCGGGCCGAGCCAGAGAGCGGCACGGCCGTCTTTCGCGGTGGACGTCTTCGGACGCTGCGGCAGATCGAGGCCCAGGGCCTTCGAAAGAGACTTCACCGCAGTCTTCGGCGCGCGAAGCGAAAGCCGCGTGGCAGGCTCCGCACGTACCAGCGTGATGCCTTCATCATTGAGAAAACGGCCTTCCAGCGCGCTCGCGCGGGCGATTGCGTCAGCCATTGGTGCGCTCTCCCTTCTCGTCAAAGAAAACCGTCGAGGTGACTTCTACCGCGATCACGCCATCCGGCATCGGCACATAAAGGGTTTCGCCCATCCGTTCATGCCCGCCCGCCACCAGCGCCAAGGCGATGGAATGGCCGCAATTCTCCGACCAGTAGGAGGATGTGACATGACCGAGCATGGGCACGGGGATCGGCGCTTGCGAGTCGGCAACGATCTGCGCGCCCTCTTCCAGAACCGTTTTCGGATCGCGCGTCCTGAGGCCCACGAGCTGTTTGCGGCCGGGAGCCACCAGATCTGGCCGGGCAAGGCCGCGCATGCCGACGAAATCCGTCTTCTTCCTGCCGATGGCCCAGGAAAGTCCTGCATCATGCGGCGTGACGGTGCCGTCCGTCTCCTGCCCGACAATGATAAAACCCTTTTCGGCGCGCAGCACATGCATGGTTTCGGTACCGTAGGCGCAGGCCCCATGCTTTTCGCCTTCCGCCCAGACGGCCTCCCACACGGCGCGGCCATAATCCGCCGGCACGTTGATCTCAAAACCGCGCTCGCCGGTGAACGACATGCGGAAAAGCCTCGTGGGTACGCCGCAGATCATCCCCTCCCGCACCGACATGTGCGGCATCGCCTCGTCGGATAGGTCGATCCCTTCCACCAGCGGGGCGATGATGTCGCGGCTTTTCGGCCCCTGAACGGCGATCACCGCCCATTGCTCCGAGGTGGAGGTCAGATAGACTTTCAGGTCGGGAAACTCGGTCTGGAGGTAGTCTTCCATGTGATTGAGCACGCGCGGCGCGCCGCCGGTCGTGGTGGTCACGTGGAAGCGGTCTTCGGCAAGCCGCCCCACGACGCCGTCATCATAGATAAACCCGTCCTCGCGCAGCATGACGCCATAGCGGCAGCGCCCGATGCCGAGTTTCTGCCACGGGTTGGTGTACATGAGTTCCATGAAGCGCGCGGCATCCGGCCCGACGACCTCGATCTTGCCAAGCGTGGTGGCGTCGAAAATGCCCGCACTCTGGCGCACCGTGCGGCACTCGCGGGCGACCGCTGCATGCATGTCTTCGCCGGCCTGCGGGAAGAACCAGGCGCGTTTCCACTGCCCCACATCCTCGAACACGGCCCCGTGCGCCTCGGCCCAGTCGTGCATGGGCGTGCGCCGCACCGGCTCGAACAGACGCCCCTTGCCGTGCCCCACAAGCGCGCCGAAGGTGACCGGCGTGTAGGGCGCGCGGAACGTGGTGAGCCCCACTTCGGGAATGGGTTTGCCAAGCATCTCGGCGGCGATAGCGAGACCGTGCATGTTGGACGTCTTGCCCTGATCGGTCGCCATGCCGGTGGTGGTGAAACGCTTGACGTGCTCGATGGAGCGCATGCCCTCGCGCACCGCCTGGCGGATGTCCTTCGCGGTCACGTCGTTCTGGAAATCCACGAAGGCTTTGGCTGTGCTTTCGGCACCAGCCCCCTCGCCCGCACCCAGCATGCCGCCGGACCAGCGCTCGGTGCTGTCGGCGGAAAGCTTTGGCAGCTTGCGGGCCGCACCGCCGGCGGCCTCGTGCCCGGCCTTGAGCGCTTCGGCGACCGTTTCGCTGAGATCGACCGTGCCGGCGCAGGCGCCGACCGAGGTTAGATCCTGCACGGAATTGCCGGGCAGAAAGCACTGTGTTTCCGCATCGAAGACAAGTTTGCCACGCGACTGCGAAAAGAGGTGAACGGCGGGAGTCCAACCCGAAGAGGTGATGAGCGCATCGCAGGCAATGCTGCGTTCCGCGCCGCCCGACGCCGGGCGAACCTTGATGGACGAAATCCTGAGCCGCCCGGCTGTCCCGGTCACGGCATGACCCGTCAGGCATTCGATGCCCAACCGGCGCGCCTCTTCCACATGCGGCCCCTGCGGATCGGGCCGGCAATCGACAATAGCGGCAATGCTCACGCCCGCGCGTTTCAGATCGATAGCGGCCTGCCACGCGCTGTCTTCGGCCGTGTAGACCGCCACATTGCGCCCCACCGCAACGCCGAAATGGTTCAGATAGGAGCGGGCAGCGGACGCCAGCATGATGCCGGGCCGGTCGTTGTCGGGAAACACCATGTGCCGTTCTATGGCCCCGGTGGCGAGCACGACGCGCTTTGCCCGCACCTGCCAGAGCCGCTCCCGCGGCTGATCCGTGGCGGGGCTGACGAGGTGATCGGTCAGCCGCTCGACGAGCCCCACCATGTTCTGCGCGTAATAGCCAAAGCCCGTGGTGCGGGTGAGAAGCTGGACATTGTCGCGCGCGACAAGCTCCGCCGTCACGGCCTGCGCCCAGTCCCAGCCGGGTATGCCGTCGATCATCGCGCCGGTTTCATAGCGCAGTGCGCCGCCCGTTTCCGCCTGTTCGTCGGCCAGAATGACGCGTGCGCCTGCATCGGCGGCAGCGAGTGCTGCGGAAAGCCCGGCCGCACCGCCGCCAATGACCAGCACGTCGCAATGGGCGAAACGGTTTGCGTAACAGTCCGGATCGGGCCGGTCGGGCGCTTCGCCAAGACCGGCAGCGCGCCGGATAAAGGGCTCGTAAACCCGCTCCCAGGCGGCCTTCGGCCACATGAAGGTCTTGTAGTAGAACCCGGCAGAGAAGAAGGGCGACGCCAGATCGTTGAGCGCGCCGACATCGAAGGAGAGCGAGGGCCAGCGGTTCTGTGACACCGCGTCGAGCCCCTCATGGATTTCCTGAACGGTGGCCCGCACATTGGGCGCTCTGCGCGCGGCATCACGGTGAACGCCAACCAGCGCATTGGGTTCTTCAGCCCCGGCTGACACCATGCCGCGCGGGCGGTGATATTTGAAGGAGCGGCCCACAAGATGCACGCCATTGGCAAGCAGGGCCGATGCAAGCGTATCGCCATGCAGCCCCTCGAAGGACTTGCCGTCGAAGGTGAAACGAACGGGATCGGCGTTATCGAGCCGGCCAACGCTGGCAATGCGGAAGGTTTGAGGCATCACGCCCCCTCCCCGCCGAGATCGGGCTTCGGCTCGCCGGCCTTATAAGTCGTCAGGAACCGGTCCGACACCGTGTCGCGCGCAGCGTTGAAGAAGCGGGCGCAGCCATGGATGTGCCGCCAGCGCTCATAGACGATGCCCTTGGGGTTTGAGCGAATGAAGAAGAAGCGCTCGAAATCTTCGTCCGACATATCGGCCATGTTTTCAGGCCGCGCGATATGCGCTTCGCCGGCATGGCGGAATTCCAGTTCCGGCCGATCTTCCCCGCAATAGGGGCAGTGAATGAGAAGCATGAGCTCAGATCCGCTTCTTGGAGGCAGCCGTGCGGGGATCGCCGGTATTGGGCGTGCCCGCGGGTTCGATCAAGAGAAGATGCGCTTCCTCCTCGGCCACAGGGCAATGTTCAACGCCTTTAGGGACGACAAACAGCTCCCCGGGCCCAAGCTCCACATCGCCTTCGCGCATGCGGATGGTGACCCGTCCCTTGAGAACCAGAAAAAAGTCATCCGTCTCCTCGTGCGAATGCCAGACGAATTCGCCTTTGACCTTCACCACAAGGAGATCGTTGCCGTTGTAGGAGCCGACAATTCTTGGCGACCAGTGTTCGCTAAAAAGCGACAGCTTCTCCGAGAGGTTGATGGCTTTCATGCAAAATCTCCTGCGGTTTTGCTTTAGTGGGCGACTGCTGCTGCTGCAGCCTCGTCGATGAGTCGCCCGTTGCGGAACCGCTCCAGCGTGAAGGGCGCATTGATGGGATGCGGCTCGTCGCGCGCGACGGTGTGAGCAAACACATGCGCCGAGCCCGGCGTCGCTTGAAGCCACCCGTGCCCCAGCCGCAATTCACATAGAGCCCCTTCACCGGGGTTTTGGCCAGAATGGGTGAACGGTCGGGCGTGACATCGACAATGCCGCCCCAGGACCGCAGCATCTTCATACGGGTGAAGATCGGGAACATCTCGCAGATTGCGTCGAGCGTGTGCTGGATGATGTGCAGCCCGCCGGTCTGCGAATAGGAGGTGTATTGATCGGTGCCCGCCCCGATGACCAGTTCGCCCTTGTCGGACTGGGAGATATAGGCATGCACCGTGTTGGACATGACCACGCAGGGGAAGACCGGCTTGACCGGTTCCGACACGAGTGCCTGAAGTGGGTAGGATTCCAGCGGCACCTGGACCCCCGCCATCTGCATCAGCACCGTGGAATGACCGGCGGCGACAACGCCGACCTTCTTCGCGCCGATGGTTCCGCGCGTGGTTTCCACACCGGTGACGGAGCCATCCGGCCCGCGATTGATGCCGGTGACCTCGCAATTCTGGATGATGTCGACGCCGCGCGACGCCGCCGCCCGCGCATAGCCCCAGGCAACAGCATCGTGAC
>NZ_BAMP01000091.1 GCF_000615975.1 Nitratireductor aquibiodomus NL21 = JCM 21793 | reverse complement strand
ACCAGCAGCGCGTGCGTGAACTGGCCGCCGGGCCGGGCGCGGTGATCCTGTGCGGCCGGTTCGAAGGGGTGGACCAGCGCGTCATCGAGGCGCGCGGCCTCGAAGAGGTATCCGTTGGCGATTATGTGCTTTCCGGCGGCGAGCCGGCGGCCCTCGTGCTTCTCGATGCGGTGATCCGTCTTCTGCCTGGCGTGATGGGCAACGATGCCTCGGGCGAGGAGGAGAGCTTTGAAGGTGGGCTTCTGGAGCATCCGCAATACACCCGCCCCCAGCTTTTCGAAGAAAGGCCAATTCCTGAGGTGCTCCTGTCGGGCAACCACGCCAAGATTGCGGCATGGCGGCGTGCAGAGGCGGAGAGGCTGACACGTGAGCGCCGTCCGGATCTCTGGGCCGCCCTGAACAAAGACAGACAACGAGTTCCTTGACCTGGGTCGGTTGGCAGCGCTTGCAGTGTGTGACAAACCGGAGTATCGAGCATCTTCAATCAGGAGGTGTAGTTTGATTTCCTATATTACGTTAGGGTGTAGGGATCTGAAGCTGGCAGAAAGCTTCTATTCCCCCATCATGAACAAAATGGGTGGCACGCCAGCTTACCGGACGGACAGGCTTCTTGCCTGGAGTCTGGGAGGAAACGGTCCCTTGCTCGTCGTCAACCTGCCTTTTGATGGGGAGGTGGCAACCTATGGTAATGGAGGCATGGTTGCCTTTAAGGTCGAGTCACAGGAAAGTGTGATGGCCTTGCATTCTCTCGCGATCGAGCTGGGTGGCGTCGATGAGGGCGCCCCTGGCCCGCGGGGAAAGTCCTTCTACGGGGCTTATGTGCGCGACCTGGATGGCAACAAACTCAACTTTCACTGTTAGAGTTGAGGCTTGATTCTGCTTGTCAGGTAGGCTATGTGCGCGTACCGCTGTCATGGAGATCCATGACCGTGACCAATCAATGAAGGTGAACTCGCTCCTGCTTCGTTCGCAAGAACGGACACTCCTCAGGCGGTCAGGTGACTGTCGATGAGATGAGCGCTCTGGCACTTCGCAAAGAAGCAAGAGGACACAGAGATGGACATTATCCGTCAGCTCGAGGCCGAGCAGGCCGAGAAGATCGCTGCACAGCGTCAGCTTCCCGAATTCCAGCCAGGCGACACGGTTCGCGTTCTGGTGCGCATCACCGAAGGCACGCGCACCCGTGTGCAGGCCTATGAAGCGTCTGCATCGCCCGTTCCGGTTCCGGCTTCCAGGAAAACTTCACCGTTCGCAAGATTTCCTATGGCGAAGGCGTCGAGCGTGTGTTCCCGATCTACTCTCCGCTCGTCGAGGGCGTCGAGGTGGTCCGCCGCGGTAAGGTTCGCCGCGCGAAGCTCTACTACCTGCGCGATCGTCGCGGTAAGTCGGCCCGCATCACCGAGAACACCAGCGTGCGTGCCCGCCGTCTGAACGACGCCGTCCGTCAGGCCGCTGCCGAAGAGAAGGCCCGGATCGAGGCCGAGAAGGTTGCCGCTGCCGAGGCGCTCGCCGCCGAGAAGGCCGCAGAAGAGGCTGCAAAGGCGCAGGAAGCTGCCGCAGCCGAGAACAACGCCGAATAGATTATCGGCAAGGGAATTTAGAAAAAGGCGCGCTTCGGTGCGCCTTTTTTGCGTCTGATGATCCCGCTGTAACGCTTTTGAGTCCGTCAGGGCTCTTTTACTGGAATACGCTCTGCTTTAAGGAGAACCAATCACCCGGCCGAGCATCGGTCCGCCACAGGGAGATTGGTCATGACGTTGCGTACGTCCCTTCTGGCTGCGTCCTTCGCAGCCACTGCTTTTATGTTCTCAGGATTGTCCACCGCTGCTGCAGAAGACCTGCCCGATCTTCAGGGCCGTGAAGTGGTCGTGGTAACGGAAAACGCCTACCCGCCGCTCCAGTTTATCGACCCCACATCGGGTGAACAGGTCGGCTGGGAATATGATGCGGTGAACGAGATCGCGAAGCGCCTCAACGCCAGTGTGACCTATCAGAACACGAGCTGGGATGCGATGATCCAGTCTGTCGCCGACGGCCAGTACGACATGGGCATGACCGGCATCACCATCCGCGACGACCGCAAGGAAAAGGTGGATTTCTCCGATCCCTATATGCGTTCGGAGATGTTCATGCTCGTGCGCAGCGACGAGACGAACTTCACCGATGCGGAAAGCTTCGCCGCCTATGAGGATGGCCTGATGGGCGCGCAGCCCGGCACCTCGCCCTTCTACACCGCCGTTTATGAGGTGCTCGACGGCGACGAAGCCAATCCGCGCATCAAGCTGTTCGAGACCTTCGGTGCTTCCGTGCAGGCGCTGCGTGCGGGCGATGTCGACGTGGTGCTGACTGACAGCACGGGTGGACAGGGCTATGTGGACGCTTCCAATGGTGGACTGAAACTGCTCGGCGAGCCGCTGGGTTCGGAGGACTTCGGCTTCATATTCGCCAAGGGTTCCGATCTCGTCGCGCCCGTCAACGCGGCCATCGCGTCCATGAAGGCGGACGGTACGCTCGATGCGCTCAACACGAAGTGGTTTCTCGAATACAAAAGGGGCGAGTAAGACGTGGCTGATCCGCGTTTTGCCGGTCTGACCGGCCGCTCATCGAGAAGCGTTTAGTGCCGATGGCGGTGTCCGGTTCCAGACCCGCCACCAAGCGCGATTTCCCCTGGTGGCTTGCAGTCGCCGGGGCCATCGCCCTCGGTGCCGCAGTCCTCATTGCCACCAGTGATCTCTACGCGCAGGTTTTCACGATTGTCTCCAGGGGCATCGGTATCACCGTTTTTGTCACGGTTGTTGGGTTTGCGCTGGCCACGGCAGTCGGTCTTGGCATCGCTCTGATGAGCCTTTCCAGCTCGCTGGCACTCCGGCAGATCGCCCGCTTCTATGTCGAGATCATTCGCGGCGTGCCCGTCCTCGTGCTCCTGTTCTGGATCGCCTTTGCCGGGGTTCCGATTGTGGTGACGGGCTGGAATGCGGTTACCGCGTCTCTGCAGGAAGCCGGCATTCTCGGTGAGCTCAGGGTGCGTGACATCTCGCTTCTGTGGCGCGCCATCATCGCGCTCAGTATCGGCTATTCGGCGTTCATTGCCGAGGTATTCCGTGCCGGCATCCAGTCGGTGGACGAGGGGCAGGTGGAAGCAGCCAAGGCGCTCGGGCTTTCGCGCTTCCAGCGTTTTCGCCTCATTATTCTGCCGCAGGCGATCCGCACCATCCTGCCGCCGCTCGGCAATGATTTCGTGGCCATGGTCAAGGATTCATCCCTCGTCTCGGTGCTCGGCGTTGCCGACATCACCCAGATGGGCAAGATCTATGCGTCGGGCTCGTTCCGCTTTTTTGAGACCTATTCCATCGTTGCCTATATCTATCTCATTCTGACGGTTGGCCTCTCGCTCGCGCTCCGCGCACTTGAGCAACGCATGCGCAGGAGCCAGGCCCAGCGTTAGATCTGAGTGCCGGGAACCTTGGCGGTCCGGGTGCATTCATCTCGCATGGATGCCTTGATCGCCGAATTCGCACCCGCAACCACGCTGCCATGGCAGGTCATCGCAGTGCGGCTTGCGGTTGCGGTCCTGCTTGGCGGCATACTGGGTTTCGAGCGTGAGCTGGCCGACAGGCCAGCCGGCCTGCGGACCCATATGCTCGTGTGTCTGGCTTCTGCGGTTTTTGCCGTGATTGCACTTGAGATCGTGGCGATGCCTGTGTTCAGCGACGATCAGGTACGGGCCGATCCCATCCGCCTTGTCGAGGCGATTACGGCTGGGGTCGCTTTTCTTGCCGCCGGTTTCATTATTTTCAAACGGGGCGAGGTTCGAGGTTTGACCACCGGCGCTGGTATGTGGCTGGCGGCGGCAACGGGTCTTGCCGCTGGACTTGGCCTGTGGACCATCGCCGGGCTTGCCTGTTTTATGGGCGCGCTGGTTCTGGCGCTTATGCGGCGTCTCGAAACGCAGCTCGATCTCAAGCCGCCGAAAAACCACGGCGGAGGGCAGGCCAGCTCTCAGGACGGATAGATTGCCGATCCCATGAAAGGCTGGTATTAGCCGTGTCATGGAAGCACTTTTTGGAAACCCAGCCTATAAGGGCTTTGTTCTGCAGGACGTCAAGCGCCTGCCGAGCCGCTTTTTTGCGCGGGTTTCCGGCTCGCTTCTGAGCCGACTGCCTTAGGCGGACACGCCAACCGGCTCGGCATTCCCTCGCCATCTACCGGGAATGCAACGAGACACAAGATTAGCCGGCCAGCCTTCCATTTCGCTCCGCTAGGGATGAACAAAATGACCAAAGCACGCACGCTCTACGACAAGATTTTCGACGACCATCTGGTCGACCAGCAGGACGACGGCACCTGCCTGCTCTATATCGACCGCCACCTGGTGCATGAGGTGACGAGCCCGCAGGCCTTTGAAGGCCTGCGCATGGCCAGCCGCAATGTGCGCCATCCGGAAAAGACGCTCGCCGTGGTCGACCATAATGTGCCGACCTCGCCTGACCGCAAGTTCGGGATCAAAAATCCCGAAAGCCGCATTCAGGTCGATGCGCTGGCAAAGAACGCAGCCGACTTCGGCATCGAGTATTATGACGCCAATGACGAGCGTCAGGGCATTGTGCACATTGTCGGCCCCGAACAGGGCTTCACTCTGCCGGGCATGACCATCGTCTGCGGTGACAGCCACACTTCCACCCATGGTGCCTTCGGTGCGCTGGCGCACGGCATCGGCACGTCCGAGGTCGAGCATGTGCTCGCCACGCAGACGCTGATCCAGCGCCGCGCGAAGAACATGCTGATCGAGGTGGATGGCGCACTGCCCGAGGGCGTGACTGCGAAGGACATCATCCTCGCCATCATCGGCGAGATCGGCACGGCCGGTGGTACCGGCCACGTCATGGAATATGCAGGTGAGGCGATCCGTGCGCTTTCCATGGAAGGCCGCATGACCGTCTGCAACATGTCGATCGAAGGTGGCGCCCGCGCTGGCCTCATTGCGCCGGACGAGACCACCTATGCCTATATCAAGGATCGCCCGCGCGCGCCGAAAGGCAAGGCATGGGACATGGCGCTCGCCTACTGGGATTCCCTGCGCACCGACGAAGGGGCCGAGTTCGACCGTGTCGTCAAGCTCGACGCCGCCAATCTGCCGCCCATCGTCACCTGGGGCTCCTCGCCCGAGGATGTCGTTTCCGTCACCGGTGTCGTGCCGAACCCGGATGAGATCACCGAGGAGACCAAGCGCCTCTCCAAGAAGCGCGCGCTCGAATATATGGGTCTCACTCCGGGGACGAAGATCACCGACATCGCCGTCGACCGTGTCTTCATCGGCTCCTGCACCAATGGCCGCATCGAGGATCTGCGCGAAGCCGCAAAGGTCGCCGAGGGCCAGAAGGTCAAGGACGGCCTGAACGCGATGATTGTGCCGGGCTCCGGCCTCGTGAAGGCGCAGGCCGAGGCCGAGGGACTGGACAAGATTTTCAAGGCTGCCGGTTTCGACTGGCGTGAGCCGGGTTGTTCCATGTGCCTTGCCATGAACGACGATCGCCTGAAGCCGGGTGAGCGCTGCGCCTCCACCTCGAACCGCAATTTCGAGGGCCGTCAGGGCTTCAAGGGGCGCACGCATCTCGTTTCGCCGGCTATGGCCGCAGCGGCGGCCATAGCCGGGCATTTCGTCGACATTCGGGAGTGGCCCAGGGGCTGACCGTCTATTTAGCTTCGCTGCAGGCGGGAACGTCTGCAGCGGGCATGCCGGCCTTTACAAAGATGTCGGCCAGTCTGATTTCTCCCGTCAGCGGGAAGAAGCGGCCATCGGCTTCGGTTCGCATGTAACTGCGCACCGAAGCCGTTTTCATATCCAGCACACCGCGTCTGCAGCCGCCGGTGATCGAGACGCTGATTGAGCCCTTTCCATCGGTCGCATTTGCTGCGCGCGCATTCCGTGCCTTCGCCTGCGTGTTGCGGAAGCGCTGCATGTCCGGTGCGGCGATCGCGGCGGTGAGAACATGTTCATCGGCCTTCACAGATCGACCAGTCCGGCGGCCGGCGTGGCATTCGTGATCGCCAGCACGAAGTGTTCGTCGAACGCCCTGTTTCGATCATCGCTTTCGAGGGTCATGCGCAGCAAAACATCGCCCCGCTTCAGATGCAGGTTCCTGTCTGCCTTTACAGCTATCGCAATCTCTTTCGGATCGGCGTCGAGCGGGTCGAAACGCGACAGTTCGTAAAGCGTGCGGGGATTGCCCGAAACACAGGCGGAAAGCGCGAGCGCACAGGCGGCGCCGATGATGGCCCTGGCGATAAATTTCTCGAAAAACATCCATATTACCCTTTTCATTGAGAACGATTCGAGATAATTAATTATCGTAAAACATTAATTAATACAATCCGAAGGAGAATCGAATGCATGATGTAGCGCGCCTGCGGCGGCTCAGCCGCCTGATGCAGGCCATTGTGCTGGTTTGTGGAGTTTTCATCGCGGCAGGCGCGGTCTGGTTCTTCGCAGCATCGCTGTCCGATCCCGGACTTTTTGAAACGTTGGTTCGGGACAATCTGTCTCTTTCCGGACCGCTTGCTTTCACCTCGTCCGCGATCGGTGTCACGGCAGCGTTGATCGCGGTTCAGTTTGGCCTGTTGTTCACCGCGCTCTACTGCGTGTGGCGCATGTTCGGCGCCTTTGCGGCAGAGGAGCCGCTCTCAGGCGAATCCGCCCACTGGCTGCGTCACGCCAGCGCTGCCTTTGTCGCCGTGGCAGCGGGCAGCATCGTACTTCGTATGCTGATGATCCTGGCGCTCACCATGGGCAATCCAGCGGGTCAGAAGATGCTCGCCATCGGGATTGGAAGCGCGGAGATGCTCTCGGTTCTCATCGCCTGCATTATGTATATGACCGGGCGGCTCATGGCGCTCGCGGCAGAGGTGCGCGCCGAACAGCGCGATTTCGTGTGAACGCCATGCCGATAATCGTCAATCTCGATGTGATGCTGGCTCGCCGGAAGATGCGTTCAAAGGAGTTGGCCGAGCAGATCGGCATCACCGAGCAGAATGTATCGCTTCTCAAATCCGGCAAGGTGCGCGGTGTGCGCTTCGAAACGCTGGAAAAGATCTGCCAGGCACTCGACTGCCAGCCGGGAGACATATTGGAGTATCAGGCGGAAACGGCTGAGGAATGACGAAACGGGGCCGTGGCGCCCCCCCCCCGGGGGTCCGTCCAGGGGCTGACCCTAGTGGCCCCGGGCGTGTCCCGGTCGTCCGGTTGTCAGCCGATACGCCCTCATTTGCGCAGGCGTGAGACGATATAGCGTGTGCGGCGGTGTATCGAGCGCGTGGAGCCAGAGGGCGGGGTCGACCCCCATCTCATCCAGATGGCGTGAAATGCGCGCGGTCACCAGCTGGGCGTCCGAAAGAGCCTGCCGCGGGTCGGAGAGGCTGCCGGGACTATAGAACTGGTGAAGGGCGATGGTCGCACCGAGCTCCACATGGCGTTCCCTGCCTCCGGCCAGCACCAGCGGACATGAAGACGCGCAGGCCGCGCCTGCCTCGACACTGGTCGAAAGTCCGCGCTGGCGGATCAGCCGGGCCATGGCCATAGCCTCGTTCAGAGAGCCGCCGGGAGAATCGAGTGCGATGGTGGTGATCGGCGAAGCCGAACTTTCAAGCGCATCACGCAGGCGACCGGCGCTCCCGGGCTGAATCATCCCCTTCAGCGCAAGAACTCCGGTGCGGCTTGCCGTCATAGACAGGCTGTGGGCCTCGGGCGTCGGCCGCGAAACCTCTTTTGCGCCTTCCGCCGGCTGTCGCCAGAGCGGGTGCGTGTCCGTTTGACTGTTGCTGTGCGGCAGCAATTGAGTCGCATGTTCAAGCGTTTTGTGCAGGCCCGTCTGCAAACCGCCATGCCTGTCGGCGAGCTCGCGCAGTTCCATGCCGGCCACAACCGCCGTGCCGATGACGGCGCCGAACAGCGCGGCCCGCAACACGGAGCCATCGAGCGCTGCAGCGGGCCGGAAAACCCACCGGCTCGCAAAAGCCCGATCCGCAGTTGTCGCCAGTTGATGGTCCATCGATCGCTGCTAGTCGCAGGGTGCCGTCAGAACGGGCAGTTCACCGTCGGAAAGCCCGTACATGTAGCCGCGGCCCTTCACCAGAACGCCGGCGCTGCAGGGTGCAGAGCGGCGCAGATAGAGCTTGCCGTGGCGGCGTTCCAGATAGGCCGTTTCGCGCGGTGCCTCGATGCCGAGCGCACGGTAGTCGTCGGCAAGATGCCCCTTGCCGACCATGATGCGCTTGAAGCCGGCGCGGCTGTGGATCACCAGGTTTCCATAGGCATCCGCATAGACACGGGCGTTGCCTGCATCATGAAAGCCGCCGGCCAGTGCCGGGGCGGTCGCTGCTGCGGCCGCAAGAGCCGCTGCCACGAAAACAGATCGGAAAGGCATGCACCATCGCTCCTTGAATCTTCGTGGCCCCCTCAAGGCTCATACATTAAGCTTTTCTTAACCTTTGTCACGTCGAGCATGCCGCACCAATATGCCGATTGACAGACGTGGTTAATTTCGGGGAAGGGTGCTCCATGGGCGAGAATCATCAGATCGACATCAATCCGCTGCGCCTCAAGGATGCGCATGCTCTGGCGCCGCTTCTGGCGGCTTACACGCAGTCGCTGAAGCGCGGCGCGCCGCGCCGTCCCGACGACTATTACGCCGAGACCCTGCTGCAGGACCGCGCCGTGGAGGTGGTGGGTGCCAGCCTTGACGGCGAACTGGTGGGCTTTGCACTGTTCTACGACCTGCCGGATCCGGTCTCGGGCATGCGCCACGGCCTGGTGGACCATCTGTTCGTGCATCACGATCATCGCCGCAAGGGCATCGGCAAGGCGCTGGTTGATGTGATCGCCGACCAGGCCGAAGAACGTGGCTGGGCGCGCCTGGCGCTCAATGCTCCGCGTCAGCCGGACGAGGGTCGCAAGCTCTATGAGGCCATGGCCGCGCCCGCCGACTGGACCACGCATGTCATTCGTTTCGACCAGTCCAGCGAACGCACTCCGGATTCGGATCCGCAATAGAGACGGCAGCATGACATTTTCAGATTCGCCCTTATCGCGGCTGCGCAAGCGCGGCCCGTCAGGCCTTTTGGCGGTCGCAGGATGCGCTGTCATTCTGGCCGGCTGTGTCTCCACGCCATCCGGGGAGGCAAAAAAGACCACCACGCTCGCCTTCTCCGGCCCTGTCAAACTGGCCTGCGATGACGGGATGGAGATGACGGTCACTCCAAGGAGCGGCGGCATTTCGGTCGTCAGCCCGCGTGGTGTCGAGATCGACCTTCCGGCTTCGCCGCCGGGGCAAAGCGTGCGCTATGGTGAGTCTCTCTATGCCGTGGTGATCGAGGGCAGCGAGGCATTATGGATGGTCAGTGGCAAGGTTCCGATCACCTGCCGCCGTTAGGGTCATGACCCATGCGAATCGGAAAAAAATGCGTTCAATCGTTTAAAGTCCTGCAATGCCGGTCGTCCCTGCCGCCGGCTGCAATATATTCGGTCAGGGGATTGCTTTTGCGGCTTTGACGCACTGCAAAAACCGCATTAGAAAGCCACAGCCGCAGGGCGCGAGTTCGGGATCCGATGTCGCTCTCGCAACAGCCACCCCGCCGCGCCGGTATCGAATTGGGGAAGCCATGAGCAAATCCACAACTGTAAAGGCCAGGCCACTTTCGCCTCACCTGCAGGTCTATCGTCTCATTCCGACTATGCTGATGTCGATCGTCCACCGCATCACCGGTGGCGCGCTTTATTTCGGGATGGTGCTTTTTGTCATCTGGCTTGCCGCTGCAGCCGGCTCGAAGGAAACCTTCGACACCGTCAATGGCATCTACGGTTCTTGGTTCGGCCGTCTCGTCCTGTTCGGGTTCACCTGGGCCATGATCCATCATCTGGTCGGCGGGCTTCGCCACCTCGTGTGGGATACCGGGCGCGGCCTTGAAAAGGCGACAGCGACGAAAATGGCCAAGGCCACCATCGCCGTCTCTATCGTGCTGACCATTCTGGTCTGGATCATCGGCTATGCCGTTCGTGGAGGGTTTTGATCATGAGCGACATGCGCACACCGCTTAACCGCGTTCGCGGTCTCGGTTCGGCAAAAGAAGGTACGGATCACTTCTGGCGCCAGCGCCTCACGGCCATCGCCAACATTCCGCTTGTCATCTTCTTCATCGGCTTCGTCATCGCCAACAATGGCGCTTCCTATGAAGAGGTCCGCGCAGCGATCGCCAATCCGGTCATCACGGTGCTTCTGGCCTTCGCGGTCCTGTCGGTGCTCTACCACATGAAGCTCGGCATGCAGGTCATCGTTGAGGACTATGTCCACGGCGAGGGCAGCAAGGTCGCGCTCCTGATCGGCAACATCTTCTTCACCCTCATTCTGGGCGTCGTTTCTCTCCTCGCCCTCGTCAAGATCGCCCTCGGAGGCTGAACCCGGTTATGGCAAAGGCAACAGATAAAAAGGCGGCAGACGCCTACACCTATGTCGACCACAAGTTCGACGTCGTCGTCGTCGGTGCCGGCGGCGCTGGCCTGCGCGCCACGCTCGGCATGGCCGAGCAGGGGCTCAAGACGGCCTGCATCACCAAGGTCTTCCCGACCCGCTCCCACACGGTGGCGGCGCAGGGCGGCATCGCCGCTTCGCTCAAGAACATGGGGCCCGACCACTGGCAGTGGCACCTTTACGACACGGTAAAGGGCTCCGACTGGCTCGGCGATGTCGATGCCATGGAATATCTCGCCCGTGAGGCGCCCGCCGCCGTCTACGAGCTCGAGCATTACGGCGTGCCCTTCTCGCGCACCGAGGAAGGCAAGATCTACCAGCGTCCCTTCGGCGGCCACATGCAGAATTTTGGCGATGGCCCGCCCGTACAGCGCACCTGTGCCGCGGCAGATCGCACCGGTCATGCCATCCTGCACACGCTCTATGGCCAGTCCGTCAAGAATCACGCCGAATTCTTCATCGAGTATTTTGCGCTCGATCTCATCATGTCCGATGATGGTGTCTGCACCGGCGTCGTGGCGTGGAATCTTGAAGACGGCACGATCCATCGCTTCTCCGCCAAGATGGTGGTGCTGGCGACGGGCGGTTATGGCCGCGCCTATTTCTCCTGCACCTCCGCCCACACCTGCACGGGCGACGGCAATGGTATGATTGCCCGCGCCGGCCTGCCGCTGCAGGACATGGAGTTCGTGCAATTCCACCCGACCGGCATTTATGGGGCGGGCTGCCTCATCACCGAGGGTGTGCGCGGCGAGGGTGGCTATCTGGTCAACTCCGAGGGCGAGCGCTTCATGGAGCGTTATGCGCCATCGGCCAAGGATCTTGCCTCGCGTGACGTGGTTTCGCGCTGCATGACCATGGAGATCCGTGAAGGCCGTGGCGTCGGCAAGAACAAGGATCACATCTTCCTGCATCTCGATCATCTGGATCCGGCGGTCATCCATGAGCGCCTGCCGGGCATCGCCGAATCGGCCCGCATCTTCGCCGGTGTCGATGTGACGCGCGAACCGATCCCGGTCCTGCCGACGGTTCACTACAATATGGGCGGCATCCCGACCAACTATTGGGGTGAGGTGCTGAACCCGACGAAGGACAATCCCGATGCGGTAGCGCCCGGCCTGATGGCCGTCGGCGAGGCGGCCTGTGCCTCCGTGCATGGTGCCAACCGTCTGGGCTCCAACTCGCTGATCGATCTTGTGGTCTTTGGCCGCGCCGCGGCCATTCGCGCCGGTGAGGTGGTCGACCGTGATGCTCCGGTTCCGGCGCTCAACGAAGCGGCCTGCGACAGGATCATGGAGCGTTTCGACCGTCTGCGCCATGCATCCGGCTCCACGCCCACGGCGGAGCTGCGCGAGAAGATGCAGCGCGCCATGCAGGAAGACGCTGCCGTTTTCCGCACGCAGGAATCGCTGGAGCAGGGCTGCGAGCGCATCAGCGCCGTCTGGAAAGAGCTTCCCGACGTCAAGGTCTCCGACCGCTCGATGATCTGGAATTCGGATCTCATGGAGACGCTGGAGCTGGAAAACCTGATGGCCAACGCCATCACCACGGTCTATGCCGCCGAGGCGCGCAAGGAGAGCCGTGGCGCCCATGCCCGCGAGGACTACAAGGATGGTCCGATGGGCGGCCGCAACGACGAGGACTGGCGCAAGCACACGCTGTCCTGGGTCGATGAGGCCGGCAAGGTGACGCTCGACTATCGTCCCGTCCACACCGACCCGATGCTGAGGCCGGAAGACGGCGGCATCGATCCCAAGAAAATCGCGCCCAAGGCGCGGGTCTACTGAGGCGAGGAAATCATGGTTGAAATCACCCTTCCCAAGAATTCCCGCGTCAAGGAGGGCAAGGTCTGGCCGAAGCCCGAGGGCGCGACCAACCTGCGCGAATACAAGATCTATCGCTGGTCGCCGGATGATGAAGAAAACCCGCGTGTCGATACCTATTATATCGACATGGATGATTGCGGACCGATGGTCCTCGATGGGCTGATCTACATCAAGAACAAGATCGACCCGACGCTGACCTTCCGCCGTTCCTGCCGCGAGGGTATCTGCGGGTCCTGCGCGATGAACATCGACGGCACCAACACGCTGGCCTGCACCAAGGGCATGGATGAGGTGGCGCAGGATGCGGTGAAGATCTATCCGCTGCCGCACATGCCGGTGGTCAAGGATCTGGTGCCGGATCTTTCCGTGCCCTATGCGCAGCTTTCCTCCATCGAGCCGTGGCTGCAGACGATCACGCCGGAGCCCGCGACCGAGTGGAAGCAGAGCCATGAGGACCGCACCAAGCTTGACGGGCTTTACGAGTGCATCCTGTGCTTCTGCTGCCAGACCTCGTGCCCGAGCTACTGGTGGAACGGCGAGCGCTATCTCGGCCCCGCCGTTCTGCTTCAGGCCTATCGCTGGCTGATCGATTCGCGCGACGAGAAGACGGGCGAGCGTCTCGACAATCTGGAAGATCCCTTCCGGCTCTATCGTTGCCACACGATCATGAACTGCACCCAGGCCTGCCCCAAGGGCCTGAACCCGGCCAAGGCCATTGCCAACATCAAGAAGATGATGGTCGAACGCCGCGTCTGACACTGTCTCTCCTCCCTGCGCCTGCGTGTCATGGCAGGGAGGATGACGGCCCTCTCCGGTTTCAATCACCTCACGCAAGCGTGTAGCGGCTTGATTTGAATTTGCCGCCCCGCGCGGTAGCTCTGTGCGGGAACACAGGAGAGACATTCATGTTGCGACGTTCCCTTTTGGCTGCTGCCTTTTCCCTCACCGCCATGGTGGCGGTTTCGCAGCCGGCATCGGTGGAAAAACAGTCGGCCATTTTCGCCGGTGGCTGCTTCTGGTGTGTCGAGGCGGATTTCGACAAGGTTCCTGGCGTGCTCGACACCGTATCGGGCTATGCCGGCGGCAACACGGAGAACCCCACCTACCGCAACCACACTTCGGGTGGACACCGCGAGGTGGTGAAGATCGATTTCGACGACGAGAAGGTCAGCTATGACCGACTTCTCGAAATCTTCTTTCGCTCGGTCGACCCGACCGATGCCGGGGGGCAGTTCTGCGACCGTGGCGAGAGTTACACCACCGCAATCTATGCACTCGACGAAGATCAGAAAGCAGCCGCGGAAAAGGCCAGGCAGGATGCGGGAAACGCTCTTGGCGGCAAGGTGGTCACGCCGGTTCTCGGTGCGGTAAAATTCTGGCCCGCGGAGGATTACCACCAGAACTACTATCAAAGCGATGAGCGCATCCTCACCCGTTTCGGACTGGTGAAAAAGTCCGACGCCTACAAGGGCTATCGCAAGGGCTGCAACCGCGATGCCCGCGTTCGGCAGGTCTGGGGCGAGGCGGCTTTCACGGGAATCAAGTAGTTTCCAATCCGGCAGGGCGGGGCGGGTCGTTTCCCGCCCATCGCTCAGGTATCGGCCTGGACCTCACTCCACAGGGCTTTTCCGCGCTGCGTTGATCCGCTCAAACGCGATCTCCGCTGCCACATCGTTGGTCGGACGCTTCTGCGCATCCGCTCGTGCGAAAATGTCGGTGAGCGTTTCGGGAATCTTTGCCACTTTCGCCATGATCGCCTCGCGGTCATAGCCGCCGGGTGCAAGCTCGGCTGCGACATTCAAAAGCCCGCCTGCATTGATGACGTAATCCGGCGCATAGAGCACATAGCGCTCCATCAGAAGCCGGGCATCCTCATGCCGCACCAGTGGATTGTTGGCCGCACCCGCAACGATCCTCGCGCCAAGCAGCGGGATCGTTTCGGCTGAAAGAACGCCGCCCAGCGCGCAGGGCGCAAACACGTCTGCTTTCACCTTCACAATCTCGTCCAGCGCAACCGGTGTCGCGCCGAATGCCTCTGTCGCCTGTTCCATGCGGGCGGCGTCGATGTCGGTCACCGAAAGCTGCGCGCCTTCCGCGTGAAGCTTTTCGCACACTGTCCAGCCGACCGAACCCAGCCCCTGCACCGCCACATGCACGCCATCGAGCGTGGTGACGCCACGATGCTTCAGTGCCGCCTTCAGGCCAAGGAAGACGCCATGCGCCGTCACCGGAGAGGGATTGCCGCTGCCGCCCACCGTGGTGCCGGTGACATTGGGCGTGCGTGCGCGCAGAAAATCCGCGTCGGCGACCGTGAAGCCAACATCCTCGCCGGTGAAATACTGGCCGTTCAGTGCCGCCAGCATTTCCGCATAGGCTTCCAGAAGGGCCGGCGTCTTGTCGGTTCTGGAATTGGCGATGATGAGCGCCTTGCCGCCGCCGAAATCCATGCCGGCCACGGCAGACTTGAAGGTCATGCCGCGCGAGAGGCGCAGCACGTCGGTCAGGGCCGCCTCAAAAGTCTCGTGCGGCCACACGCGTGTGCCGCCAAGGCCGGGACCAAGTATGGTGTTGTGAATGGCCACGATGGCGTTGAGGCCACGTTCCTCGTCGCGGCCGTGCCAGACGCGTTCGTGATTTTCGAACGCGTCCAGCTTCGCGGCCTCGGCCGTGATGTCGGTGATCGTCAGTGTGGATTTCTGCGCCGCGGTCTTCAATGTTCGCGGTGTCTGGGTCTGCAGCATGTCATTCCTCCCGAACGACTTGTTTCGTAAGGAAATTCTATCCGCATCACCCGATTTTTGGTTGCGAAGTCTCGCCATCGAACGACCTTCCATTGCGCCGACCGACGGTTTTCATCGCGAAAGTGTCGTCAGCCGTATCTGGCGTCCAGCGTGATCTCGATGGCGCCCAGCGCCTTGGAGACCGGGCAGGAGGCCTTTGCCTTCTCGGCGATCTCGACGAATTTCGCCTCATCGAGATCGGGAACGCTGCCCACCAGCGTGAGCGCGCTTTTGGTGATCTCGAAGCCGCCGCCTTGTGCCGGCTGAACGGTCACGTCCGAGCGCACATCCAGCTTGTCGGCGGGCGTTCCGCCCTCGGCCAGCATGTGCGAGAGCTGCATCGCGAAACACCCCGCATGCGCCGGCGATGAGCTCTTCGGGGTTGGTGCCTGCCTTGCCGCTTTCATCCTCGAACCGCGCCTTGAAGCCGAGCGGGAGGGCCGAAAGCGCGCCGCTCTGGCTGTCGAGGCTGCCTGAGCCCTCGACCAGCGATCCCTTCCAGGTGACGTTCGCATGCCGTTTCATAGCCATGGTCTTCTCCTCGTTGAGATAGAGCATCGGACCGAAAAGTGGAATCCGGTTTTCGGATCGTTCCGATGCTCCTTCAATAGTTTAGATCGTCCTTTGTGCGTCCGGATGGACGCACGGCGATCTAGTGCGTTGACGTGAAAAGGCTAGATCGCCTCTCCGCGCAGCAGCCTCGGCGTGCCGGGGGCCAGTCCCGAAGCTGCTGGATGAAGTAACGCTTCATGGCCGGCATTCGTTCAACCAGACCGAGGCCAAAATCGCGGAGCGCCCGCACAGGGCCGATATCGTTGGAGAAGAGCCGGTTCAGAACGTCGGTCGTCACGCCCATCTGAACCGTGTCGAAACGCCGCCAGCGCTCGTAGCGCTGCAACACGTCGAGCGCGCCGATGTCCTCGCCCAGCCGCTCGGCTTCCACGATCACTTCGGCAAGTGCGGCCGCGTCCTTGAAGCCCAGATTGAGCCCTTGTCCGGCGATGGGGTGGATGCCGTGTGCCGCATCGCCCGCCAGTGCGAAGCGCGGCTTCACGAACTCCCGCGCCAGCGTCAGCCCCAACGGCCAGGCGCGGCGTGGGCCTTCCACGCGGATCTCGCCCAGTTTGAGGCCGAAGCGCAGTTCCAGTTCCTGCTCGAAAACGAGATCGTCCTCGCTCACCAGCCGCTCCGCGTCCTCCGTGCGCTCCGTCCAGACGATCGACGAGCGGTTGCCGGTCAGCGGCAGGGTGGCAAACGGGCCGGCGGGCAGGAAATGCTCCTCGGCGCGGCCATTGTGCGGGCGTTCGTGGGCGACAGTGCAGACAATGCCCGACTGGCCGTAATCCCACTTCACAGTCTTGATGCCGGCCATGTCGCGCAGGCGCGAGCGCACGCCGTCGGCGGCGATCAGCAGTCGCGTGCGGCAT
>NZ_BAMP01000092.1 GCF_000615975.1 Nitratireductor aquibiodomus NL21 = JCM 21793 | reverse complement strand
TCGCAGAAGATCGCGCGCGTCTCGCCGGGAGCGGGCGTGGCGTCGCTGGTTGCCTGCTCCTGCTCGACCGGGCGGCCGTCGCCGGCGTCCAGTCCTTCGACGCTGACGGCTTCCACCACCATCGGCTTGTCGTCATAGACGAAGCCGAACTGCGCCTTGTGCGCTGCCTCGAAGGCGGCTTTGGCGGTCTCAAGCGTGCCGTCGAAGGCGATGGGCAGCGTCGTGTCGGTGCCCTCGTAGCGGATTTCCAGCTTGGTCGCCCAGACCACCTTGTCGCCGGTGATGCCTGATCGGCCAGCTCCGCGCGCACCTCTTCGCGCAGCGATGCCGAAAGCGTGTCGATGGCATCCAGCGAACTTTCCGCAAAGGGCTTCAGAAGCGCCTGCTGGCGCGAGGCGAAGACGGTCGCAAGCCCGATGCCATAGGCCGAGAGCAGGCCCGACATCGGGTGGATCAGCACCGCTTCCATGCCGAGCGCGTCGGCCACGAGGCAGGCGTGCTGGCCGCCCGCGCCGCCGAAACAGTTCAGCAGATAGCCGGTCACGTCATAGCCGCGCTGCACGGAAATCTTCTTCACCGCGTTCGCCATGTTTTCCACGGCAATGGTGATGAAGCCTTCCGCCACGCTTCCGCCGGGCGTCCGTCGCCAATCTCGTTGGCGAGCTCGGTGAAGCGGGCGCGCACGGCGTCCACATCGAGCGGCTCGTTCTGCTCGGGGCCGAAAATGGCCGGGAAGAAGTCCGGCTGCAACTTGCCCAGCATCACATTCGCATCGGTCACGGCCAGCGGCCCGCCACGGCGATAGCATGCAGGGCCGGGGTTTGCGCCGGCCGAATCCGGACCCGCCTTCAGGCGATTGTCTTCATAATGCAGGATCGAGCCGCCGCCGGCGGCCACGGTGTGAATGCGCATCATCGGCGCGCGAATGCGCACGCCCGCCACTTCCGTGTCGAAGGCGCGTTCATAGTCGCCGTCACAATGGGCCACGTCCGTGGAGGTGCCGCCCATGTCGAAGCCGATCACCTTGTCGAAGCCGGCAAGCCGCGCCGTCTCGACCATGCCGACCACACCGCCGGCGGGGCCGGAGAGGATCGCGTCCTTGCCCTGGAACTTGTCGGCCGCCGTCAGGCCGCCCGACGACATCATGAATTTGAGGCCCGGGCCTTCGCCGTTCTCGTTGACGCCCAGTTCCGCCGCCACGCGGCTCACATAGCGCGACAGGATTGGCGAGAGATAAGCGTCTACCACCGTGGTGTCGCCACGACCCACCAGCTTGATCAGCGGCGAGGTCTCGTGGCTGACCGAAACCTGCGAAAAACCGGAATCGCGGCAAAGACTTGCCGCCGCTTTCTCATGCTCGGGATATTTCCACGCATGCATGAAGACGATGGCGACCGCATCGATGCCATCGGCCTTCGCCGCCTCGATCTCGCCCTTCACGGCGTCGAGGTCAAGTTCCGTCTCCACCGTGCCGTCGACACGGCGGCGCTCCGGCACCTCGATCACGCGTTCATAGAGCTGTTCGGGCAGGATGATCTCTTTGGCGAAGATGTCGGGCCGCGCCTGATAGGCGATCTTGAGCGCGTCGCGGAAGCCTTTGGTGATGACCAGCGCCACGCGGTCGCCCTTGCGCTCCAGAAGCGCATTGGTGGCAACGGTCGTGCCCATCTTCACGTCGCCGATCAGATGCGAAGGCATGGCTTCGCCCTTCTTGACGCCGAGGTGATCGCGAATGCCCTGGATGCCGGCATCGGCGTAGGCTTCGGGATTTTCAGAAAGCAGCTTGCGGGCAAAGAGTCCGCCATCGGGGGCGCGGCCGATAACGTCGGTGAACGTGCCGCCGCGGTCGATCCAAAAATCCCATTTGCCTTCTGTCATCATCGCTTCCTTCGCATTATCCTTGGCAAAAGGAGAACCATGTCTCGGATAAAACGTCAATAATTTATTGACATATTGTCTGAATGTGCCACGCTGTCCTTATTGCAACGAGAAGGGTGAGGAAACACCTCCGTTGCTTCACAAAATGGGAGATCTGAACATGCATCATTCCGTGAAATTCGTTCTGGCCGCAGCCGCGCTCGGCTTTGTGACATCGGCATCTGCCCAGACCAAGTGGGACATGCCGGTGCCCTATGGCGACACCAATTTCCACACGCAGAACATCGTCCAGTTCGCCGAGGATGTGAAATCAGCCACCGATGGCGGGCTGGAGATTACCGTTCACTCCAACGGATCGCTCTTCAAGCATCCCGACATCAAGAATGCCGTGCGGCAGGGGCTTGCCCAGATCGGCGAAATCCTTGGCTCGCGTCTTTCAAACGAAGACCCGATCTATGAAGTGGATTCGATCCCATTCCTGGCCACCAGCTATGACGACGCGAAGAAACTCTATGACGCGTCGAAGGACCAGCTTGCCGCAAAGCTTCAGGAGCAGGGGCTTCAGTTGCTATTCTCTGTGCCCTGGCCGCCGCAGGGTATCTATACCCAGAAGGACATCTCCTCGGTCGACGACCTCAAGGGGCTGAAGATGCGCGCCTACAATGCCGCTACCGAGCGTCTGGCGCAACTTGCGGGCTCGCTTCCGACGCAGGTTGAGGTACCGGATCTGCCGACCGCCTTTGCCACCGGTCGCGTCGAAGCCATGGTGACGTCGCCGTCCACCGGTGCGAATTCCAAGGTCTGGGACTTCCTCTCTCATTACTCCGACGCCCAGGCCTGGCTGCCGCGCAACATGGTCTTTATAAACAAGGCCGCGTTCGATGCACTGGCGGCAGATCAGCAGGCAGCGGTGCTTGAGGCTGCGGCCACGGCCGAGACGCGTGGCTGGGAGGCTTCCGTCAAGGAGACGATGGAAAAGACCCAGGTCCTGAAAGACAACGGCATCACCGTGACTGCGCCCAGCGCCGAGCTGAAGGAAGGGCTTGCCGCCATCGGTGCGGAAATGTCCGCCGAATGGGCTGAAAAGGCCGGCGACGAAGGCAAGGCCATCCTCGAAGCCTACCAAAACTGACCGCTTTGACAGGCGCTGCACGCGACCGGTTCTCCAGCCGCCTGCAGATCGGTCGCCATGTGCGACCACAATGAGACCGTCGGAGCGGAGACGACGACAATGAGAAAACTGATGAATGGGCTCTATGGTGCAGCCGAATGGCTGGCCATGGCCGCCCTCTGCGTGATCGCAGTTCTGGTGTTCGCCCAGGTCATGGGGCGCGTGGTGGACAGCCTGCTTGGGCTTTTCGGCCTGCCACCCTTTGGCTTTCTTGTGCCGTCGTTGGCGGAGATCGCGGGCTTCCTGCTGGTCGGAGCCTCTTTCATGGCGCTTGCCGGCTCCCTGCGCGGCGGTGCGCAGATACGCGTGACGCTGGGGCTCGCCGCCATGCCCGATGGCATGCGCCGGATGGCCGAGGTGTTCGTGCTCCTGGTCGGAGCGGCGCTGGCGGGCTTCTTCTTCTATTATGCGGCAAAGCTCGCCCTCGACAGTCACCGTTTCAACGAATTGTCCTACGGCATCATCGCAATCCCGCTCTGGATACCGCAGGCGGTCATGGCTCTCGGGATCGGCATCTTCGCCTTGGCGCTGGTGGATGATCTGTTCGCCGCGCTCACGGGCCGGTCTCCATCCTATCTCGCCACCGAAGATGGCGCGGCGGAGGAAGTGTGATGGACCTTCTGACCATTTCCCTCACGCTCGGCGGGCTGATGCTCGTCCTGCTTGCCGCCGGCCTCTGGGTTGCGCTGGCGCTCATGGTGGCCGGTCTTGCGGCCATCTATCTCATGGTTCCGGTGCCGCCCGGCGCGGTGATGGCCACCACCGTGTGGGGCTCCATCAATTCGTGGGATCTTGCAGCGCTCCCCATGTTCATCTGGATGGGGGAAATCCTGTTTCGCACGCGGCTGGCCGAAGACATGTTCGCCGGTCTGGCACCCTGGATGCGGCGTCTGCCGGGCCGGCTCCTGCACGTCAACATTCTGGGCTGCGCCATCTTTGCCGCCGTGTCCGGCTCGTCCGCCGCCACCACGGCAACCATCGGCCGCATGTCTCTGCCCGAGCTCAGAAAGCGCGGCTATGACGAGCGCATGGCCATCGGCTCGCTTGCCGGTTCCGGCACGCTCGGCCTGCTCATCCCGCCGTCGATCATTCTGATCGTCTACGGTGCGGCCACCGAGCAGTCCATCGCCCGTCTGTTCATCGCCGGCGTCGTTCCCGGCATCATGCTGGCGGCGCTCTTCATGGGCTACACGGCCGTGTGGTCGATGATCAATCACAAGCGCATGCCCGAGGCTGATCCGCGCATTCCCTATCTTCAGCGCATCTGGCAGACGCGTCGCCTGTTCCCGATCCTGGCGCTCATCATCGGTGTCATCGGTTCGATCTATGGCGGCTTTGCTTCGCCCACCGAGGCCGCCGTTGTCGGTGTGGTCCTCTCACTGGCCCTGTCATGGTTCACCGGCACGTTAAGTCGCTCGACCTTTTTCGCTGCGCTGCGCAACGCCTCGCGCACTTCCTGCATGATCGTGCTCATCCTCGCCGGTGCGTCCGTTCTGACCGTGGCCATGGGCTATACGGGCATTCCCCGTGCGCTGGCGCAGTTCATCGCCGAGCAGGGCTACTCGCCCTATGCGCTTCTGGCTGTGCTGACCCTTTTCTTCGTCGTGCTGGGCTGTTTTCTCGACGGCATTTCCATCGTCGTGCTTACCGCATCGGTCATTCTGCCCATGGTGGAGGCTGCGGGGCTCGACATCATCTGGTTCGGCATCTATCTCGTGCTCGTGGTCGAGATGAGTCAGATCACGCCGCCGGTCGGCTTCAACCTGTTCGTCATTCAGGGGCTTACCGGTCACAACATTCTCAAGGTCGCCGGCATGACCCTGCCGTTCTTCCTCATGATGATCGTCGCCGTGGCGTTGATCGTCCTGTTCCCGCAACTGGCGCTTTGGCTGCCGCAAACCATGCTCGCGAGGTAATGATGTCGAACGCCGAAAGGAAAGTCGGACCGGTCGTCTCCGCCGCTCATCTGGCCGCTGGCGCCATGCCGGCGCTGTCGGAGATCGAGTTTGCGATGACTGTGATGAGCCATTCCTTCGAGCGCTGGATGGTGCGCTGCATGGCAGCGGCAGGTGTGCCGGGGCTGCAGCCCACCGCCGTGCAGATCCTGCATGCCGTCAATCACAGGAACCGGGAGAAGACGCTTTCGGAGCTGTGCATGATGTTCAACATCGAAGACGTTCACGTCGCGTCCTACGCCATCAAGAAGCTGACCGCGCTCGGTCTGGTCAAGACCGGGCGCAGGGGCAAGGAAAAGACGGTGAAGGCGACTGCGGAAGGGGCCGCCGCCTGCGAGCGCTATCATGAGGTTCGTGAAGCGCTGCTCGTTGCCAGCACCAAGCGCCTCAAGCTCGACGAGGAAGCGCTTTCCGGCATCGCTGCGGTGATGCACGCCCTTTCCGGGCAATATGATCAGGCGGCACGCAGCGCGACCAGCCTTTGATCCCGCATCGTTACGAACGGTCATTCAACGTTACGAAACTCCAGACGCGTCCGCGCATTTCTTTGGTGTGAGCGCGTGGTGTCGCGCTCTTGGAGCATCGGACCGAAAAGTGGAATCCGGTTTTCGGGTGATTCCGATGCTCTATCCATGGTTTGGATCGTCCTTTGTGCGTCCGGATGGACGCACGGCGATCCAAGATGCGCTTTGTATGGAGAGTCGACATGAAAAAGTTTCTAGCCGCCACCGTTTCGGGCCTCGCCCTTCTTGGACTTGCAGCCTGTAGTGAAGGCGACAACACGACCACCCAGAGCATCGAGCCCGAACAGCAGGATGCAACCCCGATGGATCCGCCGGCTGCTGCACCCGAAGCTGACCCGATGCAGGATCAGGGCACGACCAGCCAGTAAGGCGTCGTCCATTCAGGTCGCGTAATGAGTGCCTGAAGAGAAAACAGCCGGATGGGATGAAAATCCCATCCGGCTCCGCTTGCGCCAAACTGCGCCTCGAAATCCCGGGCGTTTGCGGTTACAAAACCGGCATGACGTTTTGGGATCGTATAACAGACTTTATCACGCGCGCGCCCGGCAGTGCGCTGTCAGCAATGGTCGAGGCCATTCGCACCGTATTCGAAGGCGACCCGCAACTGCGCCGGCGCGTTGCCTTTTCCATCGCCATCATCGCCCTGTCGGCCAAGATGGCGAAGGCCGATGGTGTCGTGACACAGGACGAGGTCAGGGCCTTCCACGAAGTTTTTTCCGTTCCGCGCAACGAGCAGGCCAATGTCTCGCGGCTCTACAATCTCGCACAGCAGGATGTGGCGGGTTTCGAGGCCTATGCGCACCAGATGGCCAATCTGTGCGGCTATGGCGGACCGAACTGCATGGTGCTCGAGGATATTCTCGACGCGCTGTTCCATATCGCCAAGGCAGATGGCGTGATCCACGAGCGTGAAACGGAATTTCTGCAACGTGTTGCAGAGATATTCGATATTGGCGACGACCATTTCGAGCAGATGCTGTCTCGTCATGCGATCACCGGAGATGGCAACCCTTATCTGGTTCTCGGTGTCGAACAGGGAGCGCCATTCGACGAGATCAAGCGCCGGTATCGCCGGCTTGTTGCCGAGAACCATCCCGACAAGCTCATTGCGCGCGGGGTTCCGGAAGAGTTCCTGGCCATCGCAAATACGCGTCTTGCGGCGATCAACGCGGCCTATGAGAGCATCGAGAAAGCGCAGGTGCGTGCGTGAGTGCGACCGTCTGCGCAGCGGCGATGTTCGAGCCGGATTTCAGCGGGGCGGAGGTTTGTCCCTCTCCGAATTTCGGCGTACGGCGGGACGGACAAAAGCCTGATGCGCTCATTCTCCACTATACCGGCATGGAAACCGGCGAGAGTGCGCAGGACTGGCTTTGCGCAGCCGAAAGCGAGGTTTCAAGCCACTATCTCGTCCATGAAGACGGGCGCATCGTGCAGATGGTGCGGGAGGCGGACCGGGCCTGGCATGCGGGGCGGGGATCATGGCGGGGGCGTGACGATGTGAACTCCTGGTCCATCGGTGTCGAGATCGCGAATGCGGGGCATCCGCAGAACCTGCCGGACTTTCCCGAGGTGCAGATCAAGGCCGTTCTCAAGCTTGGCCTGGACATCTGCCGGCGTCACGGAATCCTGGCAAAACGGGTTCTTGCCCATTCCGACATTGCGCCCGGTCGCAAGATCGACCCGGGAGAAAAGTTTCCCTGGCAGCGGTTGGCGGCGGCTGGTCTTGGCCATTTTGTCGCAATTGCGCCCATCCCGGGAGGGCGTGTTCTCGGTCCCGACGGCAGCGGACCGGCCGTTCTGGCCCTCCAGAGACTGCTTCAGCGCTACGGATACGGGATTGCCACAACCGGAACATATGACAGGCAAACGCAAACGATCGTCCGGGAATTTCAAAGGCATTTCAGGCCTTTAGAGGTTTGTGGCCTGGCTGATGTGACAACATGCGAGATTTTGCGCAAATTGTTGTATAATTAATTTGTGATTGATTCTTCTCCCTGACGATCACTCACTCCCAAGACTGGCGCAAAATTTCATCGATTCATATTATTTGAATTGAAGCGCCTTTTTTGTTTCCCCTTCGCCTGCAAAACACCGACCCGTGTTGAGGCCGTGGGACATTGATCCCGGCTTCGTTAAAGACAAAACCTGCCGCGCACGGATGCTGCGGCACAGATTTACGGGTCGAAATGAAAATCAAAACCTTACTCGCGGCAGCGATCGCTGTCGGCGCTGCAACGTCTTTGTCCCATGGTGGCGAAAAGACCAATTATGGACAGGTGATCGCGGCCCACTCTGCCAAGAAGAGTGCCGAGAAAGCGGAAAAGGGTGAAGCCGCGCCCAATCTGCTTCGTACAATCATCCGTGGTGGAAAAGGTTCCCAGGCAAGCGAAGTGGACATGACCACCACCGCCTCGATAAAGCCGGCGAAACCGGCCAGGGCGGAAAAGAAGGTCACAGCGAAGTCCAGCAAGAAGAAGACCACGGTTAAAACCACCGTGCGCACCAGCGGCAAGAGCTCCAAGGGCAGCAAGAGCGCCAAGGGCGGTTCCTACCAGACGATCATTGCCCAATACGCTTCTGCCTATGGCGTCCCGGTTTCGCTGGCCAACGCCGTTGTCCGGGTTGAAAGCAACTACCGTGCGAATGCACGTGGCGCGGCGGGCGAGATCGGTCTTATGCAGATCAAGCCCGCAACGGCGCGGATGATGGGCTATCGCGGCTCGGCCAAGGGCCTCTACAATCCCGATACCAACATCAAGTACGGCATGAAGTACCTCGCCAAGGCGCACAAGCTGGGTGGCGGCACGACCTGCGGCACGATTCTCAAATACAATGCGGGTCACGGCGCGAAGCGCATGAACCCGATTTCCTCGCGCTATTGCACGAAAGTGAAGCGGATTCTCGGGCGTTAAGTTCGGGAATGAGGGGTTTCGTGCGCAAACGTGTCTGTTTTGAGTTGCGTTTTGCCGTGCGAAACCCTTTATACGTCCTGCCAGCCGGTCGGACGGCCGCGCGAACGGGAGCCGAAAGGCTGTTTGCGAGGAAAGTCCGGGCTCCACGGAAAAACGGTGCCGGATAACATCCGGCGGGGGCAACCCCAGGGACAGTGCCACAGAAAGCAGACCGCCCCGCCTGTTTTTCGGTTCTTTTTCAGGCTCTTGCCGGGAACCGAAATACTGGCGGGGTCAGGGTGAAAGGGTGGGGTAAGAGCCCACCGCGTCGACGGTAACGAAGACGGCATGGTAAACCCCACCGGGAGCAAAACCGAATAGGAACGGCGTGAGGGGTCACCCTCAGGGCGTTTTCCGGTCCAGCCGTTCGGGTAGGTTGCTTGAGGCCGATGGCAACATCGGTCCCAGAGGAATGGCCGTCACGTTGCATCGCTTTCGGGCGGTGCGGCCATACAAAACCCGGCTTATAGACCGGCTGGCACACTTTTCCGGAATTTGCCGATTTTTCTGGAATTCGAGGGATTCCGGCCTCGTTTCCGGAAATTCCGGGCAGTTTTACGCCGTTTTCAATGCGGCGTCGATTGCCTGCCAGAGTGTCTCAGTCGGCTCGCATCCGACCGAGAGACGAACGAACCCTTCTGCCACATCGTCACCCCATCGCGCACGCCGTTCGGCGGATGTGTGGACGCCGCCGAAAGAGGTTGTCGCCTCGATGAGCGGGCAGGTGTCGATGAAGGCTTCGGCCTTTTCTTCCGAACCCAGCGTCAGCCCGATGAGCGAACCGAAGCGCAGCATCTGCGTTTTGGAGAGTGCATGCGATGGATCGCCCGCAAGGCCGGGATAGCGCACCGACCGGATCGCCGGATGGTCTGCAAGGCGTGCTGCAATGATTTCGGCGGAAGTGCACATGCGGTCGAAGCGCAGTTCGAGTGTTTCGAGGCCGCGCAGGACCAGCCATGCTTCGAACGGGCCGGGGATGACGCCGGCCAGTTTGCGCCATTCGCGGATGGTTTCAATCATCTCCCCATTGCGGCTTGCGACGTGGCCGAAAAGCACGTCCGAATGCCCGTTGGGCGCCTTGGTGTCGGCGGCAAGCACGATGTCGACGCCCAGATCCAGCGGGCGCTGGCCATAGGGTGTCATGGTCGTGTTGTCGGCGACGACGATTGCGCCCGCAGCATGGGCGGCTTCTGCCACCGCCCTGATGTCGCAGACATCAAGCCCCGGGTTGGAAGGGGTTTCGACGAGCACCATGCGATATCCGGCAAACCCGCCTTCGAGAAACGACGCGGTCGGTCGGGTGTCGTAGCGTATGCCAAGCCGGATCAGGTGCTTTTCCAAAAGGACGCGGGGCGTGTAGTAGCCATCCGAGGGCAGAAGCACCCGGTCGCCGCCTGAAAGCAGGGCCAGAAAAACCGACGAGATCGCGGCCATGCCGGAGGGGAAGGCGATGGCGTCGGCATCTTCCAGATGGGCGAGTGCTGCCTCCACCACTTCCCAGGTGGGATTGTCGAAACGGCCATATTGACGTGCGCCTGCAGGGTCGCCCGGCAGATGAAACACCGAGCTCATGACGATGGGCGTGGAGAGCGGATCGCCTTTGGCAAGGCTGCCCGAATGAAGGTGTGAGAGGCTTGCAGCACGGGCGTTCTGGCTGTCGGACATTGGGCTCCTCGCGGTCATGTCGAGTGGGTGCGGGCCGGACGGCACGAAGCTCTTCCTAACCTTTTGTTAGCCTTAATGCACGATAAATGACCATGGCCCGATGCATGTCCAGAACGCCTGTCATTGCGGCATTTGTGAAGCTTAATCCCGTTGACGCCCATATTGGCCCATGGTACCCCATATAACAAATCAGCGTTTCGTTGCAGTTGGAGTACGGGTTCCTCTCATGTCGGCCTCTTTGGCAGGGCGGCGTGGCAGTTGGGATTCACCCTTGCAGGGGGGCGGGCAAGTGTTCGGAGAGCCGCATCTGAAAGCGGCTGAAGAGATGCAGAGGGGCATGGGCCTTTTGGCCGCAACGCGTCATGGACCGGTTTCTGTCGAATGCAGTAAACAAGATCGACTCCAAGGGTCGGGTCTCGGTGCCGGCGCACTTTCGCTCCGTCGTTCAAAAGCGTGGTTTCACCGAGCTCTATGCGCTTCGCGCGCTCGACATCCCGGCGATGGATGTGGGCGGTCTCGATCTGCTCGACCGCTACGAGGAGCGGATCGCGCAGGAAGACCCATTTCTGCAGACTGCGGACGACATGTCCTTTTTCGTGCATGGCGACGGCGCCTTTCTGAAACTCGATCAAGACGGGCGCATCACGGTGACGGATTTCATTCGCGAGCATACAGGCATCACGAAGGATGTGGCCTTCGTTGGTCGTGGGCATTTCTTTCAGATATGGGAGCCGGAGCGGCTGAAGGCTCACGGGCAGGCGGTGCGCGAACGGCTTCTGAAACTTCGGCAAGCGGCCACTTCGAGCCGAACTGCCGGACAGTCGGAATGATGGCGGGCCCCGGCGGCGAAAGCCCGGCCGGTGGCGGACTGGCCCGCCACATTCCGGTTCTTTTGCGCGAAGTTCTCGAGCGCTACAGCCTCTCGACGGCCAGCATTTCATTGACGGCACGTTCGGCGCCGGCGGCTACACGACGGCCCTCCTTGAAGAGGGTGCCTCGGTCACGGCCATCGACCGCGACCCGACCGCCATCGAGGCAGGTCAGGCGCTGGTGAAGACGTGGGACGGGCGCCTGCAGCTGGTGGAAAACCGCTTTTCCAGGCTCGACGATGTTGTCGACGATCAGGTCGATGGCGTGGTGCTCGATATCGGCGTTTCCTCCATGCAGATCGATCAGGCCGTGCGCGGTTTCTCCTTCCAGAAGGATGGACCGCTCGACATGCGCATGGAGCGCTCGGGCCTGAGTGCTGCCGATGTGGTCAATACAATGAAAGCGGGCGACCTTGCCCGTATCTTCGGCATTCTCGGCGAGGAGCGTCAGGCGGGCCGCATTGCGCGTGGACTGGAACGGGCGAGGGCTGAAAAGCCGTTCGAGACGACGCTGGACCTTGCCAGTGCGGTCGAGAAGATCGTCGGCCGGCGTCCGCAGGAGAAAATCCATCCCGCGACGCGCGTTTTTCAGGGGCTGCGCATTTTCGTCAATGACGAGCTCGGCGAACTGGCGCGTGCGCTCTTTGCAGCCGAACGCGTTCTAAAACCAGGCGGCCGGCTGGTGGTGGTGACGTTCCACTCGCTTGAAGACCGGATCGTCAAGCGTTTCATGGTGGAGCGTGCCGGCGGACAGGGCGGATCGCGCCATCTGCCAGAGGTGCATGGCGCGGCTCCGACTTTCGAGAAGCCGGTCAAGCCTGTGGCTCCATCGCGCGGGGAGACGGAGCAGAACCCGCGGGCGCGTTCCGCGCGGCTGCGCCTGGCGAGGCGCACCGATGCGCCGGTCGGGGAGGCTGATTTCGAGATTGTCGGTCTTTCGCGGTTTCCGCGGCCGACGCGTGCTGGTGAGAGGTAGAGGCAAAAATGTTTCGCACGAGCGATATTGTGCTGATCACGGTCATGCTGGCAGCGGCTGCCTTCACCTACAAGACCAAGCACGATGCCGAAGCCAAATACGAGGAACTGCAGAAGATCGAGCGCCAGGCCGAGCTTGAGGAAGATTCGATCGATATCCTCAGGGCGGACTGGAGCCTGCTGACGCAGCCTGCGCGGCTGCAGCGGCTGGCCGAGACCTATAAGGATGAGCTGGGGCTTGAACCCGTTGAGGCGCCGCGGATCGCCGAATTTTCCGATCTTCCGGAGAAGCCTCTGACCATCGAGGGACTTGTCGGCGGTATGGCCGACGCCGGGGGCGTGCCTGACGAGACGACAACCGGGGCGGTGCGGCCATGACGAGCACAAGCGGATACAGGGACGACACGGCTTCGTCGGTCGTGCGCCGGGGCGCTGCAACCATCGTGATGGACGGGGCCGGCAAGGCCCGTGGCGGACGGGCTCAGAACCGGGTAGTAATGGCCATGGCCGTCATATTCGGCATTTATGCAGTGCTTGGTGGCCGCCTGGTTCACCTCGCCATGCAGGACGAGCCGGAGGCGAGCGTGCCGGCAGCCCGTGTGACCGCGTCGCGCCCCGACCTGGTGGACCGCAACGGTGAGGTTCTTGCGACCGACATCAAGACAGCGTCGCTCTTTGCCGAGCCGCGACGTATCGTGGATATCGACGAAGCCATCGAGAAGCTTTCCACTGTTCTTCCCGACCTCAATTACCAGCAGACCTATCGAAGGCTCGACAGCGATGCGGGCTTTGTGTGGCTGCGCCGCCAGCTCTCGCCGCGCCAGCAGGCCGACATTCTCGCGCTGGGCGTGCCGGGTCTCGGTTTCCGCACGGAAAAACGCCGCTTCTATCCCGGTGGGGCGACCGCCTCGCATATCCTTGGCCTTGTGAACATCGACAACAAGGGCATCGCAGGCATCGAGAAATTCGTTGACGATCAGGGGCTGGCCGACCTGCAGGCCACGGGGCTTGCCGTCGAAGGGCACCTGGAGCCGGTCAGGCTTTCGGTCGACCTGCGTGTGCAGCACATCATCCGGGACGAACTCGTGCAGGCACTCGACCGCTACAAGGCAATTGCTGCCGGTGCCGTGGTGCTGAAGGCCAATACGGGTGAAGTGGTGGGCATGGCATCCGTGCCCGACTATGACCCGAACAATCCGGTCAACGCGCTGGACAAGGATAGCCTGAACCGCATGTCGGCCGGTGTGTTCGAGATGGGTTCGACGTTCAAGATCTTCACGACGGCCATGGGGCTCGATTCCGGTCTGGTCAGCATCAATGACAGTTTTGATGCGACACGGCCGATCCGCATTGGCGGTTTCACGATCAACGACTTCCACGGCAAACGCCGGGTGCTGAGCGTGCCCGAAATCTTCATCTACTCCTCCAACATCGGCACGGCGAAGATGGCGGACGTGGTGGGGATCGAAGGACACAGGGAGTTTCTGAAAAAGATCGGCCTTCTTGGACGGATGTCGACGGAACTGCCCGAGGTGGCTCTCCCGACAGAGCCGAAGGAATGGAAGAAGATCAATTCCGTGACGATCTCCTATGGTCATGGCATGGCCACGACACCCCTCCAGACGGCGGTGGCGGCAGCGGCCATGCTGAACGGTGGCAGGCTCATTCCGCCAACCTTCCTGCCGCGCTCCGAAGCGGAGGCGACGGAGATCGCAACGCAGGTGATCTCGCCGAAGACCAGCGCACAGATGCGCTATCTCTTCCGACTCAATTCCGAGAAGGGATCAGGCCGGCGCGCCGAGGTCGAGGGCTATTATGTCGGCGGCAAGACCGGCACTGCGGAGAAGGTTGTCAACGGCCGCTACTCCAACAATGTCCGCTTCAACGCGTTCATCGCAGGTTTCCCGGTCGACGATCCCGAATATGTGGTGCTTGTGTTCATCGACGAACCGAAGCCCGAGCGGGAAGGGATCGGCGCAACGGCCGGTCTGAACGCGGCACCAATGGTGCGCAACATCATCCGCCGTTCTGCGCCGCTGCTTGGCGTCAAGCCTGAATTCGGTCAAGAAAGTGATGCTTTGCTGATTTCGCAGCAGTGAGTCGGCGCATTGAGTCGGCCATGTGCCGAGGGAACAAACGCAACTGAAAGTACCGGGGCCTCATGAAGTTCAGTGAATTTGCGGACATTCTTCCTCAACAGGGATCGTTGCCTGCGCAAGCGGAGGTCTCGGGGATTTCGGCGGATTCGCGGAAGGTGAAGGCAGGAGACCTGTTTTTTGCCCTGGCCGGCGTAAAGGCCAATGGAGCCGCTTTTGCCGCCGACGCTGCGCGCAAGGGGGCAACCGCCGTCATTGCCGCTCCCGGAGCGCTTTCTTCCGATCCCGGGGTGCCTGTCATTGAAACGGACGACCCACGGCGTGCCCTTGCGCTCTGTGCGGCGCGGCTTTTTCCGCGCCAGCCTGCGACAATGGTCGCGGTCACCGGGACCAGCGGCAAGACCTCGGTCGCTTCCTTCACACGCCAGATATGGGAACATGCCGGATTGCCGGCGGCGAGCATCGGCACCACGGGTGTGGTGGCACCGGGCCGGGACGAATATGGCGAGTTGACGACACCCGATCCGATCGCGCTGCATCGCCTGCTCGATGAACTGGCGGGAGAGGGCGTGAGCCACGCCTCGATGGAGGCTTCGAGCCACGGGCTCGACCAGCGCCGCCTCGATGGTGTGCGGCTTGCCGCCGGGGGCTTTACCAATCTCGGGCGCGACCACATGGATTATCATCCGACGGTGGAGGAATATCATCAGGCGAAGCTGCGCCTGTTCGATACGCTTTTGCCCAAGGGCGCGCCGGCGGTGATCTTTGCCGACGATCCGTGGTCGGACCCGACAGTGGCGGCGGCGAAGGCCGCGGGTCTCGATGTGCGTACGGTGGGTCGCAAGGGCGCGTTCCTGACGCTGAAGCGGGTCGAGCACGAGCGCCATCGCCAGCGGGCCGAGGTGGATGTCGGCGGTGTTATCTACGAGGTGGACCTGCCGCTTGCAGGTGATTTTCAGGTGGCCAATGCGCTTGTTGCCGCAGGTCTGGCGATCAGCACGGGGACGGCAGCGGAGACCGCGTTTGCAGCGCTTGAGACGCTCAGGGGCGCGTCGGGCCGGCTGGAGCTTGTTGGAACGGCCAAGAATGGCGCACAGGTTTATGTGGACTATGCGCACAAGCCCGACGGGCTGGAAAATGTGCTGCAATCGGTGCGGCCCTTCACGACGGGACGGGTGATCGTGGTGTTCGGCTGTGGGGGCGACCGGGATACGGGCAAGCGCCCGATCATGGGCGAGATCGCATCCCGGCTGGCCGATGTGGCGATCGTGACGGATGACAACCCGCGCTCGGAGGATCCGGAGGCGATCCGGGCGGCGATCATGGCTGCGGCTCCGGGAGCGCGCGAGATCGGCGACCGGCACGAGGCGATCCGTTCAGCCGTTGCCATGCTCGAGGAAGGCGACACGCTGATCGTTGCCGGCAAAGGACATGAGACCGGGCAGGAGATCGCTGGCGAAAAGCATCATTTTTCCGACCACGAGGAAGTGCGGGCTGCACTCGCGGAGCGTGGCGGATGAGCGCGCTGTGGACACATGAAGCGCTGGTGCAGGCGACGGGTGGCAGGCCGCTCGGGCAGCCTGTAGCGGCGATCACCGGGATTTCCATCGACACGCGGACGCTCCAGCCGGGCGACGCGTTCTTTGCCATTCAGGGCGAGCGGTTTGACGGGCACGATTTCGCCACCGCTGCCATGGCGGCGGGCGCATCCGTGCTGGTGGTCTCGGAGGGCAAGCTGCCGGCGCTGGGACGGCTTGGTGTGCCGAAAGTGGTGGTGCCGGACGTGCAGAAAGCCATGGAAGATCTTGGCCGTGCCGCGCGTCTGCGCAGCCGCGCCAAGATCGTGGCGGTGACGGGATCAGTCGGGAAGACATCGACCAAGAACATGATGCGCCAGGCTTTTTCCGCCTGCGGCAGCGTTCATGCGGCAGACCGTTCCTTCAACAATCACTGGGGCGTGCCGCTGACGCTCGCCCGCATGCCGGCCGACTGCGACTTCGCGATCTTCGAGATCGGCATGAACCACCCGGATGAAATCCGCCCGCTTGTGAAGATGGTGCGCCCGCACATCGCCGTGGTGACACTCGTGGCGGCGGCGCATCTGGGCTTCTTCAAGAGCGTGGAAGAGATTGCCCGCGCCAAGGGCGAGATTTTCGAGGGCGTGGTGAAGGGCGGCGCGGCGCTCGTCAACCGCGATGACAAACGCTGGAAAACGCTTTCGGCCCTTGCTGAAGAGGCCGGCGTGAAGACGATTGCCGGGTTTGGCGAGAATGCGCGCGCGGATATCCGGCTGATGCATGCGGAATGCGGAGCGCAATCCTCCACCTTTGCCGTGAAGATCGACGGCGAGGAGACGGAAGTGCGGCTGGGCGCGCCGGGACGGCACATGGTTCAGAATGCGCTTGCGACGCTGGGCGCGGTGCATCTGGCGCAGGCCGATGTGCGGAA
>NZ_BAMP01000093.1 GCF_000615975.1 Nitratireductor aquibiodomus NL21 = JCM 21793 | reverse complement strand
TCGGTGGATATCGGCGTGCAGACCGCGGCAGTGCCTGTCGCCCGTCTTGCCCCGGCTCCCGCTGCGCCAGTGCCCCAAGCGGCGACACCATCCGTCCCCGCCTCCACCCCCACGCCCGACAGCACGAAAGGCCTGCAGGCGCTCGTTCCTTCAAACCCGATGATGGTTTCCTACCCGCGCTTCACCCTGCCGCGCAGCGAAAGTTCGGCCCGCGTCATGCCGCCGGAAGAGGTCGCCTGTCGCCGCCGCCTCAAGCGGCTTGGGGTCAAATATCAGGACCTCGAACCCATCAACGATGGTGGCGCCTGTCGCATAGACTGGCCCGTCAAGGTCAGCGGCCTGTCCGGCAACATCGAAATGGCGCCCGCCGCCACGCTCAACTGTCAGATGGCCGAGACCTTTGCCCGCTGGACCAAAAACGAGCTCGCACCGGCCGCACGCAAGCGCTACCTCACCGGAATCGGCAAGATCCGTCAGGGCTCAAGTTATTCCTGCCGGCGCATCGCCGGCACCAGTGTTGCCTCCGAGCATTCCAAGGGCAACGCACTCGACGTGATGAGCATCCAATTGAAGAATGGCCGTGAGATCGATGTGCGCAAGCCCGGCTTCTTCGCGTTCCGCCAGCGCGGTCTGCTCAACACGGTGCGCGCTGAGGGCTGCGACTACTTCACGACAGTTCTCGGTCCCGGCTACAACTACGATCACCGCGATCACTTCCACTTCGACCTGAAAGGCCGTCGCAACGGCTACCGCGCCTGTAAATAGCGCCCTTTCTGGACACAATGCAGTCTCGCGCCGTTCACCCCGGAGTGCTAAAGAGCAGCCATGCTCATTGTCGAAATCGTCATTCTCTTCGTCCTTATCCTCTTCAACGGCTTCATGGCCATGTCGGAGCTGGCCGTTGTGTCGGCCAGACCCGCCCGGTTGAAGTCCCGGGCCGAACAGGGTCAGCGCGGCGCCGCCCGTGCCCTTGCGCTCTCGGCTGATCCCGGCCGTTTCCTTTCCACGGTCCAGATCGGCATCACGCTGGTCGGCGTGCTCTCCGGCGCCTTCTCCGGCGCAACGCTCGGCACACGCCTGTCCGACTGGCTCGTCATGCAGGGCGTTTCGGAAGGTGTGGCAAACCCGCTCGGCGTCGGCCTGGTCGTGGCCCTGATCACCTATGTATCGCTGATCGTTGGCGAGCTCGTTCCAAAGCAGATCGCGCTGAAGAATGCCGAAGGCATCGCCATCAGGGTAGCGCCGATCATGGGCCTACTGTCGCGCATCACCCTGCCGCTCGTGTGGCTGCTAGACGTGTCGGGCAGGCTGGTTCTGGCGCTGCTCGGTCAGAGCGCGGAATCGAGCCAGCGTGTAACCGACGAGGAAATCCGCACACTCATCGCCGAGGCCGAAACCAGCGGCACCATCGCATCCGACGAGCGTCGCATGATTGCAGGTGTCATGCGCCTTGCCGACCGAAAGACCCGTGCCATCATGACGCCGCGCGGCGAGATCGACTGGCTCGACCTGACAGCGGATGAAGCGGCACTGGCGGATGATGTCAGGGAGTCCGGTCACTCCCTCCTCCCCGCCGGCGAAGGGTCCATCGATGAGATCGCCGGTGTGGTCAAGCTGCGCGACCTGCTTGCCGTCCAGCTATCGGGCGAAGCACTGGACATCCGGACGCATGTTCTGCCGGCACCGATCGTTCATGATATGGCCGACGCGCTCGATGTGCTTTCCGTCCTGCGCGAAGCGGCGGTGCCGATGGCGTTGGTGCACGACGAGCACGGCCATTTCGAAGGCATCGTAACGCCCTCCGACATTCTGGAGGCCATTGCCGGCCTTTTTCGTGCCGATGCCGAGGAAGGCGAGATGGACATCGTCGAGCGCGCCGACGGCTCCTGGCTCCTGCCCGGCTCCATGCCCGCAGACGAGATGGCCGACCATCTGGGCTTTTCCCTTCCCGCAGAGCGCACCTACACCACGCTCGCCGGCTTCCTGCTCAACGAGTTCACGCATCTACCGAAGACCGGCGAAAGCACCGACGCGATGGGATGGCGTTTCGAGATCATGGATCTGGACAATCGCCGGATCGACCGCGTGCTTGCAACGAAACTCGGCGAGGTGGCCGAGGCGTAGACCTCAGTCTTCGGGTGGCACCGGGGTGGGCCTGCCATTGGCGTCGAGCGCCACCATCACAAAATCTGCATGGGTGACCATTTCCATGGTCGGCGACAGGTAGCGCTGTGCCCACGCTTCGACTTTGAGCCGGATCGACGTGCGCCCCACCCCCTCGATATGGGTGTAGATGCACAGCGTGTCGCCAACCTTCATCGGCTTGGCGAAGGCCATTTCCTTCACACCGGCCGTCACCACGCGACCATGGGCGCGTTCGGCGGCGCGAATACCGCTCGCAAGGTCCATCTGCGCCATGACCCAGCCGCCGAAAATATCGCCGGCGGCATTGGCGTCACCTGGCATCGCCTGCGTGCGAAGCGTCAGATCGCCCGTGGGTGTTTCCGGTGCATTCATGACCTGTCATTCCCCTTTTTTTGAACGTTATCCGGCGTAGTCCCGACAGGTCTCCCGGTCAACAAACGCGGGCGCATGGCACCTCTTCCGTTGACGCATGGTTGCCCTTCGGTGTCGTATCTGCGTTGCACCCGTGACGAACTTGCGGCTTTAATTCGCGTTGAACGCATTCCAGCGAGGTTTCCATGCAGATCAAGGCCGCCATATGCCGGGCGTTCGGCAAACCCCTCTCGATCGAAACGCTCGAGCTCGCTCCGCCCCGGCAGGGTGAAGTTCTCGTCGACCTCAGAGCCTGTGCCATCTGCCACTCCGACATCTCTTATGCCGAAGGCGCCTGGGGCGGCGATCTCCCGGCTGTCTACGGCCACGAGGCAGCCGGCGTGGTTTCCGCAGTCGGCCCCGGCGTCACCGGCGTTGTGCCTGGCGATCATGTCGTCGTCACGCTCATCCGCTCCTGCGGCCATTGCCACTATTGCGCGCGTCAGAGCCTGGTCATGTGCGAGGAGGTTTTCCCGCTCGATCAGCAAGGCCCCCTCGCCTTTGCCGATGGCGGCGCCTGCGAGCAGGGGCTGCGCACCGGCGCTTTTGCCGAGAAAGTGGTCGTTCACGAAAGCCAGCTCGCCCATGTTCCGGCCGACATGCCATTCGACGTCGCCTCACTCCTTGCCTGCGGCGTCATCACCGGCTTCGGCGCGGTCACCAACACGGCCCGCGTGTCTGCAGGCCATGCTGTGGCTGTAATTGGCTGCGGTGGCGTCGGACTTAATGCCATTCAGGGTGCGGCACTCGCCGGCGCGAGCCCGGTCATTGCGCTCGACCTCAGCGATGACAAACTCGTGGCGGCCCGCGAGTTCGGCGCCACCCACGCGTTCAGCCCCGCCGACCCCGATCACGCGAAGTCGATCAAAGCGCTCACACAGGGGCGTGGCGTGGATTTCGTCTTCGTCACCGTGGGTGTCGAGGCAGCGCTCGCGAGCGCCCCGCGTTATATAACCCGCAACGGTTCGGTCATCGTTGTCGGCATGCCGGCCAATGGCGTGCGCATCCCCTATGATCCGGGCAAGCTTGCTGCCCTCAACCAGAAGATCATCGGTTCCAAGATGGGCGAAACGCGGCTCCGCCACGACATACCCGTTCTTGTCGAGCATTATCAGAAGGGCCGGCTGAAACTCGATGAACTCATCACCGCCCGCTACAGGCTCGAGGAGATCAACGAGGCGATTGCCGCCGTGAAGAACGGACAGGCCCTGCGCAATGTGGTGATCTTCGAATGAAGATTGCCGAAGCCAGAACCTTCGTCACAGCAAACCCGCCGCCGCATGTGGGCGGGCGCTATTTCATCTTCGTGAAACTCGTGACCGATGGCGGCGTGGTTGGATATGGCGAGGCCTATTCCGCCGCCTTCAGCCCACACCTCACGGCACGCATGATCGAAGACGTGGCCGAACGCTACCTGATCGGCCACGACGCGCATGACATTGAAACCTTCTTTCGCCGCGCCTATTCCTCCGGCTTCAGCCAGCGGCCCGATCCAACATTGATGGGGTGCGTGTCCGCCCTCGAGATGGCGTGCTGGGACATCATCGGCAAGGAGGCCGGCAAACCGGTCTACAAGCTGCTCGGCGGAAAGGTCCATGAGCGGCTGCGCAGCTACACCTATCTCTACCCTGCCACGGGCAGCGCCGTACCGGGCGAGACCGATAGCGAACGCAATGTCTACAACGATCCCGACCTTGCCGCCGAAGCCGCATTGGCCTGCCTTGCGCAGGGTTTTGACGCGATCAAATTCGATCCGGCGGGCCCATACACCGCCTTCGGCGGCCATCAGCCGCGCCAGAGCGACATCGACCTTTCCATACGCATGGTCGCTGCGGTGCGCGAAGCAGTCGGCACGCGCGCCGACATCCTGTTCGGCACTCATGGCCAGTTCACACCATCGGGTGCAATCCGCATGGCACACGCGCTCGAACCCTATGATCCGCTCTGGTTTGAAGAACCTGTTCCTCCGGACAGTCCCGGAGCCATGGCGCAGGTCGCACGTGGAACCACGATCCCCATCGCCACGGGGGAAAGACTCACCACGAAGTATGAACTTGCCCAGCTTCTCAGCCTTGGCGCCGCCGGCATCTTCCAGCCCAATCTCGGTCGGTCGGGTGGCCTTCTTGAAACGAAGAAGATCGCGGCAATGGCGGAAGCTCACCATGTTCAGATCGCACCGCACTGCTATTGCGGCCCCATTGTCGCTGCCGCGAACATCCAGCTCGCCGTCACCCTTCCCAATTTCCTGATCCTGGAAGCGATCCGCACCTTCGACGGTTTTCACGCTCGATTGCTGAAACAGAAAATTCGCTGGGAGGATGGTTTTGTCATTCCATCGGGAGAACCGGGGCTTGGTGTCGAGCTTGACGAAAGCGTCGCCGAAGCTCACCCCTATGAGGGTGGCGAACTGCATCTCCAGGCGACGCAGGCACCGATTACGGCAAAATAGCAGACCGGATTTCCGATTCGTTTTCAGAAACTTGCCGCGACAAAATGAATCATCGCGCAAGAAACCTGAATCAACACATCAAGAACTTGAATCGATACGTGAAGTTTGCTGTCGCAGCTATGGTTCACAAACCACGCAGGGGTTAACGCCTGCCTAACAATTCGGGCACTGTTCGCCTGAGAAGCGCCATGCCGGCAGGCGTCCACCCAAGGGCGCGCAGGCGATCCGTTTTCATCACATTGACCGCACTTTTGTCAGCGGCACCCGGCAACGGATTCCTGCATCCAGTTTCCTGTGCCACGAGCGCCAGAAGATCGTGACGATCAAGCACCAGATCCGACACGTTGAAGACACCACTCACAAGCTTTGCCGCCGGCAATGTCAGCATCAGACCCACAGCCGATCCAACATCCTCGCCATGCACTTCAGTCGCCGCGCGCGGTGCGATCTCACGACCTGAAAGGTAATCGTCAAAAAGGCCCGCCCATTTGTGCGATCGTCCGCTGCCCGCCGTTCCATAGACCCCCGTCACACGCAGGCTCACACCGCTAAATCCATCGTCGGAAAGTTGCGAGAGCGCCTCCTCACCGGCCAGCTTCACCTCGCCGTAAAGTGTGTCGGGCCGGCAGGCATCGGACTCATTGAGCATCGACCCCGGTGCGCGTGGCCCATAGACTGCGCGCGTGGAAAGAAACACCGTTCGCGCCACACCCGCCGCCCGCGCAGCGCGGAACATGGCAATGCTTCCGTCGAGATTGCGTCGACGAAACCCCGCCGCATCACCGCCCTCCCCGCCCCGGTACCGGCCGGGCAGGTGGTCGAAGGCCGCATGCACGAAGAAATCCGCCCCCTCGAACAGAGCCGTCGAGATGGATGTCGGCTCAAGCGTCATGGGCGCAAATGCGACCGCCCCTGAAAAAAGGCCTTCCGGCGGCGCGTTACGTCCCAGCACCGTCACCCGATGCCCCGCTGCCAGCAACCCCTCGACAATGAAGCGCCCGACAAGCCCGGTCCCGCCGGACACGATGCTGTGGGGCGTGCTCATGACACCGGGTTCGCCAGCGCATCGATGTCGGGAATGCCCTCACCCGAGTGATACGCACTCCAGAGGTCGATCAACGGCTGCAATTCGGCTGCTTTGGGGTGATCCCGCTCCCAAGGCTTTTCATACTGATAGTGAACCACTGAAATCGACGCCCAGTCCCAGAGCTCCGGCAGGTTGAACCAGACATATTGCAGCATGTTGAAAAACACCGGCAGACCGTGCCAGTGCGGAAAATACGCCTGCAGAAAAGTCTGGTCGGTCCGCCGCCAGAACGCTGCGGGCTGATCCAGTCGCGCAAGCATGGCGACAAAGGTTGCCTCCGAAGGCGCTGCTACAAACACGCCTGAATTCAGCCGGTGAAAATCCGCAAGGCTCTCATAGACATTGGGCGCGGCGGAGAATTCCGGATAGCCGAACAGCCGGTCAATATTGCGCACCACCACCGCATCGGCGTCGATGAAAACGACCCGTTCATACTCGGTCAACTGCCACAGCCTGAGCTTGGCGAAATTGTCGAGCGGGGTGTGAAAGCTCGGCTTGTTGCCCTTGGTGAAGGGTGCATTCGCGTGGAGCCGCGCCCGCTGATGCCGCTCGTTGAAGGCATCTGAGGTGGGCAGAAGCTCCGCCGGCACGAGCCGTGCACCGAGCGCAGCCAGCGGCTTCAGCGCCTGGGCGGGAGCTCCACCGGTGTGCATCACCACAAGATCGGCATCCGTTTGCGTCAGCCGTAGCGAGCGCACCAGAGCCAGCGCGCCCATCGCATAATCTTCGTTGGTGACAAGCGTCACATAGGCGTGTTTCGACATGAAAGCCGTCGCTTAGCCCACGCTCTTGAGCCGCTTGCCTTCCGGATCGCGCTCGATGGTCGGCGCAATGTCCTTGGTCCAGGCGGACACGGCCGGGATGCGCGAGCGGTCGACACGATAATCGAACTTCTTGGCCACATCGACGACCTCGGCCAGAAGCCCTTCTTCCAGCGTGATCGGATTGAGGCCGAGCGACAGGAACTTGTCGTTTCTCACGACCAGATCGTTTTCCGCGGCTTCCTTGCGCGGGTTGGGCAGGTACGCGACCTTCGCGCCCGTCATGCGCGCGATGAGTTCCGCCAGGTCCCGCACGCGGTGCGTTTCGGTCATCTGGTTGAAGATTTCCACGCGGTCGCCCCGCTTCGGCGGATTGTTCAATGCGATCTCGACGCAGCGCACCGAATCCTGAATGTGGATGAACGCCCGCGTCTGGCCGCCCGTTCCATGAACGGTGAGCGGATAACCGATCGCCGCCTGGATCAGGAAGCGGTTCAACACTGTTCCGTAGTCACCATCATAGTCGAAGCGGTTGATGAGCTGCGCATGGAGCTTCGTCTCTTCCGTGTGCGTTCCCCAGACGATACCCTGATGAAGGTCGGTGATGCGCACACCGTCATTCTTGGCATAGAACTGGAACAGAAGCTGATCCAGCGACTTCGTCATGTGGTAGATGGAGCCCGGATTGGTCGGGTAAAGGATTTCCTGCGACGCCGTCTCGCCCGAGAGCGTCTCGACCCCGACCGGGAGATAGCCTTCCGGGATTGCCGCACCGACGGAGGAATATCCATAAACGCCCATCGTGCCCAGATGGACCAGATGCGCGTCGAGACCGATCTCCGTCATCGCATTAAGCAGATTATGCGTGGCGTTGACGTTGTTGTTGACCGTGTAGTTCTTGTGACGGTCGGTCTTCATCGAATAGGGCGCAGCGCGCTGCTCGGCAAAATGCACGATGGCATCGGGCCTGTGCTCGGCAAGCCACGCCTTCAGCACATCATAATCGCGCGCCAGGTCGATCAGGTGGAAATGGATGCGCCGGCCCGTTTCCTGATGCCAGATGCGGGTGCGCTCCTGAATGGAGTCCATGGGCGTCAGCGACTGAACGCCGAGCTCGGTGTCGATCCACCGCCGGGACAGATTGTCAACGATGTGGACCTCGTGCCCACGAGCCGACAGGTGAAGCGAGGTCGGCCAGCCGACGAATCCATCGCCGCCAAGAACTGCAATCTTCATGAAATTCCGCCTCCGGTCATCAATGCATCAAGCCAAGGGAAAACAGATTGATTCCCTTCTCGAAAGCCCCCTTAGCATTGTTTTATGACAGTTTGTTCCGAAAGGACAAACATACGCGAAGAAGCCGGCCTCCTCTGGAGACCGGCTTCCCGTCCCAGGGGAAGGACAAGACGGGCAGGGTTACATTTGCGCTTCGATGGAAGTCACCTCGTTGGTTGTGTCGTCTATGGTCAGCGTGACCGAAGCGCCAGCCGATATGCCGGCGAGATCGACGCCCTCGCCGGCTGTGTAAACCGTGCCGTCGTCGAGTGCGATGGTTCTGGTGGCAGGATCGACGGACTGCACGGTTCCCTGCACATCCGCAGCATAGGCCGAGAGCGTGAGGAAGCCGGTGGCGGCAAGGGCTGCGAGGATTTTCTTCATGGAGAGAACTCCCTTTTGTGTTTTCATGTCGGCCCAGTCCCCGTCGACAGTTTTGGGGGAGCCGGGAACCAGGCCGACGGGAAAAAGGTGACGCCAGACACCGGCAATCTCAAATCAAACAGGATGACCGCCGCAAACACGCCTCCCGCCAAAGCTTTGCCGCAATCCCCCGCTTCGCCGGCGGCTGCGTGCTGAACAACGCGCAATACCGGCTTTGGTTCACGCCGCCCCTGCTGCAAAGCGGACAAAATCCGGGCGACCCGTGTTCACGACCCGCCCGGACTTTCCCGACACGCCGTGGCGGCGCGGTCAAATCGGGTAACTGCGCATCGCCTTTGCGTGAAGAGCTAGATCGAGCATCGGAATAAGCCGAAAACCGGTTTCCACTTTTCGGTCCGATGCTCTGGATCGCCGTGCGTCCATCCGGACGCAAAAAGGACGATCCAAACCATTGATGGAGCATCGGAATAAGCCGAAAACCGGTTTCCACTTTTCGGTCCGATGCTCTAAAGCCGGCAGCGATGGCGATAGCCGTCATAGCCGAGAAAGGTATCGCTGTACTCGTCATAGGAGCGGTAGCGCGCATAGCAGCGGGCCACATGCCGATCCCAGGCGGAAGCGCGGCCATAAACCGGCGCGGGGCCATAATACCGGGCGCGGGAATCCGCGATCAGGCCGCCTGCAATAAAACCGCCGAGCCCGGCGATGGCCGCAGCCTCACCCGGAGACAGGCTCCCCGCGCGGCTTTCGACACTGGCGGCCGAAAGCGCCGTGGCGGCAAGGGTGACGGCCATCAGGCCGGTTGCGATGGTGCGTTTCAGGGACATTTCATCATCCTCCTTTGCGATCGATGGCCGGCTGGTGCAGCCGTCCGATGCCCGTCTGTCGCAGGAGGAAAAAGAAAGGTTCACGGCCCCCGCGTTTTTTTTCGCGGGGCGCGTCGCATTCACGCAACATAGATTCGCCATAATAGACACGGGAAATAAACCTGTTACCGTTTATGGTGGAGTGACAGTGGACGGCGGCACTGGAGGTAACGCGCGCCGACTGCAACTTCGCACGGCTGAGGAGGGCCGGACCATGGCCAAGTCTGGAGTACCGCACAAGAGCGTCGGCATCTACGATGCAGAGGAAATGGCAGCGATGGAAAACGCCATCGAAGCCGTCTGCGCCGAGCTTGGCATAGGACAGAGCGACAGCAAGTCCCGCGAACGGGTTGCCGGGCACGTGATGCGTTCCTGGGCAAGCGGACGCCGCCTGCCACTGAACCTGGTTCAGGCCGGGCTGGACAGCGTGGCGCGGCTCGAAGCCTAAGGCACACGAAAATGTCAATAGAGCGCCCCAGGGGAGCACCCGGGGGAGCGCCTGAGAGACCGCCCGGGGCAAAGCCCTCCAGGGGCACCAACGCCGCTGGAACACGGCGATCAGGTTGTCACCCATGCAAGTTTTTTCCTGGTCTCCTCAATGGCCCGCTTCAGCTCGGGCAAGGTGCATTCCTGCGTTTTGTGCTGCCACATCGCCATGAAATGCTCATACCGCTCGGCATCGTACATCCAGCACAGAACGACACCCAGCCAGGCAGCATGGAGCCGGGAGACATCGCTATCGTTCCAGTTCGAAAAGCAGTCCGCGTCCAGCGGCGCATCCGCCCCTGCCTGACACATGCCTGAGCGCCGGCACCGCCGGTTTGGACAGTGCTGCGGCCGGTCGGCCTGTCCGGCGAGATACCGAAACGCCACCTGCATTTCCTCACAAGGCCAGTCGGGCGGGCTAATGGGAAAAGGTGGCTTGATGCCCTTCTCATCCAATAGCGTGTCGCGGATCCTCGCAAGGCCGCCAACGATCTCGAAAAGTTTCGCATTGGCCCCGGTCTGCGCCTGCGGCTTTCTTGTTTTGCGTGGCATGTGGGGGTCTCCCTGTTTTTTTGCGTTGATGACGCCAACAAACGGGCACTGCGGGTTCCTGCCGACCGGCCGTGTTCCAGCGCGTTTTCCAATGGATCGCGGCTTCCGGGATGATGGAAAACGGGGTGGGGCTGGTTTCGACCGTTGGCGCAGTTGCCCTCCTCTGTCCGGCAGGACAGAGGGGGTGTGGCGCGGACATTTCAAGACAGGCTCCTTCGTTGCCGCGCGGAGTTCCGCCGGGGTTTGCATCGTTCGGGAAACGGGGCGCGTTTTTCGTGCCTCTCTGTTGGGAATTGAAGTGGCGCGAAAAGCGCGCCCCGCCGGCCGCTGTCCCGTCTGCCGACCGGTCACTCGGGCGATCTGTGCCCTAGCGGCTTTTCCGCAACCGACATGATGCCGGCCGCCGGCCTTTCGCGGGCCCTCACAGGCCCCGGGTCACCGAACCCGAGGGGGAGGCTGCCGTCGCCCCTCCTGATCCCCGGCTCCGGACCCGGTTCCCGACAGGGGCGATGGGTGGGAAGTGTAGTGGAGGTTTTGGGGTGGGGGAGAAAAGAGCGAAGAGGGAGTGGCGAATAGCGAGTAGGGAATGTGCTTCATCCGCCTCGTCGTCCCGTCGTTTGACCATAGGAGCCATGCCTTTGCGGGGATGACGGGGTGCGGGTGAGAAAAACTGGGGCGGTTTCCTGGAGGCCGAAGTTTATCCCCGGTGCTTTGGTGGGGTAAGGATGGTGGATAGGCATTTTCAAACCGCCCCCTTGCCCTGTCCCTTGCCGCCGTATCTCTCAGGCGGCAGAGTCCGCCTGACCAAAAGCAGGAAAGGAAGCTTGCAGTGGTGCGGTTGAGTGGAGGATGCCTGTGCAGTGCGGTGCGGATTGAAGCTGCGGGAGAGCCCGACCGCGTGGGCATCTGCCATTGTCTCGACTGCCGCAAGCACCATGGCGCGCTGTTTTATGCGGCAGCCGTCTTTGCGGCGGAGGCGGTGCGCGTCACCGGCGAGACACACGCCTATCAGGGCCGCCATTTCTGCCCGCGCTGCGGCTCCTCGGTGTTTGCCCGCACCGGCGACGAGCTCGAAGTGCATCTCGGCACGCTGGACGCGCCGGACCAGCTTGTGCCGGATTATGAGCTGTGGGTGTCACGCCGCGAGAAGTGGCTGCCGGCGTTTCCGGTGAAGGAGCGGTTTGAGCGGGATCGGGAGTGAGGGAAATCCGCCGCAACGGCGAGGAAGCTTAAGGGCATGCCTGCGAAAACCGGGCCGTGCCCCACGGCGTTCTGCCAATGGGTCCCGGATAGCCTCGCGGCTTCCGGGATGACGTATTTCCGGAAGCCACCGCGCATCCGTCATCCCGGCCGAGCGAAGCGAGAGCCGGGACCCATTGGGCCAGCGCGGCCTCTATCCGCAGAAAGAAATCTCCGTATTGAAAAGCGCGCACCCAGGACCGGACAGTGCTCTATGAGAGCCTACCAATGGGTCCCGGATAGCCTGCGGCTTCCGGGATGACGGAGGTTAATGGTTCAGAGCGCTGGAGAGATCGTCCCAGTCGGGATTGATTCTTTCGATCAGTTCCAGCTTCCATTTCCGGCGCCAACGCTTGATGCGCTTCTCGTCTTCTATGGCATCGCGGATATCGGAATAGTCACGATACCAGACGAGCATATGAACACCGTATTTCTTGGTGAAGCCGCCGGTTATGCCTTCCCTGTGCTCACAAATACGCTGCTCAAGATCGCTAGTGACCCCGGTGTAAAGCGTCCCGTTCTTTCGCGATGCCAGGATGTAAACATATCCGCCCATGCAACGAATATGCACGTATTGGTTGCGGATCACAACGAGAATCCACGCCCGTCATCCCGGCCGAGCGGAGCGAGAGCCGGGACCTATTGGGTAAGCGCGGCCCGGTTCCACAGAAGAAGATGACAGTGCTGAGAAGTGCATCGGCGAAAACCCGACCGCGCTCTACGGCATTCTGCCAATAGGTCCCGGATAGCCTTACGGCTTCCGGGATGACGGAGTTTATCTACCGCCCCGGCCTGCCCGTCTTCCCCGGACGGCGTTTGCTGCGGCGCTCATCCGCCGGGTCCTCATAGGAGCCTATGCCAGGCCGGTGGCGTTTCACCGGTTTGGGGTCGTCTTCCGGCTTCTGCGGAACCGGCTTGCGCACCGGCTTTTCGGTGCGGCCGACCGTCATCTCGTCGAGATCGTTCTTGCGGAAGAGGCTCTTTCCCGCAGGCCGTGCGTGGGCGCCAGCGCCACCCATTTCGTCGAGATCGGGCTTGTGGAAGAGCGATGAAGCCGGAGCTTTGCTGCCCGCCCCCCGTGGTTCGACGGGCTCACCATGAGGAGCTGACTGTGCGCCTGCGCCCTTGGCCTGCCCGCCCTGCCCTTTTTTGCTGCGCGCCCTGTCGCGGCGGGATTTTTGCGTGTTTTCGACGCCGGCATCGCGGGCGAGCGGGTCGTCGAGAATGGCAAGCTCCGTTTCCTTCAGACGCTTGATCTCATCGCGCAGGCGGGCGGCTTCCTCAAAATCGAGATCGGCGGCGGCGTCGCGCATCGCCTTTTCGAGATGTTCGAGATGGGCGGCGAGGTTGTTGCCAACGAGATTGTTGAGGTCGTCGCCCTTGCCGCCGGCACCGCCAATGTCGGCGCGGACATGGTCGCGCTCATAGACGGAATCGAGAATGTCCGCGATGTTCTTCTTGATGGAAGCCGGCGTGATGCCGTGTTCCTCATTGTAGGCAAGCTGCTTCTCGCGGCGGCGGTTGGTCTCTTCCATCGCCCGCTCCATGGAGCCGGTGATGCGGTCGGCATAGAGCATGACGCGGCCATCGACATTGCGCGCGGCGCGACCGATGGTCTGGATGAGCGAGGTTTCAGAGCGCAGAAAGCCTTCCTTGTCGGCATCGAGAATGGCGACAAGGCCGCATTCGGGAATGTCGAGGCCCTCGCGAAGGAGGTTGATGCCGACGAGCACGTCGAAGGCGCCGAGGCGCAGGTCGCGGATGATCTCGATGCGCTCCAGCGTGTCGATGTCGGAGTGCATGTAGCGCACGCGCACGCCCTGCTCGTGCAGATACTCGGTGAGGTCCTCCGCCATGCGCTTGGTGAGCACGGTGACGAGTGTGCGGTAGCCCTTGGCAGCGGTCTCGCGGATTTCGCCCAGCACGTCGTCGACCTGAGACTTGGCCGGGCGCACCTCGACGGGCGGGTCGATGAGGCCGGTGGGGCGAATGACCTGCTCGGCAAAGACGCCGCCGGCGGCTTCCATCTCCCAATTGCCGGGCGTGGCGGAGACGGCAACGGTGGACGGACGCATGGCGTCCCATTCCTCGAAACGGAGCGGGCGGTTGTCCATGCAGGAGGGCAGGCGGAACCCGTATTCGGCGAGTGTGGCCTTGCGGCGGAAGTCGCCGCGATACATGCCGCCGATCTGCGGGATGGTGACGTGGCTCTCGTCGACAAAGACCAGCGCATTGTCGGGGATGTACTCGAACAGGGTGGGCGGTGGTTCGCCCGGCGCGCGACCGGTCAAATAGCGCGAATAGTTCTCGATGCCGGCGCAGGAGCCGGTGGCTTCCAGCATTTCGAGATCGAAGCGGGTGCGCTGTTCGAGGCGCTGGGCTTCCAGCAGGCGACCGGCGCGCTCAAGCTCCGCAAGGCGCTGTTTCAGTTCGGCATTGATGCCCTTGACGGCCTGGTTGAGCGTGGGGCGCGGCGTGACATAATGCGAATTGGCGTAAATCTTGACCGATTGCAGGTCGCCGGTCTTCTTGCCGGTGAGCGGATCGAACTCGGTGATGGTCTCGATCTCGTCGCCGAAGAGCGAGATGCGCCAGGCGCGGTCTTCCAGGTGGGCGGGGAAGATTTCGATCGTGTCGCCGCGCACGCGGAAGGAGCCGCGCACGAAATTGATGTCCTGGCGCTTGTATTGCTGGGCAACGAGATCGGCCAGAAGCTGGCGCTGGTCGAGCCGGTCGCCGATCTGCATCTGGAAGGTCATGGCCGTGTAGGTCTCGACCGAGCCGATACCGTAGATGCAGGAGACGGACGCGACGATGATCACGTCGTCGCGTTCGAGCAGGGCGCGCGTGGCCGAGTGGCGCATGCGGTCGATCTGCTCGTTGATGGAGGATTCCTTCTCGATGAAGGTATCCGACCGCGGGACATAGGCCTCGGGCTGGTAGTAATCGTAATAGGAAACGAAATACTCGACCGCATTGTCCGGGAAGAAGGATTTGAACTCGCCATAGAGCTGGGCGGCCAGCGTCTTGTTTGGCGCGAGGACGATGGCCGGGCGCTGCGTTTCCTCGATCACCTTGGCCATGGTGAAGGTCTTGCCCGAGCCGGTCACGCCCAAAAGGACCTGTGTGCGCTCGTTTTCATTGGCGCCGGCGACGAGATCGGCAATGGCCGTGGCTGATCGCCGGAAGGCTGGAACTCCGTCGCCATTCTGAGCGGAATGCCGCCCTCGGATTTTTCCGGCCGCGCGGGACGGTGCGGTGTCCATGTGGACTGGAGGTTCGGGTCGCCGCCTTCAATGAGCTTGGAGAGCGCTGCAACCGTGGCAGTGACACCCGAGGAGGAAAGCCCCTCGGCCTCCTCCAGCGTGACGTCGAGACCCGCGACGGGCATGAGACCGGCAGCGGCGCGCTCTTTGGCCGAGGCCGCGCCGCCCATGGAGGTTCCGCGCGCAGTCTTCGATGCCGAGGCGGAACGCCCGGCGGGCTTTTTCGGCTTCTTCGGTTTTGCAGGTTTCTCGGCTTCCTGCGCGATTTCATCCGCCCAGTCCGCGATAGAACCGGAGGGGGAACCGGAAAGCGGCGTGCCCGAAAGCGCGGGCTGGGGGGCTTCGGCGAAGCCGCCATTCTTCTTGTCGGGTGATCTGGCCATGGGGCGAATATGGAACCGCAGGAACAAAATGGAAAGGGGTGGCGCACAGGGAATGCACCACCCCGCTCGGCTCCTGACAGAAGGCTGTCAGGAGCCGTCATGCGCAATCATGTCAGGCCGGGTAGCGAAGATGCAGAAGCGGCTCGCCCGTGGGCGGATCGATGCGCTCGTCTACCACGATGAAGCCGTAGCGTTCATAGAAGCGACGGCCAATATCATTCTTGACGAACACATCGAGTTCGAGCGTGCCCATGCGGGCCAAGGCATCGTCCATCAGCGCCCGCCCCAGACCGCGGCCATGAAATTGCGGATCGAGAAACAGGCCGCCGACCTGGTTGCCGAGCAGGGCCAGGAAGCCGACAAGCCGGCCATCCGCCCAGACGGTGCGGGTATCGGCCATGGGCAGATAGACATTGCGGATATTCTCCGCCTCGCCGGCGATGAAATCGTCGCCAAGAAAGGCGTGGGCGAGCCGGCTGGCGGCGAGCCAGATGGCAACGATGGCGTCATCATCGACGCCCGGTTCATAGGTCTTGATCATTGGTCATGTCCGGTTGCGCAGCATCACGCGCCCCGTCAAAGGCACGCTGCTGCGAAAAAATCTGTTCAGGATGCGAAACGGATGCGCAGGCCGGGTAGACCACCAGCCATCATCCATTTCAGGGGCGCAGCCGCCCCCGCTTCACCGGGACATAAAACCTCCAGACAGTTGATCGCGATCTAGCGCAGGAAAAGTGCAGACGCAAGGCTGCACGAGACGGTTTCAGCCAAAATCTCTCGGTTTCAGAAAGTCGAGCAGCCGCGCCTGGCCGAAGGAGAGCGCATCCCAGCGTCCGTCAAACGCGAAGCGGGCGACGGCGGCGGTGGGGAATTTTTCGCGCATGCGCTCCAGCGCGTCCTCCTGGGACCCATCGCCGGCCAGACGGCTGGCGAAGTCCTCCATGCCCGGATTGTGACCGACAAGGAGGACACGCGCGGCCTTCTCCGGAATCTCTTGCAAGGCGGCAAGCAATTGCTCAGGCGCGGCCATGTAGAGCCCCTCCCCGCTGCCGGGCGCAAGCTCCATCCGACCGATTTCGGCGGCGACAAGCCGCCAGGTCTGCTGCGCGCGGCGGGCCGGAGAAACCAGAACCAGATCGGGCAGCCAGCCACGGCGCGCAAGCTCGCGCCCCATGCGCGG
>NZ_BAMP01000094.1 GCF_000615975.1 Nitratireductor aquibiodomus NL21 = JCM 21793 | reverse complement strand
CGCCCGTACCGAGCGCCTCTCCCGCGAGATCGACACGATGGCCCAGAAGGGGCTGCGTTTTGATGCCGAGACGGCCGAGGCGATCGGCAGGGCGGAAGCGCGCCATTCGCGCGGCGGACGCCTGGCGCTATGGGTGATCGCGATCGCCCTTGCCGCCATCGCCTGGCAGATGTCCTGATCAAATCCAACCGGAATCCGTTTTCGAGGCAGCACGTCACAGCCTCGCGCCAACCACCGCGAATGCAATGACAGCAGTGCTAGCAAACAAGCCTTAAGATACGGATTCACTTCACTTATTCCGCGCAGAAGAAGTGTGAATAATGCAATGCCGGCACTGACAGTCATGCAGTCAATACGCTACAGCATTTCGCAATCAGGTTTGGGCGCATCGCCAGCGCGCCCGTGGTTGAAACGGTCTCGTGCAGCAATGCTGTCACGGTGTTCAGGCAGGCAGCCCAGCGTAATGGAGTATCGATGGCGACACTGACCATTCGAAATGTGGACGAGAAGGTTCGGCGCGCCTGAAGAAACGCGCCGCTGAAAATGACGTCTCGATGGAAGAAGAAGTGCGCCGTATCCTCGCGCGCAGCGTCCAGCCGCACACAAAAGCCCCCACGCATCAAAACAGTCGCCGTGCCGAGCTCATCGAAGCAATCTCGGTCAGACCCATTGGCGCATTCGACCTGAAGGCCATCACCGACGAGATCTGGAATGGCCGTACACTGTGAAACGAAATTCGTCGTCGACACATCGGCGCTTATCGCCGTTCTGAACGGTGATGCGGATGCGGACATGTTTCGGCAGGCTTTCGTGCAGGCCGAGCAGATCCTTATCAGCAGCACCACCACCTTCGAGGCGCACTGCGTTGCAAGGCACATTGCGATGATCGAGGGAACCGCGCGCCTCAACACGCTGCTCAAGGCTCTCGACGTGGAAACGGTCGACTTCGACGACCGGCAGTTGAGCATCGCCCGCAAGGCGTACGCGATCTACGGTGCAGGCACCGGCCACCGGGCCGCGCTCAACATCGGTGACTGCTTCGCTTACGCGCTTGCCCGCAGCGCTAACCTGCCGCTTCTTTTCAAGGGCGACGATTTCGTTCATACCGATATCGAGCCAGCCATGAAGCCGTCGTAAGAGAGCCTGCATCGATGACAACCCCGCAGCAGACCCTTCGCAAAACGCGCATCCTGCTTTTGATCGGCGGGGGCATCGCAGCCTATAAATGCCTCGACTTGATCCGCCGCCTGCGCGAGCGCGGGGCAAGCGTGCGCTGTGTGATGACAAGGGCCGCACAGGAGTTCATCACGCCGCTTTCCGTGGGCGCACTCTCGGCGGACCATGTCTTCACCGATCTGTTCGACCGTCAGGACGAACACGATGTCGGCCATATCCGTCTTTCGCGCGAGGCCGACCTTCTTGTCGTCGCACCCGCGACCGCCGACCTGATGGCCAAGCTCGCCACCGGTCAAGCCAATGATCTCGCCTCGACGGTGCTGCTTGCCACCGACAAGCCCGTTCTCATGGCACCGGCCATGAACCCCCACATGTGGGAGCACCCGGCCACACAGCGCAACGCCAGGACGCTCCGGGAAGACGGGGTGCATTTCGTTGGCCCAAACCGGGGTGAGATGGCCGAGAGCGGCGAGGCCGGTGAAGGCCGAATGGCCGAACCGCTGGAGATCGTAGCAGCCATAGAGACCCTGCTCGACACCGGCGAAAAGCCGCTTGCGGGGCGCAAGGTGATCGTCACGTCCGGTCCGACCCATGAGGTAATCGACCCGGTTCGCTATATTGCCAATCGTTCTTCGGGCAAACAGGGACACGCAATCGCTGCGGCACTTGCCCACCTCGGGGCATCAGTTCACCTCGTTTCGGGGCCCGTCTCCATTCCGGACCCGCAGGGTGTCACCACCACCCATGTGGAAACGGCACGCCAGATGCGCGAAGCGGTGGAAGCCGCACTTCCGGCAGATGCCGGTGTCTTCGTCGCTGCTGTCGCCGACTGGCGTCCGGCTGTCGAGACTGCCGAAAAGATCAAGAAGAAACAGGGCGAAGGCGCGCCGATGCTGGAGCTCACCGAGAACCCGGACATTCTCGCCGGTGTCGGCCACCATGAGAAGCGCCCTGCACTCGTCATCGGGTTCGCTGCCGAAACGCAGGACCTGTTCAAGAATGCACGCGCGAAGCTGAACAAGAAGGGTGCCGACATCATCGTCGCCAACGACGTCTCGCATGACAGCGGCGTCGGCCCCGGTGGTGTGATGGGCGGCGACCGCAACAGCGTGGTGATCGTCAGCCAGGACGGACACGATGAATGGCCGGAGATGGGCAAGGACGACGTTGCCGAACGTCTGGCACAGTTGATAGCCGATCGGCTCGGACCAAAAGAATGACCCTGCAGACTCCGGTTCTCGAAACGGAGCGCCTCGTGCTGCGTGCGCACTCCATCGCAGATTTCGATACCTTCGCCCGCCTCTGGTCTCTGCCGGAGGCCACGCGCTTCACCTCAGGCAAGCCGCTCACCGGCGAAGATGCCTGGCGCCGTCTCGCCATGCATCGCGGCATGTGGGACCTGATGGGTTTCGGCTATTTTGCCGTGACGGAGAAGGCGACTGGCGCATTTCTGGGTGACGCAGGCGTTCAGGAAGCGCGGCGCGTCATCACCCCATCGCTGGAAGGCACACTCGAAGCCGGGTGGGTTTTCCTCCCGGAAGTCCACGGCAGGGGCTATGCGAGAGAAGCCATGGAAGCCGTGTTTTCCTGGTGCTCCGCGGCACACGGCAACCGGGACATCACCTGCATCATTGATGAGGAGAATTCGCCCTCGCGCAAACTCGCGGAGCGCCTTGGCTTCTCCGAAAAGGCGCGCACCCAATACAAGGATCGCCCGACCATCGTCTTCTGGCGCGACTGACCGCATTGCAAAGACTGGGGTCTGAGGCTAACGCATGTCTCCCGAAAGTGGGCACCGGTTTCGGAACAAAGACATGCGTCAAATCAAGAACCTAAAGCGCTCAGAGCGAATCTGAAAGATCGCGACGCGCTTTAGCAGACCAGATGCCGGGCATCCCCGGCTCACCCGTCTTTTGGCTCGCTGCGAAAATAGACCACCATCCTGAGATGCCGGTGCTCATCGACGGTCAGCACCTCATGCTGAAAACGCAACCGTTCGCCCGTTTGCGCGACAATCGTGCCGATACCCCGGCTGTAGCCGGTCATGTCCGGCTGCTCCATCCAGCGGCGAAAATCGGGTGACAGCTTCTTCAAGTCGTCGATCAGCGTGCGGATCGCCGGATCGTCCGGCGTGCCCGTCAGATCACAGCGGAACTGAGCGACGAGGCTCTGCGCATCTTCCCCCCAGTCGGGAAGACGGCGGCGCATATCGGGATCGGCGAAGATCATGCGCAAGAGGTTTCGGTCGGCCGGATTGCGACCGCCAAGATCGAGAAGATCGTCGGCCGCGGCATTCCAGGCAACCACGTCCCAACGCAGATTGAACACATAGGCCGGGCGGTTTGAAAGATCGTCCAGCAATTGCTGAATGCGCGCGCTGACGGAGGTGGGCCGGTAGGCCTGTGAAGGCGGCGGCCGCTGCTGCGCCAGGAGAAACAGATGGCAGCATTCGGCATCGTCCAGCCGCAACGCCTTCGAGACGTTGAGCAGGAAGGATTCAGAAACCTGAATATCGCGCCCCTGCTCGAACCAGGTGTACCATGTGAGCCCGACACCCGCGAGCAGGGCCACCTCCTCACGTCTCAGTCCCGGCGTGCGACGGCCGCCCGTTGTCGGAAGGCCGACATCGGCAGGCGTGAGCTTTGCCCTGTGATGCCGCAGAAACTCGGAGAGCTCGCTGCGCGTGCGGGCAAAGGATCGGTGGGGCAGCCTATTGCTCATGGTAACAGGATAATTTCCAATATTGTAACAGTTTCATTCTGCACAGAAAGTCCGCCTCCCGCAAGGAGGCATCATGACCACTTACAACGAAACCGCTGTTTTAGAAGACCATCCAATACCGGCATCCGCACACGCGCTGCCCTCGCAAGCAGGCCCCCGCGAATGGCTGGGGCTTGCCCTTCTTTCATTGCCGACCATCCTGCTTGGGCTCGATCTGACCCTGCTGCATCTTGCCCTGCCGGCACTGGCAGCCGACCTGAGGCCGACGAGCACGGAGGCGCTCTGGATCATGGATGCCTATGGCTTCATGATCGCGGGCTTTCTCATCACCATGGGCACACTGGGCGACCGCGTCGGCCGGCGCAGGCTGCTCATGATCGGGGCGGCGGCGTTCGGCGTCACCTCCATCATCGCCGCGTTCTCAACCAATGCCCTCATGCTGATGGTCGCGCGCGCGGCGCTGGGAGTGGCGGGCGCAACGCTTATGCCGTCCACGCTGGCCCTCATCAGCAATCTGTTTGCCGATCCCCGTCAGCGCGCATTGGCAATCGGTGTCTGGGCGACAACATTCGCACTTGGAATGGCTGCGGGACCAATCGTGGGCGGGGTGCTTCTGGAGCATTTCTGGTGGGGCGCGGGCTTTCTCGTCGCCGTGCCCATCGTCTTGCTTCTCCTGTTGCTCGCGCCGGTTCTGCTGCCGGAACACCGCGCCCGGAAAAGCGACAGGATCGACCTTCTCAGCGCCGCGCTTTCACTCGCCGCCATGTTGCCAGTGATCTATGCATCAAGGAGATTGCCAAGGACGGGTTCGGCCTCTCCACCATCGCCACGATTGTCGCGGGCGTTCTCTTCGGCCTGCTTTTCGTATGGCGGCAGCGGCGTCTTGCCGATCCGCTTCTCGATCTCGACCTCTTCGCAAGCAGGGCCTTTTCGGTCGCCCTTGTGGTGCTTCTGTTCGGGCTTGTCGCGGTTGGAGGAACCATGCTTCTGGTCACGCAATATCTGCAATTGGTGGCTGGTTTCTCACCGCTGGTCGCCGGACTGTGGATGGGGCCTCCCGCGCTGGCGATGGTGGCTGCGGGCATCGGCACGCCGCTGCTTGCCCGCCATGTCAGGCCGGGCTTCGTCGTGGCGGGAGCGCTCGCCCTGTCGGTCTTCGGCTATCTCATGCTCACATGGCTCAAGAACGATGCGAGCGGGCTTGTCATAGTCGTCGCCGGCTTCTCGCTCGCCTATCTGGGGCTTGGCACGATCGCGGCGCTTGGCACGGACCTCGTGGTCGGGTCGGCCCCGGCGGAAAAGGCAGGTTCCGCTTCCGCCATGTCCGAGACCGTACAGGAGTTGGGCGCTTCGCTGGGCATCGCCCTGCTTGGCAGCATCACGACGGCGGTCTATCGCCAGACGATGCAGAGCCGATTGCCAGACGGCCTTTCACCGGAGGTAGAGGCATCGGTTGGCGACAGTCTCTGGGCGGCATCCGCGATGGCGCAAAGACTGCCGGTCGGGCTTTTGGAGGATGCGCAATCCTCCTTCATCACCGGCTTCAACACCGCGGCCGCCCTCAGCGCAGCGACCGTTGCCGTTCTGGCCGTGCTCGCCGGCGTGGCGCTGCGAAAAATCCCGACACTTCACGCCGCGCCACAGGAGTAGAAACGGGCGCATCGAGCGCTTGGCTCGATGCGCTTCCACTCCTCACCCCAGTCGATTGTCTCCAATATGTGAACAGCGCGTCTTCGCTGTTGCAGATGCGATGACCGCACACACAGCCTATCTTTGCGGCAAGCAACAGATGGAGAGACAATCATGTCCATTCGTCCCGTAAAACAGATTTCACAGGCGCAGCCACCATGGAAGGCGCCGGCGTCCGGCTCGACCGTGCATTCGGGTTCGGCGATCCGAAACTCGCCGATCCGTTCCTGCTTCTGGACGATTTCCGCAACGACCGGCCGGAAGACTATCAGGCGGGTTTTCCATGGCATCCGCATCGCGGCATCGAAACGATCACCTATGTTCTGGCGGGCAGTGTCGATCACGCCGACAGTCTCGGCAATGCCGGCTCGCTCGGCGCGGGTGACGTTCAGTGGATGACGGCTGGAAGCGGCATCCTCCATCAGGAGATGCCGCATGGCGACAAGCTCGGCCGCATGCACGGCTTCCAACTCTGGGCCAACCTGCCCTCAAGCGAGAAGATGACGACGCCCCGCTACCAGGATGTGAAGGCCGGCGAGATTCCCGAGGTGATCGACGATGACGGAACGCGCGTGCGTGTCGTGGTCGGCGAGTTCTGGGGCAAGCGCGGTCCCGTCGACGGCATTGCCGCCGATCCGCAATATCTCGACGTCTGGGTGCCGCCCGGAAAGCGCAAGGTTCTGCCGGTCGACACCTATCGCAGCGCTTTCGCCTATATCTTCGAAGGTTCCGGCACGTTCCGCGATGCCTCGCGGCCGTTTGGCGTGCTGGTCGAGAAAGAGGTGGCAGGCGAAGAACTGCATCTGCGCGATATGAGCGGCGACCGCACGCTTGTCGTTTTCGACACGGGCGACGAGGTGGTGGTGCAGGCCGGCGAACGAGGCATCCGCTTTCTGCTCGTTTCGGGCAAGCCGATCCAGGAGCCTGTCGCCTGGCATGGACCCATCGTCATGAACACGCGGCAGGAACTGATGCAGGCGTTCAGCGAACTGAACGCCGGCACCTTCATCCGCGAAAGCGCGAAGTTCTGACGTCAGACTGCATGGAGGGCGGGCGCCCCGTGCCCGCCCTTCACGCTACAGTGCCTCGAACATCTGAACGAGGTTGCCGCACGTATCCTCAAACACGGCGATGGTCGGCATCCCTTCCATCCGGGTCGGCTCTACGCGAAACACCACGCCACGCGCTTTCAGCTGATCATACTCTGCCTGCACCTCCTCGCTGGCAAACGTCGTGCAGGGAATCCCGGCATCATAGAGCGCCTTCTGGTAGGAGCGCGCGAAGTCGTACCCCAAGGGTTCCAGCAGCAGCTCGGTGCCATTCTCGGCTCCCGGTGTCACGACCGTCAGCCAGCGGGCACCGCCGACCGGAAAGTCCTGCTTCTTCCGGAAGCCGAGCACGTCTGTGTAAAATGCCTCGGCCTTGTCCTGATCATCCACAAGGATGCTCGTCAGTGCGATCTGGAGCATGGTATCTTCACCAGGCGCCTGACTTGCTGTCGACAAGATGGATGATCTGCGCGGGGCTCGATATCCAGAACCCGTCGAAATTCTCGCCCAGCGGTTCGATGTCGTCGCAGCGCGCGATGCCCGCCGCTTCGAGCCGCGCGGCGGCAGCCTTCGTGTCATCAGTCACGATTTCCAGCCAGAGTTCCGACTGGCTCATGCCCGGCGTCTTGTCGATCCAGAGCTGATTGGCTCCGAAGCGGAAGCCGACAGCGGGCAGAAGTTCCTCGATCTGCTCCATGCCGAGTACGTCCCGGTAGAAGCGCACCGTCTCGTCATATTGATGCGGCGGCACCTTCATGGCGATGTTGCGCCCGCCGGAAAGTTTCGGCTTGGTGGCGGGACCGGCATCGTGCTGCGAGCGGGATTCATTCTGCGTTGCGGAAATATTCATCTCATTCTCCTTGGCGCCGATAGCGGCGTGGGTCTCATTGCCTGTCGAAACGTCCGGTGTAGGTGGCTTCCAGCGCCGTAATCTGCGACCAGAATGGCTGCGCCTTTTCGCCCGAAAGCACCGCTTCCAGAACCGCGAGATGCGCGTGCCAGCCACCGGAGACATTGATCATCTCGCCACGGTCGGCGAGGCGCTTGTGGGTCACCACCAGCCGCACCCTGTCGCCCTCCCGAAAGAGTTCGAACTCAACCTGACTGTCTTCGCCCTCGCCCGGCCAGGTCATGGCCAGAAGACGCGGCGGGTCCCACGCAAGGATGCGGCCTTCGGAAAGAAACCCGTTCTCGTTCATCTCCCTGTAGCGCGCGGGCGGCTCCTCGTCGGTGAACTCCGAATGCCTGAACACGAGCTGCGCCGTGCCCCCGGCACGGGGCTCCATCTCGCCGCCTGCCAGCCACTGCCTGCGCCTGTCCGCTTCGGTCAGATAAGCCCATACGCGCTCCACCGGACCTGGCAGGAGCCTTTCGAAACGCACTTCATCGGGCGCCGTGGCGACGCCAAAATCACTTTCGTCGATCTGTCTCATCGTGTTCCTCTCAACGGTCGCGATGGCTGATATGACGCTGTGTCAGTCCTGCCCGGCAGCGTTCTGCCGGTCCTCGGCCTCCAGAATGGCCTGCAACGTGTCGAGCCGGTCGGTCCAGAAGCGCTCATAGTAACGGAACCACGCCTGCGCCTCGGCAAGACGCGCCGCCTCCAGCCGGCAATAATGGGTGCGGCCGTCCACACGCCGGCTGACCAGACCCGCCGTCTCCAGAACCTTGACGTGTTTGGAAGCGCCGGCGAGCGACATTTCGAAGGCTGCGCCAGTTGCGACACGCTGCGCTCTCCGCCCGAAAGACGGTGGAGCATGGCGCGCCGGGTCGGGTCCGACAGGGCGTGAAAAACGGCATCGAGATGGGGCGACTGATGTTCAACCATATGGTTTAGATATCAGTCGCAGAACAGACAGTCAACCGAATGGTTTACTTTTTAGTCCGTTGGCTTTCGGATCAGTCTTTAGCGGTGCAGGAAACCGGCTTCGCGTCCTCGCCCTTCATCAGGTCGTAGAGGTCGGCACCCTCGCCCTTGGTCCACCAGATATAGGGCCCGCCCGCATATTTCGCGCCGGAAGCGGCCAGCACATTGCTCATCACCACCGGGCTGCCGTCGATCGTGACGACCGCAAGCGACGCATCGCCGGCATTGTAATAGGTGGCGTCAATCTCACCGTCCGGGCACGCATAGGTGACCGCGCTGGTGTCCACGCTCTCCACATCGGGCAGCTCGATCTCGACCGTTGCGGCGAAAGCCGGGGACGCGGCCAGAAAAAGAGAGGTGAGCGCAAGAACGGAACGGCGCATGGCGGGACTCCTGAAAACAGTTTCGTACCAGACCCAAAGACCGTGACAGCGTGTCGATTTGAAGACAAGGGAGCTGACGCAGGAAAAAGAAAGCCCCGGACGCGGGCAGCGACCGGGGCTCATGATTCAGGGTCTGACGATGGTCAGCCGGAGGGCTGCTTGGTCTTGCGCAGATAAGGCAGGATCGTCTCGAACGAACCGAAACGCTTCACCGCATCCTCGTTGGAAACGGCGGGCGTGATGATGACATCCTCACCCTGCTGCCAATTGGCCGGCGTCGCGACCTGGTGCTTTGCGGTCAACTGGATGGAATCGATCGCGCGCAGGATTTCCGCAAAATTACGGCCCGTGGTCATGGGGTAGGTGAGCACGAGCTTGATCTTCTTGTCGGGCCCGACGACATAGACCGAACGCACGGTGGCGTTGTCGGCGGCGGTGCGGCCATCGGAGCTGTCACCCGCTTCGGCCGGCAGCATGTCGTAGAGCTTTGCGACTTTCAGATCCTTGTCGCCGATCATCGGATAATCGACCGCGTGACCCGTCGCCGACTTGATGTCGTCCTTCCAGCGCACATGGTCTTCGACCGGATCGACCGAAATACCGATGATCTTGGTGTTGCGCTTCTTGAACTCGCCCTCAAGCCCCGCCATCGTGCCGAGCTCGGTCGTGCAAACGGGCGTGAAATCCTTGGGATGGCTGAAAAGAACGGCCCAGCCATCGCCGATCCAGTCATGGAAGTTGATCGTTCCGTGGGTCGTCTCGGCGCTGAAATCCGGCGCGGTGTCGTTGATGCGAAGGCTCATCGTTCTCTCCTCCTGGGTGAGATGAAACGCGATTGGTGTTCCTGACGCTGCAGGATAGCAACCCGCACACGCACAGATGAACCTCATCTAGGCGCTATTTGAACCATTCGCTTGGAATTAAATTCCTTAGAATCTATCTATGGAGAAAAATTCATCCCTGCCGGTAAATGATCGGCGAATCCGTTCGCTCAGGCAGCCTTGCGCGTCTGGTAATCCTTCACCGTGGCGAAGCGCACGGCCTTCCAGCGGTCGGCCTCGTAATTCAGGCCGAACTCGTGCGGTGCCAGGAAAACCGGATCATCGTCGAGATCACGTGCGATGTCGCCGCGATGGCTGGCGATGAAGCGGTCCACTTCACCGGGTTCGTCGGACGAAATCCAGCGGCACACACTGAAACGCGCCATCTCGAAATCCACGGGAAGCGAATATTCGATCTTCAGCCGCTCCTTGAGCACATCGAGCTGCAGCGCGCCAACCACACCGACAATGGCGGGTGAGCCATCTTCGGGCGTGAAGAGCTGCACGACCCCCTCTTCGGCCATCTGCTGCAGGGCTTCCTTCAGCTTCTTGGCCTTCATGGCGTCGCCAAGCCGCACGCGGCGCAGGATTTCCGGGGCAAAGTTGGGCACGCCCCGGAACAGAAGCTCCTCGCCCTCGGTCAGCGTGTCGCCAATGCGCAGCGTGCCGTGGTTAGGAATGCCCACCACATCGCCGGCAAAGGCCTCGTCGGCGGTAATGCGGCTCTTGGCGAAGAAGAACTGTGGTGCCGACAGGCTGATCGGCTTGCCGGTGCGCACCAGCTTGGCTTTCATGCCACGCTGGAGCTTGCCGGAGCACACACGCACAAAGGCGATGCGATCACGGTGATTGGGGTCCATATTGGCCTGAATCTTGAAAACGAAAGACGTCATCTTGTCTTCCGTCGCCTCGACTGCGGGAATCCGCATCCTGAGCGCGTGGTGCGGGACCGAAGCTGCCCAGCGCCTCGATCAGGTCGCGCACGCCGAAATTGCGCAGCGCCGAGCCGAAATAGACCGGCGTCAGATGCCCCTCGCGGAAGGCCTGCATGTCGAAGGGACGGCAGGCTTCCTTGCCGAGCAGCATCTCCTCGACCAGCATGTCGCGCTCATGTTCGGGCAGAAGCCCGGCAACGGCATCGGAGTCCGGCCCGTTGACGGCGATGGGCTCCACATCGTCGTCCGAGCGGCGCATCGTGTTATTGGCAAGATTGTAGGTGCCGACAAAGCTCTTGCCCCGGCCGATGGGCCAGGTGACGGGCGCCGTGTCCAGCGCCAGCTTCTGTTCGATCTCGTCGAGAATCTCGAACGGATCGCGGCTTTCCCGGTCCAGCTTGTTGACGAAGGTGACGATCGGGATGTCGCGCATGCGGCATACTTCGAACAGCTTCAGCGTGCGTGGCTCGATGCCCTTGGCCGCGTCAATGACCATGATCGCGCTGTCGACGGCGGTCAGTGTGCGATAGGTGTCGTCGGCGAAGTCCTCGTGGCCCGGCGTGTCGAGCAGGTTGAAAACGTGGTCGCCATATTCGAACGTCATCACCGAGGTGACGACAGAGATGCCGCGCTCGCGCTCGATGTTCATCCAGTCCGAACGGGTCTGGACGCGATTCTTCTTCGCCTTCACTTCGCCGGCAAGCTGGATCGCGCCGCCGAAGAGCAGCAGCTTCTCGGTCAGCGTGGTCTTACCGGCGTCCGGGTGCGAAATAATTGCGAAGGTGCGGCGGCGAGCCACCGCATCGGCGATTTTGTCGGTCATCTTGATCTGGTTTTCCTGAAGCCGGGCGCTTGTAACAAGCGGCACGGCGCGTGTCGAACGGAAAGTGCCCCGGCAAAGCCCCACATAGCGGTGAAGATATGTATCCGCAGGCCATGCGGCGGTTGAAATCGCCGGCAAAACGGGCCAGACGAAAAGGGTCGTGATCATCGCCCCCGGATTGCAGCGCACAGGATCAAGCCATGTCCAACACCGTTTCCTCCATGCCCGTAATTGGCCCCACCGCTGGCATCGTCCGCCTGCCCCATGGCGAGGGATTGCCTTTGCCGGCTTATGAAACCGTAGCCGCTGCGGGAATGGACCTGCGCGCCGCCGTGCCGGAAGACCGCCGCATCGTGCTTTTGCCGGGCAAGCGGGTGCTGGTTCCGACCGGCTTCATCCTCGAACTGCCCGAAGGGTTTGAAGGGCAGGTGCGGCCGCGCTCCGGCCTTGCGCTCAAACATGGCATCACCTGCCTCAACGCACCCGGCACCATCGACGCGGACTATCGTGGCGAGGTTCAGGTTCTGCTTATCAATCATGGTGAAGACGACTTCGCCATCACGCGTGGCCTCAGGATAGCCCAGCTTGTGATTGCCCCGGTGGTGCAGGGCCGGCTGGAAGAGCGCAGCCATGCCAGCGACACGGCACGCGGCGGCGGCGGGTTCGGCTCGACCGGGATCGCCTGACGCCCGGCTCCTCTCCGCTTGCCCCCTATACTTTGGTATAAGACGCGCAGGCTCTTTGCGAAACCGAAAGGGGTTGCGCGCGGTTTTTTGTCCGATTATCGCTTTCACAGGCCGTTCGCCCCCTTGCCAGTCGCTTTCCTGTTGGCAAGCGCGCGCGGTTGTCTACAGTCATGGGCAGCGCAGGCGGTGATGCCTGCGGAGCAGCTACATTGCGGAGGAGACATGATGTTACATGCAAGCAGGAAGTATCTCGCAGCCGGTGCTGTGGCGTTGTCGCTGGGCCTTGCACCCGCCGGCGCCGTAGCGCAGGACTTCATCAACGTGCTGACCGGCGGCACTTCGGGCGTCTACTATCCGCTCGGCTCGCAGCTTTCCAAGATCTATGGCGAGAACATCGAAGGCGTGCGCACGCAGGTGCAGTCGACCAAGGCATCGGTCGAGAACCTCAACCTGCTTCAGCAGGGCCGTGGCGAAATCGCATTTGCACTTGGTGATTCCGTCAAGTCGGCCTGGGAAGGCGATGCCGAAGCCGGCTTCGACCAGAAGCTCGACAAGTTGCGCGCCATCGCCGCGATCTATCCCAACTACATCCAGATCGTCGCTTCGCAGGAATCCGGCATCAAGGAATTCGGCGACCTGAAGGGCAAGGGCCTTTCCGTCGGCGCGCCGAAATCCGGCACCGAGCTCAACGCCCAGCGCATCTTCGGCGCCATGGACATGAGCTATGACGATCTCGGCAAGACCGAGTACCTTCCGTTCGGCGAATCCGTCGAGCTGATCAAGAACCGCCAGCTTGATGCGACCCTCCAGTCGGCCGGCCTTGGCGTTGCTTCGATCAAGGACCTCGCGCTTTCGCTTCCGGTGACCATCGTGTCGGTGCCCAACAGCGTGGCCGAGACGCTTGGTGCGCCGTTCATCGCCGCCACCATCCCCGCCGGCACCTATGAGGGCCAGAGCGAGGACGTGCCGACGCTGGCCATCACCAACATTCTCGTCACCCATTCGGATGTCTCCGACGAGGTTGCCTACGAGATGACCAAGCAGCTCTTCGAGAATCTCGACGACATGGTGGCCGCACACGCCGCTGCCAAGGCGATCTCTGCCGAGAATGGCCCCAAGGGCCTGCCGCTGCCGCTGCACCCCGGCGCAGAGCGCTATTACAAAGAAAAGGGCCTGCTCTAGGCCAGTCCTGCGAGGCCCCGTCCATCGGACGGGGCCTTCCTGTCACATCCCGGGGCGGGGCGTGACAGGAAGGCCCGAAATGCCGAGCCCTCACGCGTGCCATGCACCCGAGCGGACAATCGGCAAGGCCCTGACGCGTAGCATGGGAAGCGGAGCGCCCGATGACCAACACCGAAACTGGCCAGGCCGCGAGCCCGGCCGAGGCTGAATTGCATGACCATTCGCATGGTGAGTTCGGGACCGATCGCATCGGTCGGCTTCTCTTCTGGATCGCGGTGGTGTTCTCGCTGTATCAGATTGCCACCGCCGCGCATGTGATCAGCCTGCCAAGCCAGGTCGTCCGCGCCTTCCACGTCGGTTTCCTGACGCTGCTGGTTTTCCCGCTGGTGGCGCAGGCGCGTGACAGCGCTCCCATGATCAAGGCGCTTGCCTGGGCACTGGCGCTCGCCGGCGTTGCCGTCGCGCTCTATCAATACATCGAGTACAAGCCGTTGCTGCTGCGCGCAGGCGATCCCTTACCGCTCGACATCGTGTTCGGCGTGATCGCGCTCGTCACCGTCTTTGCCGCCGCCTATGTGCTAATGGGGCCGGCCCTGCCGATCATCTCCGGCGCGTTTCTCGCCTACTGCCTGTTCGGCCAATATCTGCCATCGCCGCTGAACCATCGCGGCTATGATTTCAGCCAGGTCATCGACCACATGGCCTATGGCACGGAAGGCATCTACGGCATCCCGATCTACGTTTCGGCCACCTACATCTTCCTGTTCATCCTGTTCGGCTCGTTCCTCGAACGCGCCGGCATGATCAAGCTCTTCACCGACGTGTCGCTCGGCCTTGTCGGCCATGCGCGCGGGGGTGCGGCCAAGGTGTCGGTCATCTCCTCCGGCCTGATGGGTACGATCTCCGGTTCGGGCGTCGCCAATGTGGTGACCACCGGACAGTTCACCATCCCGCTAATGAAGCGCTTCGGCTATCGCGCAGCCTTTGCAGGCGGTGTGGAATCGACTGCTTCCATGGGCGGGCAGATCATGCCGCCCGTGATGGGCGCGGTGGCCTTCATCATGGCCGAGACGCTGGGCATCGAATATTACGAGGTGGTCAAGGCGGCGATCATTCCCGCCGTGCTCTACTTCGCCTCCGCCTTCTGGATGGTGCATCTGGAAGCCGGCAAATACGGCCTGCACGGCCTGCCGCGCTCCGAGCTTCCATCCGCGCGCAACGCCTTGAAGAAGGGCTGGTATCTCATCCTGCCGCTGGCCGTTCTCGTCTACCTCCTGTTCACCGGTTACACGCCGCTGTTTGCCGGCACGATCGGCCTGTCGCTGACCGTGCTGCTCATCCTCGGCGGTTCGGTTGCACTCGGGCTTCCCGGCCAGGTGCTGAGGGTGATCTTCTGGGTCGGCCTCGGCCTCGTTGCGGCAAGCTTCTTCAGCTACGGCATCACGGCAATCCTGATCGCCGCGCTGGTGCTGATCGTCGCCAACCTCTTCGTCGATGGCGGCCGCAGGACGCTGGTGGTCTGCAGGGATTCGCTCGCCGAGGGAGCCAAGACCGCGCTTCCCGTGGGCGTGGCCTGCGCCGTGGTCGGCATCATTATCGGAACCATGACCCTGACCGGCGTTGCCAACACGTTTGGTCAGTTTATCGTGTCGGTCGGCGAGACGAGCCTGTTCCTTTCGCTCGTGCTGACCATGATCACCTGCATCGTGCTGGGCATGGGCATTCCGACCATTCCCAACTACATCATCACATCCTCGATTGCCGGACCGGCACTCCTGGCGCTCGGCGTTCCGCTGATCGTCAGCCACATGTTCGTGTTCTATTTCGGCATTCTGGCGGACCTGACGCCGCCTGTTGCGCTTGCATGCTTCGCAGCCGGTCCCATCGCCAAGGAGAACGGCCTCAAGATCTCCATGGAAGCGATCAAGGTGGCTGCCGCTGGCTTCGTGATCCCCTTCATGGCGGTCTACACGCCGGCGCTGATGCTGCAGGATGGCGGGCCGCTGGCGGAGGCCTGGGGCTATTATCCGGCGGTCGTCTATATCGTCTTCAAGGCGCTACTCGCCATTGCGCTCTGGGGCGCGGCGGTGATCGGCTTCCTGCGCTCAAAGCTTGCCGTCTGGGAGCGCATTCTTGCAGCCGCAGCGGCCTTTACGCTGATTGCCGCGCTGCCGATAACCGATGAACTCGGCTTCGCGCTTGCCGCTCTGTTCCTCGGCCAACACTGGTATCGCACGCGCACGGCGCACGCTTCGGAAGAAACAAAGGCCGACGCATGAGCATATGCGTTCTGGCAGGCGGAAAAGCGCTGACCCTCGGGGCAGCGCTTTTCACCCTGTCATGGACGCATTCGGTGGAGAAAATCCGCTGGGAGGAAGACTGGCGGGCAACACCTGCCGGGCTGGAGATTGTCGAGGCGCGCGTTCAGGGGTCAGGAGCGGGCATGGAGCCGCCGCCTGACGCGCACTTTGAAGATGGCTGGTGGCGCTATCGCCCTTCCCTGCCGCCGCAGGCCGAGCTCGCACTGGCGGCATCTGGCGCAACGGGCTCCGGCTGGAAATTGTGCGCATCAGAAAAATGCCACGAGCTGGGCGCGTCAGCCGGAAAGCCGGTGATCGTCAGATATTGTGAGTGAGCGTTGCCGTCAGGCAGCCGTGGGAGTGCCGCCACCACGCTTCTGGCAGGCAGGGCCGGGGCCACGCATATAATGACGCTCGGGGTGATAGCGCGGGGCGAAGAAATCGCGAAGAACGGCAACGAGGCGAATGATAAGAGCCATGGGTCATGTCCAACCGGTGGCGGCTCCTCCAAAACCGCCTGTGTGAAGTATCGGGCCAAAAATACACACACGAAGTGAACGCTCCGTGAATGCCGGTCGGATTTCGCCGGAATTTGCGCCGCTTTGATGGCGCAAATCGGGTCTTGTTGCGGAAGAGCGCGCAGTGTGGCCGCCGCGCCACAGTTTTATGCAGCGCGGCGGTGCTTCAGCTTTAGTTTTCGCCGAGATAGGCGACGATGATGTCGAGCGCGGCCTGAAGGTCGTTGCGGTCGATCATTTCGGTCACGGTGTGGATGTAGCGGGTGCCCACACGATGCCCACGGC
>NZ_BAMP01000095.1 GCF_000615975.1 Nitratireductor aquibiodomus NL21 = JCM 21793 | reverse complement strand
CCCGCCATCAGCGCGGCACCGGCGGCAAGGCCGAGCGACACGCCGCGGGCGTGGTTCCGTAAGTGCTTTAGTCTATCCTGAAGACGCGACATGATGTTCCCTCTTTTGTTGAGCATGAAGTTTTGGTCGTCGTGACGTCTTGAACGCGGTTCTCCCGCCGCGCTGATTTATATCTCCCGCTATCCCTCCATCGCCAGCGCTTCGCCCGCCGCACGGCGGAAAACCGGCCCGTTGGGCGAAAGGCGCATTCCCTCGGCAAGCTTCGTCCACGGCAGGTCCGCCGGGTCGAGCGGCATTGGCCCGGGTGCCGTACACACCAGAACCGTCTCGGCGATGGGATCGAAATCGGCGCGGAAATGCACCGAGCTCTTGTTGACCAGAATGGCCATTTCCGTCGGCTCGATGCCGACGAAACGATACATGGCAAGATCCGCCATCTGCGCCTTGTGCGTGGCGACGACGATCTTCACGCCGTCGATCGAAAGGCAGGCGGACGGGCCCACATTCATATGCGTGCCGCCATAATAGGGGCCGGTCGCATGCAGGTCGCCATTGGAAACTTTCTCTACACGGAACTTGCGCTTGAAAGGCTCGTCGCCGGGAATGCCGGACTGCCCGCCGAGCGGAATGGTGATCTCGGCCCCCTCCCCTGCCGCATGGGCGGCGCGAGCGGCCTGTGGATCGACGATCATGCCGATCGCGGCGCGTTCCGCGCCGTTTCGCAAGAGTGCACGCAGCATGCCCGTCGTGTTGGAATCCCCGCCGGCTCCCGGATTGTCCTGCGTGTCGGCGATCACCACGGGCCGCGTCGCCGTCTCGGCAATGCGCATTGCCTCGCGCACCCCTTCATCGGGGCCGAAGGCACGGCCGGCAAAGGCCGCTTCCGCGTCCATGATGCTCTGATAGAGCCGGTCGGCGGCCCGGTCCGCCTCTGCCTGCGTCTCCGCATAGGCGATCACCGTCTGCCCGCAGTCTGCAATGTCGGCTGCGGGAAAACCCATCCAGTAGGAGACGCTGGCAACCGCACTTTTCTCAAGCGCCGCCACCTCCTCATAGAGGCTCTTTGCCGGCTCAATAAAAGTGCATTGCCACGGAATGGAGGTGAGATAGGGCAGCCGCCGGAAGGCATGGGCGAAGGGGCGCCCGCGCGCCATCAGCCGGTCGAGCCCTTCGGCGGCGCGCCTTCCCGTCTCGGCCATGTCCACATGCGGATAGGTGCGAAAGGCGACGAGAAGATCGGCCTCGTCCACCATGCGCTCACTGGTGTTGCCGTGCAGATCGAGGCTGACGGCGATCGGAACGTCTGGTCCCACCACGGCCCGCACCCGGGCGATCAGTTCCCCCTCCCCGTCATCCAGATGTTCGGCCACCATCGCCCCGTGAAGATCGAGGCACACACCGTCGAGTGGTCCGGCTGCCGCGATGCCGTCGACGATCTCACCGGCAATGCGCTCGTAGGCATCGCGCGTCACATGCGCCGACGGGATTGCCCCGGTCCACAGGACGGGGATTATCTCCCAGCCCGCTTTCTCACCGTGGGCCACGGCACCGGAGATACCCAGATTAACGCCGGGACAGCGCTTCAGGATTTCATCGCCGCGCGAGATCGGAAGGTAGCCACCCCCCTGCTCAAACTGCGCATAGGTGGCGCGCGAGGGCGCGAACGTGTTGGTCTCGTGCAGGAAACCGGCAAGCGCGACCCTGTTGCTCATACCGTCCCCTCCCCGGTCGGACTGCCAGCCCAGATGCAACGCCGCATTCACACGCCCCGCTTTTAAACGACTGCATTTTCGGGTCGACGCCCGGAAAATGCGTGATAGGGTGGAAGACAATGTATCGCTGTACGATACATTCGTATCGATAATACGATAGATGTGCAGCGGTTCTGGAGTCAAACAAATTCTGGCGGAAACCGGAGGCGGGGCGTGCGTTACATTCAGAAGGCGGAATACGGAGTGCCGCCGAACACCAGCATCGATGAGAGTGACCCTCTCTTCGTTCAGGCCATTGCCCGCGCCATGCAGGTGCTTTCCACGTTTCATGAGGCCGGCAAGCCGCTGACCCTCAACGAGATCGCTGCCGCGGGCGGCATGGGCAAAAGTGCTGCCCAGCGCGTTGTCCACACGCTGCGCCAGCTTGGCTATATAGACCGCGATGCGGATGACCGGGGCTATGTGCCGGGCATCCGCATTCTCGATCACACGCGCGACTATCTGCGGATGAACCCCCTGGTCGCCCGCGCCTCGCCGGTGTTGATGGAACTGCGCCGCAATGTGCGCGAGCGCGTGGACCTCAGCCTGCGTGATGGGCTCAGGCTTGTCTATGCCGCGCGTCTTCAAAGCAAGCGGGAAACCTTCTTCGCCACGCTGGTCGGGCAAAGCGTGCCGATCTACTGCACGTCGGGCGGGCGCGCGGTGATGGCACATATGAGCGATGCGGAGGTGGACGAGATCATCGAACGTTCGGTGCGCCGCGAGATCACGCCCAGGACGATCACCGATCCCGCCGCAATCCGGGCGAAGGTCCAGGAGGCGCGAGAGAATGGCTATGCGCTGGCGCTCGAGGAGATTCTCCAGGGCGAGATCGCGATCGCCACAGCACTCGTGTCGCCGGACGGCACACCGCTCGGCGCGATCCACATCGCCGGCTCATTGAGTGAATGGGACGCGGAAAGCTTCTGTCGCCGCTTTGCCCCGCTCGCCGGCGAGGCAGCGGGCGCCATCAACAGGTTCTGACCTTCAGAGAGCCGCTGTCCGTCGGGTTCCCTGCTGGAGCGATTGCCGGTCGTTCTGCTTCTTCCTCTCGCCAGGGGCGGGCGAAGATGTCCCTTCATTCGAACCAGGCCATCACCAGGTGTCTCGGTTTTCGACGCAGTCCGATTCTCGGGCCGGGCCGAGAAAACGCTCCTCGGCGCCCCTTTTTTTGGATGCCGGCATTTGCTTCGTGCAGAAAATCTGTTGGCTGATGGCCCCCTCCCCTTGCGTCGCGGTGTGTCCGTCCGTCGTGTAAGTGGTGGTAAGTGCGAAAGGATTCGGCGCGGGCGCATCATTTGTTCGCAGGCGTCGCCGGCTTCGTTAACCCTTTGTTAACCAAAAACTTCTTGACGCCGACACGCCTCCTCATGGCATTAGTTACGGCATTGAAGGCGATTGCCTGAAATCGGCGTAACCGCGATGCGGTTCTGTTAATTGCGGTTGTTTCCGGTTTCATGCGCAGTCGCAGCGCGTTTGCTTTTTGAGCGTATCTTGGCTCCCAGCCGTAGGCCACTCGCCCAGCGGCTGCGAATCGGGTTACGGTAAGCGATCGTTTCCCATGGCCGGCATACGGGCGTCGGGAAGCGGGGTGAGCATGACGCGCTGCAGTCGCCAGTGGAATGCATCGTGTTGACAGCTGTCAACCGGTGCCCGGCAGGAATGAACGACGAGGAGCAGCGCGGCATGGATATCGCCAGCGACCATGAAGGAGAGCGGGAGTTGGACAAGGTGTCGGGGGCAGCGATGGGCGGCGCACACGGGCAGAGTGCGCTCGCGGCCGATGAGGCCATCGCCGCGGATGCAGCCCGGCTCTCCGAGCAGCTGCGCGTCATGCGCGACCGGCTCTTTCCCCCTGCGGCACAGAAGACGCTTCGCACATTTTCAAGCGGTGAGGCAGCAAAGCTGATCGGTGTTTCCGATGGCTATCTGCGTCAGCTCTCAATCGCCGGTGAAGGGCCGCAGCCCGAAACCGGCGCGGGCGGCAGGCGCTATTATTCGCTGGCCGACATCAATGCACTGCGCCATCACCTGGCGGCTCAGGCCCGCTCCAAGGGCAATCTCGCCAAGGCGCGCTCCTATGTGAAATGGCGCGATCCGGAACGTGAGCATCTGCAGGTCATTTCCGTCACCAATTTCAAGGGCGGTTCAGGCAAGACGACGACAAGCGCCCATATGGCGCAGCATCTCGCACTGTCAGGCTATCGCGTGCTGGCGGTCGATCTCGATCCGCAGGCGTCGCTCTCCGCCCTCTTCGGCTATCAGCCGGAGATCGATCTTTCGGGCAATGACACGCTCTACGGCGCGATCCGCTATGACGAAGAGCGCCGCCCGCTATCCCAGATCATTCGCAAGACCTATTTCGACGGTCTCGATATCGTGCCCGGCAATCTCGAGCTTCATGAATTCGAGCACACGACCCCGCGCATGCTGGCGGAACGGCAGGTCGGCGGCGCCGCCGATGATTTCTTCTTCGCGCGCATTCAGGCCGCCCTCGCCTCGGTTGCCGATGACTACGATGTGGTGGTTATCGACTGTCCGCCGCAGCTCGGCTTCCTGACCCTGTCGGCGCTTTGCGCATCCACATCGGTGATCGTCACCGTGCATCCGCAGATGCTTGATGTCGCCTCCATGAGCCAGTTCCTCTACATGACGGCGGACCTGCTCTCGGTGGTGCGCGAGGCGGGCGGATCACTCAATTTCGATTTCCTCCGCTATCTGGTCACACGCTACGAGCCGAATGACGGCCCGCAGACGCAGATCGTCGGCTTCCTGCGGTCGCAGTTCGGCGAGCGCGTGCTGACTGCACCCATGGTGAAATCGACCGCCATTTCCGATGCCGGTCTCACCAAGCAGACGCTCTATGAGGTCGGCCGGGACAATTTCACCCGCTCCACCTATGACCGCGCGATGGAGGCGTTGACATCTGTCAACGCCGAGGTCGAGGCGCTGGTCGAGGCGGCCTGGGGCCGCAACGCGGCGGGAGAGGCCGCATGAGCAAGCGCAAGGATCATCTGAAGGCGCTGTTCGGCGGCTCGGGCGAGGGCAACGCACCCTCGCCTGCACCCGAACCGAAATCCATGCCGCGCGCGCCGGAAACGAAATCGGCTCCAACGCCGGTCAAGGCGGACCCCGTGCCGCGCAGTTCGTCCGGCGCGGTGAAGGCGATGGGGCTTACGCTCTCATCCATGACCCGCGAAGTGGAGGATGCCCGCGCCATCCGCGAGAGCCTGGCGAAGGGTGAGCGCATCGTGGAGGTCGATCCGGAGCTGATCGACCCCTCGCTCGTGCGCGATCGCCTGAGCCGTGAGGATGATGGCGACGAGGATTTCAATACTCTTGTCGAAAGCGTGCGGGAAAACGGCCAGCAGGTGCCGGTTCTGCTGCGCCCTCACCCGACTGAAAGCGGACGCTTTCAGGTGGCTTATGGCCATCGCCGTGTGCGTGCTGCCGCACGCCTCAAGCGTCCCGTTCAGGCAATCGTGCGCACGCTCAATGACGATGAGCTGGTGCTGGCGCAAGGCAAGGAAAACACGGAGCGGCGCAATCTCTCCTTCATCGAGCGGGCCTTTTTTGCCGATGCATTGATGCGTCATGGCTTCGACCGCGGTGTCGTCCAGCGCGCATTGTCATTGCACAAGGCGGAGATGACCCGTCTTCTCCAGGTGGCCGAAGCCGTCCCCGCGCAGATCGCCAACGCCATTGGCCCTGCTCCCAAAGCCGGCAGGCCACGCTGGATGGCGCTTGCGGAGTTTTTGAAGCGTGAGGCTGCCGTCGTCATCGCGCAGGATGAAATCACGTCCGTGGCGTTTCGGGCTGCTGATTCCGACGAGCGTTTTCGCAGGCTCTATGAGCGGTTGGCCAAGCGCGCATCAGCGCGCGGAAAGAAGACGGAAAAGGCTCGTGCGATCGAGGATGGAAAGGGGCGCACACTGGCCCGCGTCACGCTCGGTGCCAAACCCCGTTTCGATTTCGATGAAAAGGCCCTTCCGGGCTTTGCAGACTATCTGCCGAGCACCTGCCGGAGCTGGCAGAGCGCTTCGACAAGGAGCGAGCAAAAGAGATATAGCCGATCAGCCGCCCCCGGGCGGCGAGACCATCCCGGCCAAAAAAAGCCGGATCACGAGGAGCAAAGAGGACTGAGCTAGAGGAAAAACCGCAAGAAAAAAGGCCCCCAGAACGTTGCCATTCCGGAAGCCCCTTTCGATGTAGCAATCTGAAAGAATCACTTCCGTCGTGCAAAGTCAAGCATCGGAACGTTCCGGTGAGCGTCTTTTTCTTGCCTGAAGCAAGGTGAGACAATGACGGACAGATTTGCAATCTCGCCATTCGGCGGGAAAGGGATGGCGCGCGCCCAATTCCTGGTCAACGAACAGGTGCGGCGGGCGCGAAAAGCCCTGAATGAACACGCCACAGAGGCGCAATCTCCATCGGAACACACGGTAGACAAGTGGCAATTGCTGCGCGCCGTGACCGAGGCCCGGCTGGTGCTCGGGCTTTCGGACAGAACCATCGTTGTGCTGGAGGCGCTCGCAAGCTTCACCACGGAGCGACAGCTCGATCCAGCTGGTGATCTCGTGGTGTTTCCCTCGAATGCCGAGCTTTCCCTTCGGGCTCGCGGCATGGCGCCGGCGACGCTGCGGCGGCATCTGGCGGCGCTCGTGAAGGCCGGGCTCATCCTGCGGCGCGACAGTGCCAATGGAAAGCGCTATGCGCGGCGCAGCGAAGAGGGGCAGATCGAGGAGGCCTTCGGATTCGATCTCGCACCGCTCGTCATGCGCGCTTCCGAGATCGAGACCCATGCGGCCGAGGCACGGCGTCTGGCGCGCGCCATCCGGGCGCTCAGAAGCGAAATCACCATCCATCTGCGCGACATTGCCGCGATCGTCGAGGCGGCGGCTGAAGAGGGCAGGGGACGTTCATTCGCGCCCTATGTAGAGCGCCTGGCCGCACTCTCCGGCCGGCTTGGCCGCAACACCGACTGGGAAACGCTGAAAGCCCGCCGCGATGCCCTCCTGGCTTTGCGCAACGACGTGGAAAAAGCCTATCTGGAAGGTCTGAGCGAAGCCGACCTGGAGGCCCGTGAAGCAGGCCACATGGTTAATGAAAGTATAAATATGAGCGCCAATGCCACTCAAAATGAGCGCCATATTCATAATTCAAACCCAGAATCCCATATTGAAACCTACCAGGAAAAAGTTGAAGCGGGGCCGATGCCGCCTGACCTTGAAACCAAATCGGCGGTTTCACCCTATCTGAAAGCGAAACCTGAGAAGCATGGAGCTTCCCGAAACCGGGAAGCGGAGGGAAGCGGCCAAAAACCACCCGTCGGGTTCGAAACCGTGGCGTCTGCCTGCCCGCAAATGCGCGATTATGCGCCTGACGGGCTGTCGGACTGGCGCGATCTGATGAAAGCGGCCGAAACCGTTCGCTCCATGCTCGGGGTTTCGCCCGATGCCTGGGCCGAAGCGCGGGCGGAGATGGGCGATATCAACGCCGCGATCACAATTGCGGCCATGCTTGAGCGGGCGGAGGTCATTCGTTCGCCCGGCGGCTATCTCCGACGGCTGACTGAGCGCGCGAATTCAGGCGCGTTTACGGTTAAACCGATGCTGAATGCGCTGATTTCAGCCCGTCAAAAGGCGGTTTTGGAGAAAAATTAGCGTTTGCCGCGTTTCTTGAAAACACATTTTGCGCACATATTTCTTGTAAAGTGCTCGATGTGTGATCAGTATGGTGTCGAAACAAGGAGGCACAGGTGATGACAGCGACGGAACTTGACTTCGCGGCAGCGCATTTTGCCGACGAAAGAGCACCGTTTCTCTCCGCGCGCCGGGTGTCGGAACTGCTCGGCGTGACGCTGGTGGAGCTGGCCCGTCTCATCGGCGTGGCCCGCAACACGCTGACGGCGAAATCCGGCCAGCGCAAGGTGGATCAGGCGCTGAGCCCGGTCGTGCGCATTCTTGCCATGGCAACCGAGATGGCCGGCAACGAACACCGGGCGGTGATCTGGTTCAAGCATCAGCCGATCCCGGGCTGGGCGGGCAAGACCGCCTACGATCTGGTGGGAGAGGGCAAGGCCGACAAGGTTCTCGCCTATCTCGAAGCGGTGCGTGCCGGCGTTTATGCCTGAGGAACTGCGGACCGAAACCCTTTGGCGCGCATACGTTCCGCGCTGGCCCATGCACCGCTTTCAGGCGCAGGGGCGGCACGGTTCGGCGGGCGCTGGAACCCGGTGGGCGCACAGGCGATCTATGCCGCCCGTGAGCTTTCAACGGCCTGGGCGGAGTATAATCAAGGCTTTGTGCAGCATCCCGCGCTCATTGCGCAGCTCACACTTTCCGAGGCACGGCTGGCTGATTTGACGAATGCGGCAGTCATGAAGGTGCTCGGTGTTTCGCCGGATATCCATCAATGCGAGTGGCGGGCTGAGATGGATGAGGGCCGCGTACCCGAGACGCATCGCCTGCGCGAAACCCTTATGGAACAAGGTTTTCATGGAGCGATCTACCCTTCCTATATGTCGCCGGGCGGAAGCTGTGTGGCGCTGTGGCAATGGAACGGGGAGGGGGCGCCTGTTCTTTCTGTCAGGGATCCCGAGCACCGCCTGCCAAAGGATGCCGCGTCCTGGCTCTAGTCAGCGATATCCACGGCGTTCCTTGATTTTCCTGAGCCGCAAGAGTGCGGCTTCGGCCGACCCGGTGTTGTCGAACAGGTTGATCTTGAACTGCCCGCGCGTGCCGATCCGCCCCCATTGACGGACAAGTGCGGCATCGCCGAAAAGGGTCGGCTCGACGGAAAGCGTGTAATAGCGCGCCATGTTGCGGGCGGGGTCGACGCGTCTCAGGGAGCATTGATGCGGGTTGATAGCCATGAGGGGACGGTTGCCCGGAACGGCGCGTGCGTCCAACGCATTTCGTGAATCGATTGCCGTCAACCGATTCACGACGGTGATCGTTCAGAGACCGCTTGCCCTGGTGAGATTGACGCGGAACCGGTCGCGCCGACGCTGATAGCGGTGGGTCATTTCGGCGCTTGTGTGACCGAGCTGCTTCTGCACGAAGCGCTCGTCGACCTCGGCCGAAGAAGCGAGGCCGGCCCGCAGTGAATGGCCCGAAAACAGCCTTTCGCGCTCCTTTTCCGGCAGATCCGGGCGCAGCCCCGCATCGAACGCCGTGCGCTTGACGAGACGGGCAATGTGCCTGTCGTTTAGACGGCTGTCCTCAACGGTCTTCTGGCCGCGAATTCTGCGGAACAGGGGACCGTGGGCAATGCGGGCAAGGCGGATCCATGTCCTGAGCGCCTCGACGGGGCAGGAGCGGTCAGCCGAGCCGCGACCGATTTCCACTTCGCGCCAGCCGGTTTTGCCGCGCAGGGTGATCAGAATGCCCTTGTCGAAAAGCTCCGCCCAGCCATTGCCGTCCTCGGTCTGGTCCACCCCGGCATCAAGCCCGACGATCTCGGAACGGCGCAGACCGCCGGCAAAGCCGACGAGCAGGATTGCCCGGTCCCTGAGGCCTCGAAGGTCGTGCGGAAGGGTCTCCAGCATGGCGAGAATGTCCTCGGCCAGAAGCGCTTCTTTCTGCGCAGGCGGGCGACCGTGCTTTCGACGAATGCCGGCAAACACCTCTGCAATGTGGGGATCCTTGCGGTCTAACCGGTCGCCGCGCTGGGAATAGCCCTGCGACAGACCGGAAAGCCGGCGTTCAAGCGTGGAGACGGTGGGGCGCGGGCTCGCGGAGGCACAGGCGGACAGATAGAGGCCGACCACCTGCGGGTCGGCGGGAAGTGGCCGAAATCCGGAGCGCCGGCACCAGGAAGCGAAGTGGCGCCAGTCAGCGGCATAGGCGCGCTGCGTGGCCTCGGAGCGGGCTGCGCGCGCATAGCTGCGTGCAGTCTCGACAAGCGGATCGACATTAGAGAGCAACGCGTGGGAGCGCCGCGTGGGGGAGGGGGTCTCCTCGTCCATGGCAAGCACCACGTCGATGATGTCGGGCAGATCTGAATGATCCCCGGCGGGTTTGCCGGATTTTAACGCTGAGGCACCATCATTCCCGGAAGCGGCCACACGGTTGGATGGCCTCTCTGGCGCAGCAGGCTGGATCATGCCCGGCATTCTGGGGTTTTGCTCGTTGTCAGAGCTCATTTCAGCCCGCTCGCTATAATGTCCGATAATACAATCTTATCGGACATTGAATGGTAAAGACAAGCTGTGCGGTTTAGAGCGAGAGTACTGGAAAAAACCGCACATACCATCTAGGCTGCGGGCATGGATTCGCCCGTTTCTTTTTCATCTTCAGACGCAGCCCTGCCGAAATGGGCAGTGTCGCGCGGGGCTGCCTCGAGCGAGCGCGATGCCGGTTTTGCCGCCGGTGTTGCGCTTGGGGCGCTCGATGATCTTGTGCGGAGTGAACCCGCCTGGTCGGGCTGCTGGCGCGCGCGCCAGGCGCTGAAATGCGCTGTTGCCGCGTCAAGGCTCATGGGACGGGGGGAGGACGAGAAGGCGCTGCGCGATGCCGTTCTGCTGACCGCGGCCGGTGACGATCCGGGCCCTGCGGGCAGGATATTTCTCGCCTACAGACGAATGGCAGCGCGCCGCTTCATGCCGTCCACGTCTTCCATAGCCGAACTCGCTGGCCTTCTCGGCATGGCGGTGGATGACAGGCTGGCGGCCGCCGTCGATCATGCCGAGGATGCGCTCCAGTCTGGAAGCGCGCCGCCCTTCGCGGCGGCAGAGCTCGTCCGGCGGATACTGGCGGAACATGCGGACGCCGAGCCGCTGGCATGGGCACTGGGGGATGGGTTGATCGCAACGATGTTGAACTGGCCTCGCCCGGTACCGCTTCTCATGGCGGAACGCTATGGAACCGCCTTTCGCGTGAGTGGGGAGAGCGGGCGGATCGGCCCGGCCGATCCTGCCTTTGCCCGGGCGGTGTGCCTCGCGCTGGTTCAGGGGACTGAGAGCGCGCTCCGCTCGGCTGGTGAAATATCTCGTCGCGCCGACACTCTTGCCTCCGTTTTGCCGAAACTGCGCACAAAGGGGGCGGGCACGGTCGTTCAGAAACTGCTGGATGACGATGCCGTGCCGGCTTCAGCCCCCGGCTGCAATCTTTCCCGCTGGGCAGCCAAGCGGCTTTTCGAGCGGCTTGAGCATTTTGGTGCCGTGCGCGAACTCTCCGGCCGCGGGTCGTTCCGGATCTTCGGATTGTGAGGTCTGTGGATAGCCGGGTAATTTTTCATCCGGGCACCGTTTCCTGAACAAACTGCTTGCTTTGCGACACGGGATTTGGTTCGTACCGGGCATCCACAGGGGTGCCGCGTATCGCCGCGGCTGAGATGAGGGTGCAAATCCTCGGGCCCTAGAAGCTGATCTGGGTAATGCCAGCGGAGCAAGGAGGACAATCATGTTCGCAGGTGCGCAGCTTTCCCTTTATCCGATGACCGACAATTTCGTCGACGTCATCATGTCGTCGCTCTCCGCGTTCGATCCTTACCGGGACCGGTTGCGGATCGAGACCGACGACATCTCCACGCTCGTCGTCGGCCCACCCGAAGTGCTGTTCCCGGCGCTGCGCGACTTCTACGTCGCCGCCGCCTCCACCCGCCACCATGTGGTGCTGCGCGCCACGCTCTCGCGCGGCTGCCCCGGCGAGCCGGATGATCCGATCTGCAGCACCTCTGCACTCGCCAACCCGTCGGAGCCGCTCGCCGAACGGCAGAAGGCAGCACTTGCGGCGGTGGCCAATGCAAAGACCACATCGGAAACCGCACGCGCGCAGTTCTCGCTTTATGTGATGGGCGCCGGCGACCACATGGCGGAGATCATGGGCTGCATCGACTTTCTGAAGTCGAGCGGCGTCTTCGACCGCTCCAAGAATTTCTGCAGCCGTCTCACCGGCGATGCAGGCCCGGTTTTCGCGACGCTCGAACAGGCCTTCTGCAGGTTCGGTCCGCCCGAAGGCCATGTGACGGTCGATTTGACCGTTTCCGCCAACAGCCCCTCCACGGCCTGATCCCATGTCTAAGGGTCGGCCCCGTCCTGCGGGCGGACGGCTGGCGCGCGGCTTGCCTGCTCTGGCAAGCGTTGTCGGTGCGGTCCTCCTTTGGGAAATCTATGTGCGGCTGTCGGGCATTTCGCCGCTGGTTCTGCCCGCGCCCTCGCGCGTCATCGAACAGATGGGTGTCAACCGCGCCCTCCTGTGGGAGAACACGCTGCCGACGCTGAGTGCGACGCTGACCGGCTTTGCCTTCTCCGTCAGCATCGCCTTTGCCCTCTCCGTGGCTCTCGATTTCCTGCCGAAGCTGCGGCGGGCCCTGTTCCCGATCTTTGTCGTCAGCCAGACCCTGCCGCTGGTGGCCATCGCGCCGCTTGCCGTTCTGTGGTTCGGTTTCGGTCTCACGCCGAAAATCCTGCTCGTGGCGCTCGTCACCTTCTTTCCCATGCTGGTGGCGCTGGTCGATGGCTACGAATCCACCGATCCCGAGATCGAAACGCTGATGCGCTCCATGGGCGCGTCGCGGTGGAAGGTGTTCCGGGCGGCGCGCTTCCCCTCGGCCATGCCCTATTTCTTTGCCGGCCTGCGGATCTCCATCACCTATGCCGTGGTCGCCGCGATCTTCTCCGAATATGTCGGCGCGCGCGCCGGGCTCGGCATTGTCATCCTCAACGCCAAGAACAGTTTTCGCCCGGACCTCATGCTGGCGGCGGTGGTGGTCAGCTCTACGCTGACGCTGGTGCTCTTCGGTGTCTCGGCGCTTCTACAACGGGCGCTGCTGCGCTGGCGTGAAGCGGGGCAGACACGATGAGCGCTCTTGAAATGCGCAATGTGGGCGTGACGCTCGGCGAAACCGCCGTGCTCGACGATGTATCGCTGCATGTGGGGCAGGGGGAGTTCGTCTCCATCCTCGGCCCCTCGGGAGCGGGAAAATCCACCCTGTTTCGCCTGCTCACCGGCGCGCTTGCGCCGGATCGCGGCGAGATCCTGCGCGATTGCGCACCCTTGAAGCTCGACGGCCAGACCTTCGCCTTCATGCCGCAGCGCGACGCGCTGATGCCCTGGCGGCGCATCATCGATAACGTCATTCTGGGGCTGGAAGTTCAGGGCGTGCCCCGCGCCGAGGCGCGCGCCCGTGCGCTGCCGCTGTTCGTCGAATTCGGGCTGGAAGGCTTTGAACAGCGCTATCCGGCGGAACTGTCGGGCGGCATGCGTCAGCGCGCAGCCCTTCTGCGCACGGTTATTCAGGCCCGCCCGATCCAGCTTCTCGATGAACCTTCGGCGTGCTCGACGCGCTCACCCGCGCACAGATGCAGCGCTGGCTGGAAGACCGCTGGCGGGCCGCGCGCTGGACCACGCTGCTTGTCACCCATGATGTGCGCGAGGCGGTGGCCCTTTCGGATCGCATCTATGTGCTGTCGCGCCGTCCCGCCCGCGTGATTTCCGAGGTCGTCGTCCGCGCCCCGCGCCCGCGCTTGGCGCGCCCCTGCCGGACGAGGCTCGCGCCCTGGAAGAAGACCTTTTGAACACCTTGCTCAGTCAGACAGGAGAAAGACCATGAAAAGCCTGATAGCCGCAGCCCTTATGCTCGGCGCGATGGCGCTGCCGGCAACGGCGCAGGAGCGCCTGAGCGTCGCGCTGGACTGGACGCCCAACACCAACCATGTGGGGCTCTACGTCGCCCAGGCGAAGGGCTGGTTCAAGGATGCCGGCCTCGATGTCGAAATCCTGCCCTACACCGACACGTCCTCCGGCACGCTGGTCGCCACGGGCGTTGCCGAATTCGGCATTCTCAGCTCCATCGGCTTCTACAGCCAGCGCGCCACCGGCGCCGACCTCACCGTTGTCATGGCGGTTATGCAGCATGAGACGGGCCGTCTCGTCTTCAACGGCGAGCGTGAAGACATCCAGCGCCCGTCCGATCTCGATGGCATGACCTATGCCGGTTTCGGCAGCGCGTGGGAGCAGGCCCTCATCTCCACCATCATCCAGAACGATGGCGGCAAGGGCGAGTTCGAGACCGTCACGCTCGGCACCTCCGCCTATGAGGCGCTTGCCAATGGCACGGTCGATTTCACGCTTGAGGTCAGCACCTGGGAAGGCGTGAACTCCGTGCTTCTCGACCGCCCGCAGCGCGCATTCCGCTATGCCGACTATGGCGTGCCGGATCAGCACACCACCTATCTCGGCGGTAACGGAACCTGGCTGAAAGCCAACCCCGAAACCGCCCGCGCTTTCGTTGAAGCGGCCCAGCGCGGCTACGCCTTCGCTGCGGAAAACCCGGAAGAAGCAGCCGAAATGCTGATCACTGAGACCGGCGGCATGCTCTCCAACCCGGAGCTGGTCCGCGCTTCCATGCAGGCCATCGTGGGCGGCGGCTACCTGCAGGACGAGGGTGAGCCGGTCGGCCTCATCGATGCGGACATGTTCGGCAACATCACGAAGTTCATGTTCGAGGCGGGCGTCATGCGCGATGCCGACGGCAAGCGCCTCGAGGAGATGCCGGACGTCTCCACCTGGTTTACCAATGCGTATCTGAAGCAGTAGACGAAACGGTCATATTATTTGACCCTGACTCTGGATCGTCGGCGTCCAGCCGGACGCACAAACGACGATCCAGGGTATTGATGGAGCATCGGACCGAAAAACGGCTTCGCCTGTTCGGTCCGATGTTCTAGGCCTTTGCCTGATAGGTCATTGTCCGAACCACGTTCTGCACAGGACGTTTCTCGCCGGCCAGAACCTCGAAATCGAGCTGGTTCTCCGGTGGAACGAGGGGGCAGGTCACGAAGTTGGTGAAGGCGCAGGGCAGCGCGACCGCATAGTTGAAGTCGATCCAGTCGATGCGGGTGTTGCTCTCGTCGGTGAACTGCAGTTCGATGACGCGGCCCGCGCCATAGGTGATCGCGCCATTGGTCTTGTCACGCACATGCGCGACCGGCTGCACGCCATGCGGCGTGTCCTTGCCGATGAGCACGATCTCGTAGCTCTTGCCCTTGTACTCGAAGGTGAAGGTGCCCATGCGTGGCGTGGACTCGCGCACACCTTCCTCTACCGTTTCGGCTTCGTAGTCCGTGCGCTCGGTGGGTGTGTAGAAGCCGGGGATGCGCCACTCGGGATCGTAATCGAAAGCGGTGACACCGGCGTCTTCCAGACGCGTGGCCTCGTGGGGGTCGCGCACGCGCACGCCGAAAAGCGGCTGGCCGTCATGCGTTGTGCGCAGAAGCGTTTCCACCTCGTTGCGGCCGAAATAGACCGGAAGGCTCTCGCCATGACCATAAGTCTGGTTGCGGCCCGGAATGATCTCCACCGGACCGGTGGGGTATTCGCCGTTCACCGACAGGTTCGGGCCTTCGGCGGGCGGGGTGAACATGATGCGTCCGTCTTCCACCGACCACGTGCCCGGCAGAAGGTCGAAGGTGACACCCTGATCGTCTTTCTCCAGCCAGTACTGCGCAACCAGCGAAGTCCAACCATACGGACGGAACATCTTGGCGACATGGGCATAGCGCCATTCGCGCCATTGACCTTCAAGGTGTTCTCTCGTGGGCATGTTCATCTTCCTTTCGAAGGATAGGGTTGTCTGCTTGCGCAAAAGAAAGTGGATGAGCCGGCGCTTCAGCCGGCCGGGCGTGTAAGCTCGTCGAGGAATGCGAGGACACCGCGCCACGAGCCTTCATCCGCCCGTGCGTTGCCCGATGGCGTGCCGCCATTCGTGTAGGGCACTTTCGAAACCGGGTGCTCACGGCTCAACTGGGTCGAGGGCACGAAGGGCAGGTTGATCGCATGGCCGGCGTCATCGAAATCGAGATGACGGACGAGGTGCGGGTGGTCGTGCCGGCTGAGGGTGGAAACCACCATTTTCGAATAGAGGCTCGATGGCCAGGCGCGGTCGTCGCGGCCTGAAACGAGCAGAACGGCGGCCTTCGTGTTCTCGATCGGGATGCGCGCGCGTGCGGCCAGATCGGTGTCTTTCAGGCCCTCGAAGAAGACGGAATGATGTCGGTTCGGTGGCGCCTCGCCGCCCCAGGGGTGCCAGTGCACGGCCTTGTTGTCCTGCCAGAGATGGGTAAGCGGCTCACCACCCCGGGTCCAGGTCACGCCCTGCCAGCCGCCACGCGCGGGATCACCCGCACCCTGTGCGCCATGCACCATGCGCCCGGCACATAGGCGATCACGGCGGAGATGAGATCGGGGAAGGTCGCGCCGAGAAGCAACGAGAGTTCACCGCCGCGCGACTGACCGGCAACCGCCACGAAACCGTCGCGCGGCTTGAGCGTGCGGTGCGCCCAGTTGAGGCCGGTCTCCAGATATTCGAGCGGGGTCTCGGTGATGAAGGGCGACAGGCCCGGAGCCTTGAAATAGCCAAGCGCGAAAGCCTGATAGCCATGGGAGGCGTAAAGCGCGCCGCGCGGCTCGTTGATGCCGCCGCCGGAACCGTTGAGCACCACCACGACGGGATGCGGGCCGGGGCCTGCGGGGGTGAAGAGCGTGCCGACCAGACCGTCTTCGCGGATCTCCTGCC
>NZ_BAMP01000096.1 GCF_000615975.1 Nitratireductor aquibiodomus NL21 = JCM 21793 | reverse complement strand
CGGGCCGGTCACCGTGCCGGCGTGGAGGCGCTGCGCAATGCCGTGCGTTCGGCTGGCGAACTGGGCATCAACTGGCTCACCGTCTACGCTTTTTCGTCTGAAAACTGGTCGCGGCCGCGATCCGAGGTTAACGACCTCATGGGGCTTTTGCGGCTGTTCATCCGACGCGACCTTGCCGAACTGCATCAGAATGGCGTTCGCGTCCGCATCATTGGCGACCGCGAAAACCTGGAGAACGACATCAGGTCGCTGTTGCTCGAGGCCGAGAACCTGACAGCGGAAAACACCAGCATGAACCTGGTGATCGCCTTCAACTACGGCGCGCGCGACGAGATATTGAGGGCGGCGAAGGCGCTGATGCACGACGTGCAGTCCGGTAGAATCGGAGCCGACGCAATCGATCTCGATTCGTTCGGCGGCTACCTCGATACGGCCGGCATCCCCGATCCCGATCTGATCATCCGCACGAGCGGCGAGCAGCGCCTGTCGAACTTTCTGCTCTGGCAGGCGGCCTATGCCGAGTTTGTTTTCCTGCCGTGCCACTGGCCGGATTTCGGCCGCGCCGATCTGGAAACAGCCATCGCCACCTTCAATGCCCGCGAGCGCCGCTTCGGCGGCGTCGGAGCGCGCGAAGCCGTCCTATGAGCGGGCGTGGGGAGGAGGGGGCGCCGTCACCCCGCCCGGGGCGCAGCAATCTGCAGTTGCGGATTGTCTCGGCGATCGTTCTGGGTCTCGTCGTTCTCTTGATCACCTATCTTGCGGGTTGCCGTTTCGTTTGATGTCGGCGGCCATGGCCAGTGCGATTTTCTATGAATGGTGCGCCATGCGCCCCGGTCCCGGCCCGCATACGGCTATTGCCGGCGCGTTGCTGGCCGGGGTCATGCTCGTGATGATTCTCGGCCAGCCCGCGACAATCCTGTTTCTTGTCCTTGCGGCTGCCCTCTTGGTGCTCGCCCTGCACGGCTGGATGTCCGGTGCCGGGCTGGGAACGGTTGCAGGTCTCGGCTATGCGGCCGCCCCCGCACTGGCGCTCGTGCATTTGCGCGCCGATGACCAGTCGGGACTGTTTGCGATCCTGTTTCTGTTCGCTGTGGTGTGGACCACCGATGTCATGGCCTATTTTACCGGACGTACTCTCGGCGGAGCGAAACTCGCGCCATCCATTTCCCCCGGAAAGACGTGGAGCGGCGCTGTCGGCGGCACGGTGTTCGCCGTTCTTGCCGGAGGAGCTTTTGCGTTTCATGAGAATGCGGTCCACGGCGTGCTGCTGATTGCCTTGATCGCGCTCGTGCTCGCCGTGATTTCTCAGATCGGCGATCTTTTCGAATCGGCCCTGAAACGGCGCAGCGGGGTGAAGGATTCCAGCAATCTCATCCCCGGTCATGGCGGCGTTATGGATCGCGTGGACGGGCTGATGGCGGCTGCACTTGCCCTCTATCTGCTGGCTGCTCTTCTCGGCGGGGCGGAATCCCCGGCTCACGCCCTTTTCAACTTTTGAGGAAACCGTAACCATTTGCCTTGGATCGGCCGCGATGGCATGGAGTGTGGGGAAGTCGGGATTCGGGAGGCTCTTCTGCGGCGCGCGACCGTGTTAACCGGCAACTTATTGGAACAATGCTGCAGACCTTCTGAGAGTCGTGAAGACTTTCCAGATTCATGCGCTGAAGCACACTGTGATCGAATGAGAACGACGTGACCGATTTTCTTGCCTCCATCTTCAGCACGAACGGCCTGCTGGTCGGGACGATCATCCCGTTCCTGTTCGTTCTGACCGTGGTCGTCTTCGTTCATGAGATGGGACACTATCTCGTCGGTCGCTGGTGCGGCATTGGTGTGAAGGCGTTTTCGATCGGTTTCGGGCCCGAGCTTTTCGGTTTCAATGACAGGCACGGTACGCGCTGGAAACTGTCGGCCATACCGCTTGGCGGTTATGTGAAGTTTACCGGCGATATGTCGGTCACCAGCACGCCCGACAACGAATCAACCGGGCATCTGTCGCCGGAAGAGCTGCGGGTCGCCTTCCACACCCAGCCGGTGTGGAAGCGCGCGGCAACCGTGTTTGCTGGTCCGTTCTTCAATTTTCTTCTGACCATTACCGTATTCGCGGTCATGTTTGCGGGTTTCGGCCGGTATGTCATGGAGCCGATGGTCGCCGAAGTGCGCCCGGACACTCCCGCCGCCGTTGCCGGCTTCCAGCCGGGGGACCGGTTTGTTTCGGTCGACGGAAGCCAGGTTCGCACCTTCGGCGATGTCCAGCGTATCGTTTCTGGCCGCGCGGGCGACGAACTGTCCTTCGTTGTCCGAAGGGGCGATGAGGAGTTGACCCTGACGGCGACGCCGGATCTCCTCGAACAGAAGGATGCCTTGGGAAACACGGTGAAGATCGGCATTATCGGCGTCGTCAACGATCAGGAGACGGGACAGCCGCGCCTGATCGAATTCGGGCCGGTGGAGGCGCTTGGCGAGGCGGTGCGTGAAACCGGCTATGTGATTTACCGCACCGGCCAGTTTCTCAAGCGTTTCGTTGCCGGCCGGGAAGATCGCTGCCAGCTCGGCGGCCCGGTCAAGATTGCAGACATGGCCGGAAAGGCCGCGCAACTCGGGTTCGAATGGCTGGTGCAACTTGTTGCATTATTGTCAGTCGGGATAGGCGTTCTTAATCTTTTGCCCATTCCCCCCCTTGATGGCGGGCATCTGGTGTTCTACGCCATAGAAGCTGTGATGCGCCGTCCCGTGTCCGAGAGGGTCATGGACGCGGTTTACCGTGTTGGTCTGTTCGCCGTTCTCGCATTCATGGGGTTTGTTTTTTGGAACGACCTGTTTGGGTGCTAGGGAGGCTCGGGAAGGCAAAATGTGTAAAAATTGAGACGATATTTACCATGGCTTCGATTTTGGCGTGATGCGAATGCCACTAAGCGGTGGTTCGTAAACGCAAATTAACCAGAAGGCTTGCGTGTAGGGAAAATCTGGCTATTAGGTTAGCTGCTTTGCAGGATTGTTCCTATTTCTCGCTGCGGGGACAAAGAGAATAGAGGTTTTCAGGCCCAATGAAGGCATCTTCGAGCTTTAAGAACGCCGTTTCGGCAGTGGCCCTTTCGGCGGGGTTGGCGATGACGGGGACGATCGCCGTTGAGCTGGCCGCAATGGAGGTGGCGCATGCTGCCACGGTCAGCCGAATCGAGGTGCGTGGAAACCGTCGCGTCGACGCGGAAACCATTCGCAACTATATCAGCATCCGTCCGGGGCGTTCGTTCTCGCAGGATGATGTGAACGATGCGGTGAAGCGCCTGTTCGCCACCGGTCTGTTCGCCGACGTGTCGATCAATCAGTCCGGCGGCACGCTGATCGTTACGGTCGAGGAGTATTCGATCGTCAATCAGGTGATTTTCCAGGGCAACAAGAAGATCAAGGACGCTAACCTGGCGCGCGCCGTCCAGCTGCAGCCACGCAAATCCTTCTCCAATCAGGCGCTTCAGGCTGACGAAGAGACCATTCGTGAGGCCTATCGGCGCATCGGTCGTGATGACGCGACCGTCAGCAGCCGTACGCAGGAACTCGAGGATGGCCGCGTCAATGTCATCTTCGAGGTGCAGGAAGGCGGCCGTACGAAGATCGCGGCAGTCAACTTCGTCGGCAACAACGCATTCCGTGATGGCCGTCTGAAGGACGTGATTTCGACGAAGCAGTCGAATTTCCTTTCCTTCCTGCTGCGCAACGACATCTACGACGACAACCGTCTGCGTGCAGACGAAGAGACCCTGCGTCGCTTCTACTACAATCGTGGCTATGCCGATTTCCGCGTCATTTCCGCGACTGCCGATCTCGACGAGACCGAGAACGCCTACACACTCACCTTCACGGTGGAAGAGGGCGAGCGCTATCGCTTTGGCAATATCGACGTTGAAAGCACGATTTCCGGCATCGACCCGGAGACCCTTCGCTCGCAGATCGAAACCCGTCAGGGCAGCGTCTACAGCGCGAAGAATGTCGAAGATTCCATCATTGCCCTGACAGAGCACGTCGCCGGCATGGGCTATGCCTTCGCGCAGGTCACGCCGCGCGGCAACCGCAATTTCGAAACCCGCGAGATCGATGTCGTCTATTCGATCGACGAGGGACCGCGCGCCTATATCCAGCGCATCGAAATCCGCGGAAACCAGCGCACCCGCGACTATGTGATCCGCCGCGAATTCGACCTGAGCGAGGGCGATGCCTTCAACCAGGTGCTGGTGCAGCGTGCCAAGCGTCGCCTTGAAGCGCTCAACTTCTTCCAGACGGTCAACATCTCGACCGTGCCGGGATCGCAGCCCGATCAGGTTGTCCTGGTGGTTGATGTGGTCGAGAAGTCGACGGGTGAATTCTCCATCGGCGCCGGTTATTCGACCAGCGGCGGTGTCGACAGCAGCGGTGGCTTCTCCGTGGAAGGCTCCGTCACGGAGCGCAACTTCCTTGGTCGCGGTCAGTATGTCCGCGTTGCTGCCGGCGGCGGCAAGAACTCGCGCGATTACTCGTTCTCGTTCACCGAGCCATATTTCCTTGGTCGCCGCATCTCTGCAGGTTTCGACGTCTATCGCCGCACCCGCAAGTTCGACGACAAGTATGAGCGCGACACGACGGGTGCGACGGTCCGCTTCGGCCTGCCGATCACCGAAGCGCTGTCAACGCAGCTCGCCTACAACCTCTCCCAGGAGGAATATACAGGCATTGGCAACTGCGCGAACCTGAACGACGGGAATCCCGCCAACGACGCCAATTGTAACCTCGCTCCGGCGCTCGTCGAAGCGATCGGTCAGGAGAAGTGGATCAAGTCGTCGGTCAGCGGTTCGCTGATCTACAACACGATCGACGACATGAAGAATCCGCATTCGGGTCTTTATGCGAACCTGACGCTTGAGGTCGCCGGTCTTGGTGGCGATGCCAAGTTCATCAAGGCCACCGCGCGCAGCACCTATTACCACACGCTGTCGGAAGAGCTTGATCTGGTCGGCCTGTTCACGGTCGGCGCCGGTCACATTCAGGCGCTTGATGGCGATCTCCGCGTGTTCGATCATTTCTCGAGCAGCGATCGCATCATTCGCGGCTTTGATTACAACGGCATCGGCCCGTATCAGAATTCGACGGGTGGTGGCATCGATCACATCGGCGGCAAGACCTATTTCAACGCTTCCGCCGAAGCCCAGTTCCCGTTCCCGATCCTGCCCGAGAGCTTCGGCCTTCGCGGCGCGGTCTTCGCCGACGCCGCCACGCTCTACGGCAGCGACGTTGCCGGCGCGATCGGAACCGATCTGCAGTGGCGCGCCTCCGTGGGCGCCGGCCTGATCTGGCTTCGCCCTTCGGTCCGCTGCGTGTTGACTATGCTTACCCCGTCCTGAAGGAAGAGACGGACGACGTGGAGCATTTCAACTTCGGTATTTCGACACGCTTCTAGCCGTTGCGTGTTGCTGGAGCAGTTCCGTTTAGCCCGGGCCCTGTGGGCCCGGGCGAAAGGTTTCCATGAAGGACCCTGATTTTTTTCCTCCCGCACGCCGCATCACGGCAGGCGAGGTTGCCTCGCTGACGGGAGCTGAGCTTGTTCGCCCCGAGCTCGCAGAGGTCGTGATCGAGGGTGTTGCCGCCGCGTCCGAGGGCGGGGCAGGCATGCTCGTTTTCATCGAGGGCAAACGCAATGCCGAGCTCGTTCGAAACACGACGGCCGCCGCTGTCCTGTGCAAGCGCGAGGCGGCAGGCCATTGCCCCGATACTGTCGCGGTTCTGATCGTCGACAAACCTCAGGTCGCATTCGCCGAGATCACACGGCTTCTCTTTCCTCAGGCCATGAGCCCCGGATCGATGACCGGCGAGACCGGGATATCCGCCCGAGCGAGCGTGGCGGCCGATGCGGTTCTTGAGGATGGTGTGATTGTGGAGCCCGGCGCCGTCATCGGCGCGGGCGTCATGATCGGACGCGGCACGACCATCGCGCCCAATGCCGTGGTCGGTGCATTCACCCGGATTGGCCGGGACAGCTATGTCGGCCCCGGGGCCTCGGTTCAGTGCGCCATGATCGGTGATCGCGTCATCCTCCATGCCGGCGTGCGGATCGGCCAGGACGGTTTCGGCTATCTGCCGGGCGCAAGGGGACTGGAAAAACTGCCGCAGATCGGCCGGGTCGTCATTCAGGACGATGTCGAGATCGGCGCCAACACCACCGTTGATCGCGGCGCGCTCGTGGATACGGTCATCGGGCAGGGCACGAAGATCGATAACCTGGTCCAGGTGGCGCACAATGTCCGCATCGGCCGTAGCTGCGTCATTGCCGGAAATTGCGGCCTTTCGGGCTCTGTGACGCTCGGCGATTTCGTCATGCTGGGCGGCCGCGTCGGTATAGCCGATCACATCAATATCGGCACCGGTGCGCAGCTTGCTGCGTCGAGCGGCGTCATGAACGACGTGCCGGCAGGCGAGCGCTGGGCCGGTTCCCCCGCCCAGCCGATACGCGAGGCGTTTCGTGAGCTGGCTGCCTTGCGGGGGCTGGTAGACGGGAAGAGGAAGAAAATGAGGGACGGGGATGAGTGACACCGGTTCGACCACGCTTGAAAGCCTGGACATCATGGATCTGATGCGGCTGCTTCCGCATCGTTACCCGTTCCTTCTGGTCGACAGGATTGTCGAGATCGACGGTGACCGTTCGGCCATCGGCATCAAGAATGTCACGATGAACGAGCCTCATTTCACGGGGCACTTTCCGGCGCAGCCGGTCATGCCGGGGGTTCTGATCGTCGAGGCAATGGCGCAGACCGCCGGTGCGATCTGTATCAACAATGCCGGCGACGAAACCCCTTCGCTCGTTTATTTCATGACCATCGACAATGCCAAGTTCCGCAAGCCCGTCGTGCCCGGCGACCGTCTCGAAATCCACGTGACCAAGGTCAAACAGCGCGGCAGCATCTGGAAGTTCGATTGCGTCGCAAAGGTGGATGACACCAAGGTTGCCGAGGCGGTCATCTCGGCGATGATGTCTGTTGAACAGGCGAACTGACGGGAACTTTATGGCGCGCGAGACTGTCATTCACCCTTCGGCCGTTATCGAGCCCGGTGCCGAACTGGGCGAAGGGGTTCGTATCGGCCCGTTTTGCCATGTGTCTTCGGGCGCCAGGCTTCATGACGACGTGGAACTGATCGGCCATGTGACGATCATGGGCGACACGACGCTGGGCGAGGCCTGCCAGGTCTACCCGCAGGCCGTTCTCGGCGCTCCGCCGCAGAACTTCAAGCACAAGGGCGGCAAGAGCACGCTCGATGTCGGCGCCCATTGCGTGATACGCGAGGGCGTGACCTTTCACGCGGGAACGGACACAAGCCGCGGCAGGACGGCGGTCGGCTCGCACGGCCTTTTCATGGCTTATTCGCATGTCGCGCATGACAGTGACGTCGGCAACCACGTGACCATGGCCAACTATGCCGGTCTCGGCGGGCATGCAGAGATCGGCGATCATGTGATCATTTCAGGCTATGCCGCCGTTCATCAGTTCGTACGCATTGGCCATCACGCTTTTCTGGGCGGATTTGCCGCCGTGGTGGGCGATGTCATCCCCTATGGCATGGCAGTGGGTGACCGGGCGCGCCTGCGCGGCCTCAACCTTGTCGGTCTGAAACGCTCGGGCATGCCGCGCGAGGACATTGCGGCCCTGCGCAGGGCATACAGGATGCTCTTTGCGGAAGGGGCATCGCTGGAAGAAAACGCCGTCGCTGTCCGGAACGCTTATCCCTCTTCGGAGCTGATCGGCGACATTGTCGCCTTCGTTTCCGGCAGGGACAAGCGCCACTTCACACTCCCGGCGCGTGGCAAAGGCGCGTCCGAGGATGATGACACAGCCTGAAAACCACCCGGTTCTGCCGCGCGATGCCCGAGTTGCGGTCGTCGCCGGCAGCGGAGCCCTGCCACGGGATGTGGTGCGCACGCTCGTCAAGGGCGGGCACAGGCCGCTCGTCGTTGCCATTGAAGGCGAGGCGGACTGGCTGGATGGCGAGAACGTCGCCGATTTCGATCTATGGCCGGCGCCGGCCGAGCGTCTGGGGCTGTTCCTGCCCAGGCTCAAGCGCGCAGGCGTGACCCATCTCGTGCTTGCCGGGGGGTAAGCCGCCGACCGCCGATCCTGAAGGTCCGGCTTGGATGGGATGTGTTCCGCGCTCTTCCCAAACTTCTGGCAGCCTATGCAAAGGGCGACGATGGTCTCCTGCGCGCGGTCATTGCGCATATCGAATCCAAAGGCATTCGCGTTCTGGGCGCGCACGAGATTGCACCGGAGCTTCTCGCGCCCGAAGGGTCATGACCCGCAGCGGGCCAAAGGCCTCCGACAGGAAAGACCTGGCCGCCGCCTATGAGGCAGCCCGCATGATCGGTGCGCTCGACATCGGTCAGGCCGCCATCGCCGTGGGCGGCCGTGCCGTGGCGCTGGAAGGCATTGAGGGAACTGCAGGGCTGCTGGAGCGGATGCGCGGCATGCGCAACCATGGGCGCCTTGCGGGAAAGGCGGGCGGGGCGCTGGTGAAGTGCGTCAAGCCGGATCAGGAGAAGCGCGCCGACATGCCGACCATAGGCCCCGATACGATACGGGCGGCATATGCCGCCGGGCTCGCCGGCGTCGGCGTCGAGGCCGGGCGTTCGCTGATCCTAGACTATGCGACCACGATCGGGCTGGCAGACGAGCATGGTCTGTTCGTGATCGGGCTCGATCCGGAGGCGCACGATGAGCGTTGAGCGCCGCCCTTTGAAGATTGCCATCATTGCCGGCGAGGAATCCGGGGACCTTCTGGGTGCAGACCTCATAGAGGCGCTCCGTCGGGAAAGCGGGTCGGACGTCGAGCTTCTGGGTGTTGGCGGGCGAGGGCTGATCGCACAGGGCCTGGAGTCTATCTTTGATGCCGAGGAGATTGCTCTGATGGGGATCAGCGCTATCGTGCGCGATCTGCCCCGACTGATACGCCGCATCGGCCAGACGGCAAAAGCCATTGCAGATGCAGGGCCCGACTGCCTGATCACCATCGATAGTCCTGAGTTCAGTCTCCGCGTCGCGAAGAAGGTGCGCGCGCTCGCGCCTTCCATCCCGATCATCCACTATGTCTGCCCAAGCGTCTGGGCATGGCGGCCGGGAAGGGCGCCCGCCATGCGCCCGCATGTCGACGAGGTGCTTTGTCTTCTGCCGTTCGAACCTGCCGAACTGGAACGGCTTGGCGGCCCGGCCGGCACCTTTGTCGGCCATCGTCTGGCAAGCGACCCGAACATCCTGGCTGCGGCGCAGGCGCATCTGTCTGGGGCGGCCAAAGCGCCTGACGAGCAGCGGTCCCTGCTTCTCCTGCCCGGATCGCGCCGGGGCGAGGTCTCGCGTCTTCTCCAGCCTTTTGGGGAAGCCGTGCGCCACCTTCATGAGGCGGGGCACGATTTCCGTGTGCTGATGCCCACCGTCCCGCACGTCTCCTCCATGATCGAGGCTGCGGTGAAGGACTGGCCCCAAAAGCCCGAGATCATCCTCGATCAAAAACGCAAATGGCAGGCGTTTGCCGAGGCCGATGCAGCACTGGCATGCTCCGGAACCGTCTCGCTGGAGCTGGCCCTGGCTCGGGTGCCGACCATTCTTTGCTACAAGACGGATTTCGCGGCGCGTGCGCTTATTCCATTGATCACCGTGTGGTCGGCGGCCCTGCCAAACCTGATTGCCGGCTGGCCGGTCGTGCCTGAGCATTTCAATCAATATGTCCGGCCGTCCTATCTGGCCCGCCAGATCACGACATTGTGGGACGACAAGCCGGGTCGGGCCGCGCAGATGGCCGGCTTCCAGGAGATCGCCGAAGCACTGGCCACCGCACGTCCGTCCGGTGAGATCGCTGCGCAGGTGGTTCTCCGGCATGTTTCAGGCGCCGCCTGAGATTTTGCAGGCTTTTCCGGCAACAGGCTCGCAAAGCACGCAGATCATTGACGTCGAGGCGGCTTCCGGCTAGAGAGCGGATCGGCTGCAGACGCCTGCCGTCCGCTGACATCATGTCACGGTGAAGTTCTGCCTCAGACCTTTTCAATCCTCCTCCACGCATGTCGCGCGGATGGCAATGCGGACCCCCGTCCTTTTCAGCGCGGCTCTGGCGACAGGAGAACGGGGATTTGTCTGAAAAGCCCATTAACGCATTCACCGAAGGTCTTCTCGGACCCATCTATGCGCGTACCGCGCTTCCGATCATCTTCGTGATGGGCATGAACGGACTACTCGCTGTCTGCGACGCGCTCTTTCTGGGGCATTTCGTCGGACCGGATGCGCTGGCCGCCGTCACGCTCATGTTTCCGCTTTACATGCTCGTCGTCGCACTGGCGACGCTTGTTTCAAGCGGCATGTCGAGCCTTCTGGCACGTCGTCTTGGCGCGGCCGAAACACAGGCGTCAGCCAGAGTGTTCGCCGGCGCACACGGCCTTGCGCTTCTGGTCAGCCTTCTTCTGATTCTGCTTTTCCTTCCGTTCGGACCGGCGATCTCCCTGCTTGTTGCCGGTGGCTCGCAGGAACTGGCGGAGATGGGGCTGATTTATCTGCGGATCACGGTCTTCTTTTCACCCCTTCTGTTCCTGCTGTCCGTCAACTCCGACGCATTGCGCAATGAGGGCCGCGTCAACCTGATGGCCGCGATGAGCCTGCTCGTCTCAATTGCCAATATCGGGTTCAACTACATGCTGATCGTCGGTCTCGGCATGGGGGTTGCCGGCTCTGCCTATGGAACCGCACTCGCCCAGGCGCTCGCATTCGCAGGCATTCTTGCCTTTCGTCTGCGGGGCCGGACGCAACTGCCTCTTTCAGTCCTTGTGCGCCACGGGCTGCATGGAGGCTGGGCACGCATCCTGGCACTCGGAGCGCCGCAGAGCCTGAATTTTATCGGCCTCGCACTGGGGGCGGCAACGATCCTTACAGCGCTTCAATGGTAGGGGCGCCGGGCTATGGGACCACCGTTTCGGCATACGGGATCATAACGAGGGTCATGACCTTCGCTTTCCTGCCGCTTCTTGGATTGAGCCATGCGATGCAGACGATCACGGGCAACAATTTCGGCGCAGACAGGCTGTTGCGTGTGAACAGGAGCCTGCAATTTGCTGTTGTCGTCGCCTTCGTCTACTGCCTTGCGCTTCAGGTTCTGATGGCCTGTTTCGCCTCTGCGATCGGGCGGGTCTTCGTCGGGGATCGAGCGGTCGTGGCCGAAGTGGCGCGCATCCTTCCCGTGATGACAGGTCTGTTCTTCGCCACTGGCCCGCTGATGATGATCGCAATGCATTTTCAGGCGATCGGTGATGCGGGTCGGGCGGCGCTGCTCGGTCTTTCGAAGCCATACCTCTTTGCGATCCCGTTCACCTTCTCGCTCGCGGCAGTTTTCGGCGAGGCCGGTATCTGGGTTGCCGGGCCGTCCGCTGAAGCGATGCTTTTCGTCCTTACCGTCATCGTGCTTTACCGCACGGCTCGGGGAAACAGGCTGGGATGGGGGCTTTTCCCGGCAGTGAGGGGAGAGCAGGCATGAATCCCGAACTGCCGACGATGGCAGAGGCAAAGGCGCTCGCAAAGCGCCTGCGTCAGCATCTGAAGGATCGCGGGCGCGTCGTATCGCATGCGCAGGCGCTCGAAACCATTGCGCACCAGCATGGATATCGCGACTGGAACACGCTTTGCGCGGCAATCGGGCAGAATGGGCCTGATGCATGGGCTCCCGGGCAGCGCGTGCAGGGAACCTATCTCTCGCGGCCGTTTGAGGGAACCCTGATCGCTTCGCAAAGGCTGCGCCCCGGCTGGTTTCGCGTTGTGATCGACCTGGACGAACCCGTGGACGTCGTCACGTTCGACAGCTTCTCCAACCACCGCAAACGCATTCGCGGAACTGTCGGTCCGGACGGGCATTCCCGCGAGCGGACATCCAACGGGCTGCCGCATCTCACGCTGGAAGCCAGAGCCGCTCCATAAAGAAAAAGCCCCGCCGAAAAACAGCGGGGCTTCGTCGCATCGTATAAGCGATCAGCGCTTGGCGATTGGCACGTAGTCGCGCTGCGTAGCGCCCGTATAGAGCTGGCGCGGGCGGCCGATCTTCTGCTTCGGATCCTCGATCATCTCTTTCCACTGGGCGATCCAGCCGACGGTGCGCGCGAGCGCGAAGAGCACCGTGAACATGGTGGTGGGGAAGCCCAGCGCCTTCAGCGTGATGCCGGAATAGAAATCAATGTTCGGATAGAGCTTCTTTTCGATGAAATACTCATCCGTCAGCGCAATGCGCTCCAGCTCCATGGCGATGTCGAGCTGTGGGTCGTCCTTGATGCCCAGTTCGCTTAACACCTCGTGGCAGGTCTTCTGCATGATCTTCGCGCGCGGATCGTAATTCTTGTAGACCCGGTGGCCGAAACCCATGAGACGGAAAGGATCGTTCTTGTCCTTGGCGCGGTCGATGAATTCGGGAATACGGTCGACGGAACCGATCTCGTCCAGCATGTTGAGCGCTGCCTCGTTGGCGCCGCCATGAGCCGGGCCCCAGAGACAGGCGATGCCGGCTGCGATGCAGGCGAACGGATTGGCACCGGAAGAACCGGCCAGACGCACCGTCGAGGTGGAGGCGTTCTGTTCATGATCGGCGTGCAGGATGAAGATGCGCTCCATTGCACGCGCCAGAACCGGGTTCACCTTGTACTCCTCGCACGGCACGGCAAAGCACATGTGCAGGAAGTTGGCGGCATAGCCGAGCTCGTTCTTGGGATAAACGAACGGCTGACCCACGTGATATTTGTAGGCCATGGCGGCAATGGTCGGCATCTTGGCGATCATGCGCAGGCTCGCCACCATGCGCTGATGCGGGTCGGAAATGTCGGTCGAGTCGTGGTAGAAGGCCGACATCGCGCCAACCACGCCGCACATGACGGCCATCGGATGCGCATCGCGGCGGAAACCGGTGAAGAAGCGGTTCATCTGTTCGTGCACCATGGTGTGGTGCGTCACGCGATAGTCAAAATCCTCTTTCTGCGCCTTGGTCGGCAGTTCGCCGTAGAGCAGCAGGTAGCAGGTCTCAAGGAAGTCGCCATGTTCGGCAAGCTGCTCGATCGGATAGCCGCGGTGCAGCAGAATTCCCTCGTCGCCGTCGATATAGGTGATCTTCGATTCGCAGCTTGCGGTCGAGGTAAAGCCCGGATCGTAGGTGAACATCCCGGTGTCTTTGTAGAGCGAGGTGATGTTGACGACATCCGGGCCCACGCTACCCTTCAAAACCTCAAATTCGTGCCCTTCTTCCTGGCCGCCAATTTCCAGCTTCGCAGTTGGTTTGGTCATCGCAATCACCTCTCACTTCAAGGAACTTGGCGCCAGAAAACTGTCGCCCAAATAAAAATGGCCGGCGGTCGAGCGCGCGAAATAGCTAACGCATTTCCCCGTGGTGCCAAGCGCGTGCAGCATCTGAATATTGCAGTGCAGCACGCTCTCGGTGATCGAACCCGCTCCGCCAGCCAGGTCCTTTGCGGGACGAAGCTAGGCAGCCTGATCGCGGATGCGCGCCAAACTCTCCTCTCGCCCAAGAACGGAGAGAACATCGAAGATGCCTGGCGATGTGGTGCGCCCGACGAGCGCTGCCCGCAAGGGTTGGGCAACTTTGCCAAGCTTGCGTTCGGTCTGTTCCGCGAAGACGCGGACAGCAGCTTCGATGTTCGCAAGGGTCCAATCGCCGACATTTTGCAATACGGGAAGAATTTCCGCAAGCAGCTGGCGTGCATTCTCGTCAAGCAGCTGCGCGGCTTTCTCGTCGATCGACAGCGGGCGCTTTGCGAAAAGAAAAGCCGCACTATCAACGAGTTCCACGAGAGTCTTGGCGCGCTCTTTCAAGCCGGGAAGGGCCTGTAAAAGCTGTTTTTTTCGCGTCTCGTCGAGTGCGTCGAGAAGCGCTTTCCCACCGTCGAGATAGGGCAGTGTGTCAACCAGCACGTCGAGCAGCTTCGCATCGTCCATCTGCCGCATATGCACGCCGTTGAGCGCTTCAAGCTTCTGGAAATCGAAACGCGCGGCGCCCTTGTTCACGTCAACGATGTCGAACCAGCGAATCATGTCCTCGTCGGACATGATCTCGTCATCTCCGTGGCTCCAGCCGAGCCGTGCCAGGTAGTTGCGCAGGGCGGAGGGAAGATATCCCATTTCCCGGTAGGCCTCGACGCCGAGCGCACCGTGGCGCTTGGAGAGTTTGGCCCCGTCTGGCCCATGAATAAGCGGGATATGGGCCATCACCGGCACCTCCCAGCCCATGGCCCTGTAGATCACCGTCTGGCGCGCGGCATTGGTCAGATGATCGTCGCCACGAATGATGTGCGTGACGCCCATGTCGTGATCGTCCACCACGACGGCATGCATGTAGGTCGGCGAACCGTCGGAGCGCAGGATGATGAAATCGTCGAGGTCCTTGTTGGGAAAGCGCACTGTGCCCTGCACCTGGTCCTCGACCACGGTTTCGCCCTCCCGGGGCGTCTTGATGCGGATCACCGGCTTGACGCCTTCGGGAGCCTCTGCAGGATCACGGTCGCGCCAGGTGCCGTCATAGCGGGGCGGGCGGCCTTCGGCGCGCGCCTTCTCTCGCATCGCTTCAAGCTCTTCCTGGGAACTGTAGCAGTAATAGGCCTCGCCCTTGGCGACCAGTTCCTCGGCGACCGCGCGATGCCGGTCCGCCCGCTCGAACTGCGAGACCGGTTCTCCGTCGCAGTTGAGCCCCAGCCAGGCAAGCCCGTCCAGAATGGCCGCCGTGGCCTCATCGGTCGAGCGCTGCCGGTCCGTGTCCTCGATGCGCAGCAGCATCTTTCCACCGGTGTGGCGCGCATAGAGCCAGTTGAAAAGGGCCGTGCGCGCACCGCCGATATGAAGGAATCCGGTGGGTGAGGGTGCAAAGCGCGTGACGACGGGTGTGGTCATAAATCTATCCCGGGAATTGGCGCGGTCTCACGATCCGCTGGGGTGTGTGATACCGCAGGTGGCCTTCGGTTGGCTGTCATGTAGCATAGAACGGTCCGGGCGCAAGCATTGCACGGGAGGCCAGGCCGATGGGGGGCAAACTGGCGATTGCGGAGAGCGACGAGCGGGCGCAGTTCGCGGTCGGCACGCAGACGCCGGAAGCTGAAGACGCAACGCAGGGCATCTTGGTGTCGCCGGCGCGCCCTGCGCATGCGCCGGTCCCAGCGCGAATCCATGGCCTCGTCGCTCCGCTCGGCAAGCGCCTGAATGCAGATATGCGTGCCGCGCTTTCGCGGGAAGCGGCAAGAGGCACCCTGTTCCTCTGGCTTCCTGTCCTGCTGGGCAGTGGCGCGCTCGCTTATTTCGCCCTGCCGGTCGAACCACCGGCCTATGCCATTGTCTGCGGTCTGCTCACGCTTGCCCTTGTGGCATTCCTGGCCGCGGGAAAGCCGCTGCTGCGTGGTGCCGTTCTTGCAGCCCTCATCGTTCTGCTGGGGCTCGCCTGCGCCAAAGTGGAGAGCTGGCGGACCGGCACGCCCATGCTCGGCGCCGACGTGACCACCCGGCTCACCGCCCGCGTCATCAGCATTGAGCATCGTGCGAATGGGCGTTTCCGCCTGACAGTGGATGTGGTGTCCACCAGACGCCCGCAATTGCGTTATGCACCAGCGCGGGCGCGCCTGTCGGCGCGCTCCATCCCGGCCGGGCTGAGGCCGGGTGACGGGATCGAGGGCCTCGTG
>NZ_BAMP01000097.1 GCF_000615975.1 Nitratireductor aquibiodomus NL21 = JCM 21793 | reverse complement strand
CTGCGAAGGCTCCAGCGACTTGTAGAGCTGGGCGCGCGCCACGTCGGGGCGAATGCGGGCGAGCCTGCCTTCGCCATCAATGGCCGCACCGAAGATTTTGCCCTCGGTGATGTATTGCGACACGCGACCGGGCGAGACGCCGATAAGGCGTGCAAAGTCGCCCTTCGCCATAGTCTCGACTTTAGCGGGTTCGCTCATCTTTAGGCTTCGACTTTAGGCTTTCAGAATCGGCTCAGACTGCCGAAACCCCGCGGTCCGAATTACTCGCGGGTCGGGCTTGTCCAGGAAGGACCCAAAGAGGTGTGCGGGGCCGCCCACATGGCAGATTGTGCTTCAGAGGATGAACTCAGCGGTTCGGGCGACGCAAAATCAGATCAGCAGAACGTTTGAAGTTGATGGGAAGCCGGGCCCTTGCGGTCGCATCAGCCCAATTCTTCCAATCGAACGCGTCGGCATAGTCTGGGACACGGTTCACAAAGATGAAGACCGGTGTCACCGCACCGCGCCGATCGCGCTGCCATATACCCCGGGGCAGATTGCTGGGCCGGATGCCGCCGATGCGGGGGGCATCCTTTCCATACGAAACGAAGTATCGGGCAGCGCCGCGCCGTCTCTTTGCCGCCTTGCTCGCGCGGCTCTCGTTGCCGATCCCGCTGTCGCCAATCTGAAGCTGCGACAGGATCTTCGCATATGTGCTCCGGGGTACGTTGCCGTGCCGGTCAAGCTTGAGCGCCTTGCCTGGCATGGCGTATTCATTCACCCGCATGATACCGGCATGGATCAACCGTTTTTCCCATCGCGTGTGTGGGCGTCTGCCACCTCGAATCTGCGTCAGCAGATATTTGCCGGCCGGCGTACCCTTCGGCGCGAAGTCCTTGAAGTAGACTTCCGCAGTTATCGTCCGTTTGCTTGCCGGTTTCACGAACGCGGCGTTCAGCGTCCACCGCGTGGGGCGATCGAACACCCGCACCATCCACTTCTTGGAGTTCTTCTGGATGTCCTGCGCCGTCCATGTCGCCGCCCTCGCGAAAGCAAATGGCAGGTCGCGCCCAAGGTCTCGAGCCAGCTTTTGTTCAAAATCCTGCTGATTGTAGCTGACCGAAGTTCTCAAGCGTCAACCCTTCTCTTCAGGAGAGCGGCAAACAGAATTTCGAGAATAGAACCCCATCGCGGCAAAGCTGAAACCTCGTTCGGTTCGCTTTGCCTGGGTCTGGCCGGCGCTCGGCGTGGGGCTTTCACCCACTCGTCCATCAGTCCTGCGATGGTCCCTCTGACGCTGCGCTCAGGCTCACCAGATCGTCCTGGGTCAGAATCGCTAACGCTATTTGCTCAGATCGGCAAGAGGGATCGTCGTCCGCACTTCGCGACCGAATATCGTCACCAGAATTCGTGCCATATCGATACCAACCACACGCTCGACCACAGCAGGGAAACTTGCAAACGGGCCGTGATCGATATGCACCTTGTCACCTGACCGATAGAGCCCCTTCACCGCTTCGATATCTTCCTCATCACTTTCCAGCACTGCCTTGAGTTTCAAGACGTTTTCGTCACTCACCGGCAGCGGGCCATGCGCCCCGGAGATCACAGATAGGGCACCACGAACACGCGCCAGACCACCCCATATTGAGGCGCACGACAGTACCCGTACAAACACGTAGCCGGGCATGACGGGGCGTTCCTGTATCCAGATTTTCCTCGAGTTCGGACGCTTCCACGGGCGCTTTTCGGTCGGCATCCAGTGCTCTACCTTCGCGTCGACCAAGGTCTTTTCCACAGCTTTGTCGAAGCGTGGAACCGTCCGAAGCACATACCAGCGTCGGCCGCTCGGCTCATCACCGGACCCGGCAAGCATTGCCTGTGTTTTGCGGCTTGCCGTTGCCTGCCGATTCGCCCGCATGAGGAGCGCTGAAATCTCGGCATCTGACAGTTGATCTTGAGTAACGGGTTTCGCCTCATTCAGCTGCTTGCTGCGCGCCATCATCATTGCCTTTTGCCTCGTATGCCCTGATTGCCGCCTCGAAATCCTTCAGCCCGCCCGGCCCGCCAGCCGGGAAGTAAACCCACTCCTGCCGCCCGGGGTCGGGTATCCACGGCCAGCCGCGCGCCTGGTGCTCCGCCCGCCATTCCTCCCACCGCTCGGAGCCAACCCGCACCGCCTCCATCATCTCGGCAAGCGGCTCCAGCGCGGTCGAGACGGTCACGCCCTGCCGATGCATGGCCTTCTCATGCATCACGTTGATCGACGGAAACCCCGTCCGAACCCGCTTGTCGGCGATCAGTTGTTCCTCCGTGAAACTGCCACCCTCCACCATCCGGCGTTCGATGCGGGTCAACACGGGTGTCGGCCCCGTTGGCCCTGCGAACAGGGTTTTGATCCTCGCCGCCTGCCAGAGCTTTCCGAATGGCTTTGCCAGCACCACGGCTGGACGCGCCGCATTCTCCGCAGGCTCCAGACGCAACCAGCGTTTCTCCCGCAGATAGACCGCATGGCTGCAAAGGTGCTTCCTGCCGCCATTCTTGACCGCAGCCGCATAGCGCTCCGCTTCCGCGTCAGCCTGCACACGCTCTTCGGCTGAGAGGTCAATCCATGCCTTCCATGCCTCCGGCCTGCTATCGCTCACCGATGTCGGCCATGCCTGGAAGGCTCGCTCGAATGCCCGTTCGAGCGTCTTGCGGTTCGTCGGCGAGTTTCCATTTTCTTCCCGCTCGCCTGCGCGCGCCTCTCTCTCCTGTTCTGCAGGGGGCGTTAAATCGGGGACGTTCTTATAGGGTGCCGATCCAGGACCGGCAGGGGGTGCCGACTCTGGGCCGGCAGGGGGTGCCGGTATATCGGCAGGGGTGCCGGCTGACCGGCACCCTGTTTCCGCAGGGTCGAGTTGATCATTTTCGGCCTCATCCTCTTCCCATGTGCGCAGGGTCGAAGCCGCCACTTCCCGGTCAAAGATGACCCTGTAGTGATAGGAGGTGTCGCGCCCGTCGAAGCTGTCGCCGGTGCGTCGCTCCACGACGCCGATCTTCATGAGCCGTTCCAGCGAGCTCTGCACGGTCGACCGCGCGCAGTCGAGCTGCCGCGCCATCTTCACCTGACTGCGAAAGCACCAGCCCGCCTTGTCGATATGCCGACCAAGCAGGCATAGCACCTGCAGATCGCGTCCCTTGAGGCGCGGATCGGTGACGATCCAGCCCGGAATGATGGAAAAGCGAGGATCGTTCATTCCGCAGCCTCCAGCGCAAGATCATCAAGGGCTGCACGGCCCCACTGGTCGGCCATTGCCGCCGCCATGCCGGGAAAGAAGCGGCTGCGCTCTTTGCCGCGATCCGCACCCGGCGACATGCGCCACACGCGGTTCCACCGCTTCCACTCGTCGCTGCCCTTTTCAGGCTCCGGCAGCCTGTCCGTTTCACAAAGCGTCGGGAGCCCGCGCAGATACCAGCCCGTCGCCTTGTATTCCGGGTGCCCGAACCAGAACGGCTGGACGATCTGCGGGCGCGGCAGGTCTGCCGGCATCCGGGCCTTGGCAAGGTCATGCATTTCCGGATTCTCAATCGCCACGCGGGGAATGGGCGCGCGCCAGCAGGAAACGAACAGGTCAATGCCCTGCTCGAATTCCGCCTTCATGCTTTCCCAGCTACGCCCTTTCGGCAGTTGCTTTGGTGGCGTCATCTTGCCCGCGCCGGAAAGCCAGCGGCGGCCAGACCGGCAAAGGCGTGTGCAGGGCGGATGGGCGACGACAAGCAGGTCCCAGCCGTCATGCAGAATGTCGCGCACATCGCCGACAATGTGCCGGTTGCTGCGATCATCGGCAGGAAGCAGATCGCAGGACCATGCGTCATGCCCACGCGCGGCAAAGGCCCGCCGCACAATGCCGGAATACTCGCAGCCAACCAGAACGCGGAGACCATTCATCCCGCCTTCCTCCATGCATAGAAATCGCCGCGCAGCGCCTTCCAGCGCTTCGCAGCCTGTCGGTTTTCGTTGAGTTCGCGCCGCGAGGTGATGCCGAGGATGGAGCGCAGCTTCACCACGGCCCGGTCATTCGTCAGCGGCTGTTCAAGCCCGTGCTTTTCCGCGAGAAAGGTGCGGAAGGCCGGTTCGTCGCATTTCATGGTCGCTTCGGCGGCAAAGTCGGGCGGCGCGCCCTGCCCTGCCCGCTGCACCGGTGGCGGTCCCACCTTCTGCGCACGCGCCCTGTCAATCGCCCGGTCCACCAGGTTGAGCAGAAACGCCACCATGTCGGGTGCCGCGCAGATGAACATCATCTCATCAAAGGTCGCGCCCGCGTGAAACCGCGCGATCGGCAGCAGCTCGCCGTGTTCCGTGCGTGCCTCCACGAATTCGCCTGCGTCATCCGCCGCCCGCTGCCATTGTCCCGGCTGGATCGCTGCCAATGCGGTGCGGATGGCGCGCAGGCGCTCGGCATCGGTCTTTCTGTGCTCGGCTGCCACGGTCATTCGGCAGCCTCCAGCGCCGGCCCGCCATTGTGGCCCGACTGCGCCTCAGCCCGTGCCGCCGCCCGCCGCTTCTGGTTCTGCCTGTGCGTCACCAGCTCGAGGTGATCCTCGCGCACGCAGAGCCGTTGCCGGCATTTATGGTCGAGCTGCTTCTTGCCGGGGATGAACCCGTTCTCGTTCGTCCACGAGACCTTGTGAACGGCCACGGTCTGCCCATCGAGCGACATGCGGCCATAGTGCCCGCCGCGTCCGTCGCCGCTGGTCGGGCCGGTCCACAGGTGGCACGGCGTCTCATAGCCCGTGTCGACAATCTCCACGCGCGCCATGATCTTCTGCCGGATGCGCTCGCGTCGGGTCACGGAAACCTCCCATGCTTGCGCATGACGGTCTGCAACCGCTTTGCCGCAGTCTCCAGCGAAACGCGCGCACGCACCTCCTGATGGCCGGAGAACTTGGCCTGCTGGAGCGCATCATAGGCCCGGCAAAGGATGTGGCAGGCCTGCATGATTTCCTCGTCCATCCTGCGCACGACGACACGCGGTTCGGGCACACACAGACCCTCGACCTCCTCCATGAGCGCTTTGCCCACCACGGAGGCTATGCGCTTCTGGATGCCTTCAATCCTGTCGACCGGCGCGTCATGCCTCGCCTCCCTCGGCAAAGGCGGCCATGGCGTCCTGAAACTGGTTGAGACCGGCCGCAAGACCGGGCGCGAGCTGCCCGCGCCCGTCCCGCACGGCGCGCATCGCCGTCAGTCGAAACTCGATGAAGCGCACGCCGGCGTCGAACTGCCGTCGCCGGCTCATGGCGACAATCACGTCCTGATATTTGAGCAGGATCGTATCGGGCAGCTTCAGAAGCAGATGCGCGAATGCCCGGTCGTCACGCGCTTCGCGAAGCTGCCTGAGAATGGGAAGCATGGTGTCCGTCATGGCGCACCACCTTCCGTTTCACGTTTGGCATGCACTGTAACAGGCTCATCGCAAAGGCTTTTCGCGATCCTGCGCAGGGTCAGCCGCCGTCCCTTGTCGCGGACGAGAAAGTCATAGGGCCGCAATTGCAGCAGGGCGCAGAGCAGGAGAAAATTGCCCGCCGAAAGCGGCTTTCCCGCACACACGCGCGAGAGCATCGCCTTGTTCAGTTCCGGCCATGCCTCGACAGCGGACCCGAATGTGAGGCCCCGCTCCTGCAATGTGTGTTTCACGGCCTCGGCAAAGAGAAGGTGGTTGATATCAGCCATGGTCTTGCCCTCCATGGGTGAGCGTGATGCCCCGTTTGGCGGGCGGGTGGCCAAGCGCCGCCCAGAGCCGCGCACGCGGCTCCGGCGCGCAAAGCTGCCCCATCCACGCCATGTGAAATTCGTTGTTGGTCACCCCGGCCAAGCTGCGCAGCCCGGTCTTCGCGGCACGGACAAGTTCCGTCCGCCGCCACGGCTCGCCGCTCTCCATCACCTGGAATTCGGCACGAGCCCGCAGGAAGAGCATCAGCATGCGCGGGGAGAAGTCGGGGCGAGATGCCGTCATACCGCCACCCTCTGCAGGTGGATAAGACGCCCCCGCAGGCCTGCCGCGGCTATTCGCTGTACGGCTTCCCGACCATAGGCCACCAGCACCGAGGGAGCGCCGCCATTTGCCGCCGCCTTCTGGCCGTTCGGGTGGTGAAACGTCAGTCGCCCCTCAAAGAAGAACAAGGCGTCAGCGCGGTTCCAGACTGTGCGATGAAACTCCGCCGTCTCGGTCCGGGCGAATACAAGCGCTAGTGCGCGGCCATGATCGGCACAGCGCTCCAGCCACCGCCCGAAATGGCGGTCGTAGGGAGGGTTGCACCACACAAGGCCAAACCACTCAGCATGCAGGCCACCCAGCCCGCCTGCCACATCTGGGCCGTAATGCTCGCCAGCGGTTGCCCATGGTCTTGGTGGGGAGAAGCAGGGGTCCAGATCGAACGGCCCCAGCGCGCGAATGAGCGAGGGAGGCGTCAACCAGACTGTTTCGCCGTTCCCGGCGTTCTGATGTCCGCCCATCCCCAGATTCAGCGTGGCCTGGCTCATGCTTGCCCCTCCCCCGCTTCAAACCCCCAGGCATCCCAGCCCGGTCGGGGCGAGCGGCAGAACAGCTCCAGCCGCGCCATGTCCGGGTAAAACCGCTCTATTGTCTCGGCGAAGAAATCGGGCTTGGCGCTGTGCCGCCCCTTCCGCTCGCGGTAGACGGTTTCGGGCTGCGAACCCGGCAGCGGCGCAACCACATCGCCGCGCCTTCCGATCAAAAGCAGCTCATGCCGGTCGCGGCCCCAATAGCCGGTGCCGGCCACTTCCTTGTCCCAGATCCAGTGATGGACATAGGCAAAGCCGCAGACCTCCATCACGCGCAGTGCGTCGGGCAGCATGGGATTGGTCGCCCAGAGAAAGAGAACCGCGGGCGTCTCCCCGCCGATCAGCCTTGCCATCAGCTCGGCAATGGCGCCCGTCTCCATGGTCGGATAGTGGTTTTCGGCGCTCTTCTCGCGCCCCGTCACCTCCGATCGCACACCGAATTGCCACGGCGGATCGGCATAATAGACCGGATAGGCCCGGCCCAGCTCTTCGGGTGCACGCGCTGCGCCCTTCTCGGCAACCATGTCCATATGCGCCAGGCGCACCGCATGGCGGGTTTTCTGGGTCTCGGCGCGAATGCCCTTTGCCACCCGCATCAGCTCACGTCGGTTTTCCGGCTCCGGCATGTAGGCGGTCTTGATGGTCTTGCGCGCAGGCTGCTTTTTGCCGTCGCGGCCTTCCACTTCCTCAAGGTGCGGAATTTCCGCAGCATCGACCAACTGCCGCCGCACCTTCGCAACCGTCTTGTCGTCAACACCCAGCATGGCGGCAATCGCGCGAGAGGAGATCGACGGCGTATCCCGCAATTGCCCTACGATCAGGGAGCGCTTCTGTGCACTGGTCAGGTGCCGCCGCGAAACGTTCAGCTCGCGTGCCAGCGTCCGCTTTTCCGCTTCGCTCAGCCCCTTGCGCACAAAGCGCGGCCAGTCCGCCAGTCCGAGGCTCTCGCAGACCTGCACCCGGTGGTGCCCGTCGAGGATGTTGCCTTCCTCGTCATACTCCACCGGCACAAGCACACCGTGCTCGATGATGGAGGCTTCGAGCGCGGCAAAATCTTCGGGAGAAAGCGGAGGCAGGAGCTGATACTTCATCACTCCATCCCCAGCGCGGCCTTGTAGGTGTCGAGCACCGCCTCGGCTTCCTGCCGTTCGGTCGGATCCAACTTGCGCAGCTTGACGATCGCCCGCACCGCCTTGGTGTCGAACCCCATCGCCTTGGCTTCCGCGTAGATTTCCTTCCGGTCGTCGCTCAGCGCGTCGATATCCTCCTGCACGCGCTCGATCCGCTCGACAAAGGCACGCAGCTGACCGGCGGCGACGGTCTGTGGCCCGCTGGCTTCATCACCTTCCGCCGCCATCTTCGCGCCCGGTCGCTCTCGTGCCGGCCCGCGCGGGTTCCACGGATCGTGCGCCATCACGCAGCCCTCCCCTTGTCTGGTTGATGCGAAGAGCTCCCCACCCGCCGCAATCGCCTGCGCAGGCGCAGCATCGCCTCCCGCGCCGGCAGGCTGCGCTCCACGTCGAAGCGCGCGATGCTGTCGGGGTCGAGATGCGCCAGCAGGCTGCCGGCGAGGAAGAGGTTCGGGCTCACCTGGTCGCTGCGCATCAGCCCGCCTCCGGCGTGATGGCGGCAAGCCACAGGAGCTGCAGCCCGAAGAGGATGAGGCCGAGCAGTGCTGCCCGCCATGCCGGGGTCGCGCTCATGCTGCTTCCTCTGCCAGGCTCTTGCAGCCGCTGAGATAGTCGCGGTGAAACGGGCAATAGCGGCTGTCCTGCCGCCCGCTTGCCCAATGCTCCGGTTCCACGGGTGCCGCACAGAAATAGGTGTCCGCCCCTTCGCTGCGCACGGGAAACTGGCAGGCAGGCCCCTCACACGCGGCTAGCAGAAGCCCGCCCGACACGCCCTCCGTCGCTTCCGGCGCGTTGCGGCACCACACCATGTCTTCGACAGAGCGGATCACGATGCGCCCCCACACACCACGGAAAACCCGCCCGCATGGCGCACACTGGCCGCATGTTTTCTGCAGGCGGCGATGATATCGGAAAGCTCGCTCAGCCGCCGGTCATAGATGGCAGCCTCTGCCGGTGTGATCTTGCCGTCCGCCATGGCCTCGGCCATGGTCGCCATCATCTCGCCCGCCTTGCTGCAAAGCCCCGCATAGCCGCGCATGATGTCGGCTTCGGCATCGGCCACTTCCTTCGGGTCGGAAAGCCGTCGCCCGGAAAGCTCCGCCAGCGCGGTGGTGATCACCGGCATGCCGGTTTCGGCTTCCAGCGCCCACACCGCATCGAGCGGCATCAGGTCCGGCCCGTCGCCATTGTTCCAGCGCCCGACGGTGGATTTCGAGTAGCCGACGATTTCCACCACGCGCTCGATGCCGCCGGCAGCGGCAATCATGTCGCGTTGTGCAGCCTTGATGCGGAAGTGGCGGGGATTGGCATTCGGATCATGGGTCTCTCCGGAAAAGCCCTGCGCTATGGCTTCGGGCATTCGTTGCTCGGAAAGCCAAATCGTTAGCTTTCCGCCTGTTGCACAGGACACAAACTCATTCCCGCGCCGGGAAAACCCGGCGTCGTTTCCCGTGGCGGGAATGGATTGGCGATGTCAGTGTGCGAGCGTCAGTTCGCTAAGGAGGTCCGCATGGGAAGCGCGCGATCATCATTTGCTGTCCGCCAGGCTCACTGCATCCTGCAGCAGCGCAATAAGGTGGCGTGCATGCGCAGCAGAGATCGTATGACTGATCTTCTGGTCGCCCTGGAAGGCCTCAACAACGACGCTCTTGAAGGCAGAGCGGATGCTGATACCGTCAATTTCCGCGCGCCACAAAGTAATCCCCTCTGGCCGATAAAGAACTCATTGGGTGGAGGACACGACTTGATTGCAGTTTCAGACATTCTGAAAATCCTCGATCAGATTCCAGTTTGGAGAAGCTTGACCAGCCTCCCCAAACGCATCGCGGAGCTGGAGGCGCGTGTAGCGACGCTCGAGTCCGGAAAGGCAGCAACCAAGGCACCTGGCCGAACGACTGCCCGCGCTGCCATGCGGTCATGGAGTTTCAAAGCGAAGAAGAGCACCCAATTACCGGTCCGATGGGCCACATGGAGCACACGCTTCGCTGCCTCAATTGCGGACACGAGGCCAAGAGGCGGTTCATTCCGGCAAAGGGATATGCCTGAAAGTCTCATCTAGCCTCCCCCTCCCGTGGCAACCGCAACTCGAAGGACCGTCTGGCTGCACCGGCCTCAAGGTCACATACAGCGCGCAGAAGGCGCGGAATGCCCGCAGCCCTTGCGCGCTCGGCGGCCATGTCGGCAATCAGCGCATCGATACCGGGCAATCCGTCATGGGCCGCAAGCGCCTTGAGCAGGATTGCCATGGCCGGCGAAACCCGAATGGAAATGAAAGAAGCCGCGCCTTCCGCCCGGGAGGAGCGGAGGCAGACAGGCGCGGCAGGTGCCGCATCTCCTGGGAGGAGGTCGGAAACGCGGTCTTGGGAGGACGAGTTTTTGAGGAGTGCGGTCATTCAGCAGCCTCCGGAACTCGACCTGCGGGGCCGGCATTCACCGGCTTTCCATAGATGTCGGGACGAATGTCATGCCGTGAAATCCCGGTAATTCGCTCGAGATCGAGTACACGCGCAGGCGGAACCTGCCTCCATGAGTAGAAGGCCTGGTGCTTGATCCCGAGTTCAGCCGCGAGCTTGTTCAGCCCGCCAACTTTCTCTGCTGCTTGTTCGACGATCTTCAACATGCGCCATTGGTAGGCATTACCTACCTACTTTGTCAAGCGCTTTGGTAGGTGCAACCGAAGTAAGCACTAATTACAATTGAAGCTATGGAAACGATCGGCTCAAGAATCAAACAAGCGCGCGCATCGCGCGGACTCACCCAGAAGCAGGTGGCTGACCACTTTGGGATACAGCGCGTATCGGTCACCCAATGGGAGAGCGACACAACGACCCCGGACGTCGAGCGCATCCCGGCTTTAGCTCCATCCTGAACGTGTCTACGGACTGGCTGCTTGAGGCCAAAGGCGCGCCTCCAGCCGCCGACCCAAAAGAACGCACAAGAGGCTTCAGACCTTCGATCGTTCCGGGCAAGGATCTTGTGAAACCCGAGAAATCACTGCCGCTCTACGCAGCCGCCCGAGGTGGAGACGGGCACGTGATCGTGACCTTTGAAGCAATAGAATATCTCAAGATGCCGACCATCCTGGAAGGTGTTCGCGGGGGATACGGCCTACTGATCACAGGGGAATCAATGGAGCCGGCCTATCGGCCGGTGACATGGCCCTAATCAATCCGAATCTCCCACCACAACGCGACACCGATGTCGTGCTTTACCACGCTGCGCCGGGGGAAACCGGTGAAGCAGAGGCGATCATAAAGCGCCTGGATGGCCTCAACGATCGCGAATGGACGCTTGAGCAATACAAGCCCGCCAAGACATTCAAAGAGTATCGCGCAGAATGGCCGATCTGCCATCGAGTGGTGGGAAAATACAACTCTCGCTAGGCGCGCGGCATCGCGAGCACGTCATCGGGAACTTCCCCGTACGCCGCAATCAAACGGGCTTCATCATACTCACCAGTCTTCGGATTGCCCGAGCGTGAGAAGGCAATGACAAGCGTTTTCTGCAAAGCAAGGCGCTCGGCAATCCGCCGGGCGTGATTGGTGTTTTGCGCCTGAAGCGGCGTGTCCGCTATCAACACCCCTCGCCGGCCCGTGAAGTATGACTGCACAACAAACATTGAACTCATTACTGCCTCTGCCTCTCCCGCACTGGAAACGCCGACTAACCTCGCGTGCCGATGAGAACAAATCAAGTACATATCAACAGGAATTTTACTGAGCTTAACGCCACGGCGCTTACCTACCTACCAGATCACGGTTGACAATATTAGTAAGTGATGCCTACCTTCCCTCAGTCTCAACGAGGAAAGTAAGTCATGATCACCTACCGCACAGCCACCACACGGCTTCCCGCTCCTGCCCAGATCGAAACAGACCCGGTGCGCCGTATGGCCGATGCCATGCTGGTCATCCAGGGCGGCGGTCGCACGGTCGACCGTGAAGCCCTTTCGCTCATGGGCTTTTCCAGCGCAGAGATCGACCGCTACGGCGCCGAGGCCCGCGACTTGGCGAACTTATGGGCGTCGCAAGGGCGGGCGGCATAGTTATGCCCTGCTCCCTTAGAAACGCGCCGCCTTCGCCGGAAGAAATCACCAGGAACAAGCTGTTTGGTCAACGCGCCTCCTGGCGCGGCGTCACCGTCGCTTCCGACAAATCGGTCATCTCAGTCTCGTTCACGATGGACGACGGGAGCGTGCAGCGCCTGCGACTAACCATCGCCGATGCAGGACAGATGGCACAGGCGCTCCAAGACCTCTGCGATCCGAACTTCGATCCGCGTTCACTCCACGAGGGTTTGTCACTGCGTCAAATCACCGAGGTGGAAGAGGCCGGAGACAGCGGGACGCGCCGGTCGAGCAGCACCAGAACCGAGATTCGGCCCGTCAACGAACAGGACGCCCCGGCTTTTCCATCGCCGCGGCAAAATGCGGACAATTGAGAGGATCCCCGCCATGCTCAGACGCGTAAGCGCAGAGCCGCATCTTTTCGAGCACATTCTCATCGATGCTCCCCTTGCCGCCAATCCCAACGTAGGTCGCCTCGAAGTCGCAGCGACTGCAGGCAATGATTTCAACGCTCACAACTCTTCCCTCCCTCATCAGCGAAATACAAGCATTTCAGCTACCCGCGACGAAGCACAGAATCTTCGATACAGAATAAGCGAGTATTGCAATCAAAATGGAGCGCCACAACCGAAGAGCGCAAAGGAAGGCCCTGCTCGCCATCTATGGCTTGCCTTTCTGGCGCGCCGCCGCGTCGAGCATGCGCTGATCCTGTCGCTGGCCTTCGGCTATGGCTTCGTCGGCGCGCTCATCTTCGCGGCGACATGAGAGGGGCAGAACCATGTTCTCCGCCCTCGCCACCCTCGCCGGCGCAGCTTTCGGCCTTGGCCTGGTGGCCCTTCTCGTCATCGGCCTGAAACGTCGCGAGCGCCGCACCGGCGCCGAAGATTTCCTTTCAAACAAGAACGATTGGGGAATGTGATGGCTGATCGCACACATGCTCAATGCAGCAACTGCGGCAGCGTCATGCCGCCCTCCAGCTTCCGCGCTTGTGAGGCATGCCGCGCTGAATGGCGGCAATACGCCAGAAAGCCCGGAGGCCCGGCCGAACAGCGCGAGCTTCTGGAAGATCTCATCGCCGTCACGAAAGACGTGACACGCATGCTTGAGGCGGTTCGCTTTACCTGCGGTCTGGGTCAGGGCCAGCTCGACCGCCTGCAGAAAGCGAAATCCGCAATCATCAGGGCGGAGGGAGCGCTTAAGCAATGACCATAGAAACCCATGACGGCCGCACGCAGGTCGCCTGCGATCACTGTCCGGCCAGCTATCCCAACACTTACGCCCGCGAGGATTTCGACGTGATGATCGCCGACGCGCGAACCGCCGGCTGGCGCATCGTGAAGGCGAAGGTCGATCCGGCCAGTGGCGAAGGCACGGCCGAGCTCTTCGGCGCCTCGCAAAGCATCGCAGGCCGCAAGCCCAAACAGGGCTATCTCCACATCTGCCCGGCCTGCCAACAGGTGATGGGTGGCAACCGGAGGACGCTGATATGAGCCGCGAACAGAAGCTTGAGCAGGCTTTGCATGACTTCGTGACAGAAATCCGCGCCTACCAGTCACACGAATGCGAGGAGTGCGAGATCATCGGACCGCTACTCCGGCAAGCCGATGCTGTTCTTTCTGCCCCCAAGGCAGAGGCGCACCCAGACGACAAGGCGGTTGATCGGTTCGCAGAAGCCATGAAGATAAAGCTTGCACTGAAACGCAAAGAGGGTCGCGGCGGATGGTGGGACGACGCCTTCTGCAACAATCCCGAGATCTCGGCGATGCTTCGTGAGCACGTCGAAAAAGGCGATCCGCTCGACGTTGGAAACCTTGCGATGATGCTGCACCAGCGCGGCGAGCGGATCGCGCCTGCACCCAAGGCAGAGGCGAAGGATTATCCAGCCGCCCTATTCCGTCGAGCGCAGGACACCGCTGCAAGGGCTGCCGCGAGGTTCCCCCAGCCGAACTATGTGACCCTCAAGATCGCCGAAGAAGCTGGTGAGGTGGTGCGTGGCGCGGTCCACTACGCCGAAGAGCGCATGGAATGGATCGAGGTTGAAGAGGAGATCGTACAGTTGATGGCGATGCTCATTCGCTTCGTCACCGAGGGCGATCTGGTGAACGGTGTGACGCCGCCAAATTGCGCCGAACTCCCTAGCAACGGAGGCACGCATGGGTAGGCACGAACTGGACATCGTGCAGATTGGCGACGATGAGCCAATGACGCTTGTCGAAGCCTGCCGAATTGTCTTCCGCGATGCGATCAAGCCTGCCACACTGAGGGTGGAGGCTGCCCGGGGCAACCTCGTCATGGAAAGAATCGGCCGACGCGATTTCGTCACGCGCGCCGCATTGAGAGAGATGAGGGAAAAATGCCGCGTCCAGCAAAAGGCGCCCGCCTCTGGTTCGACAAAAAAGCCGGCCTCTGGTTCATCCGCGACGGAGCGGTCAAACGCGGCACTGGCTGCAGCCTTGAGGAGCGCGAGAGCGCTGAGGGAAGACTCCGACAATACATCGAAGAAAAATACGAACCGCCAACAGACAGTCGTTCCTCTGCACTCCTCGTCGCAGACATCCTGATCTACTACGCTCGCGAGATCGCGGGCGGGCAGCGATCCAAGACGTCAAGCTACTCGATAGAGCGCCTGCTGGACTGGTGGGGGATCAAACCCCTTTCAGAGGTGAAGCGCTCCACCTGCCAGGCCTATGTTGACCATCGTGCTTCACAGCCCATCAGGCAGGCCACCAAATCCAAGAAACCGAAGCTTGTTTCACGAGAGACCGCCAGGCGCGAGCTCACGGTTCTGCGGGCAGCGATCAATGCCTACCACGCCGAAACGCCGCTGGACGCTCTTCCTGTTGTCACGCTGCCCCAGCAGTCTCCACCCAGATCGCGCTGGCTTACGCGTGCGGAAGTCGCGCGCCTTCTCCGAGCGGCTCGGAACCTTGAAGACAGGGATTCGGCCCGCGCATTGCAGCGCTTCATTCTGATCAGCATCTACACGGCAACCAGGTCAGGCGCTGTCCGGCGTCTGGGATGGGTGGAGAACACCCTTGGCGGCCGTGTGGATACGAAAGCCGGCGTCATCCACCGGCGCGGTGCGGGCGAGACCGAGACCAGAAAACGCCGCCCGCCCATTCGCATTCCGCGCCGCCTGGCGGGCTTTCTCAGAAGATGGGAAGCGGCCGACATGCGGGAAGCGAAAGACAGGAAGCCTATCCCTTTCGTGATCCACTATCACGGCAAGACTGTGAAGGCACAGCGCAAGGCATGGGATGAGGCTCGAACGAACGCCGGGCTCGGAAAGGAAGTAACACCGCACATCCTCAAACACACCGCAGTGACATGGATGATGCAGAGTGGAGCGGATCCGTGGGACGTTGCCGAGTATGCGGGAACGAGCCTGAAAATGATCGAAGACGTGTACGGCCACCATCACCCGGAGTTTCAGGGCGACATCGCATCGAGGATCGGAAGGCGGTAGTTTCTGTCATCGTTTCTGTCATGACAGAAAGACAGGTTCCAGCTAAGTGTTTGATTTAATGGTGCTGCCGGAGAGATTTGAACTCTCGACCTCTCCCTTACCAAGGGAGTGCTCTACCCCTGAGCTACGGCAGCAGCGCCGGAACGGAAACGCCTGAAGAACAAACGGGCCAAAGGCGTCCGGACCATGAACGGGCAACAGCGCGCCCGCCTCTGTGATGCGGCGGACTTCTGCCACAATGATCGGCATTGCGCAAGCACACATTCGCATTCAGTTGCTCACTTTGATAAAGGGCTGTGAAAATCGCCCCTGGGACCGGTGCTGCGCCGCTTGCAGTGCGAAGACACAGGGGTAGGATTACAGACGGGTTCTCCATGGAGTTTCACTTGAGCAAAGCCAGAAAGCCAGATGCCTCATCCTCCGGTGGAAAGGGCGACGACGAGCGCAGCAGGCGCCTCGCCGCGCAGTTGCGCGCCAATCTCGCC
>NZ_BAMP01000098.1 GCF_000615975.1 Nitratireductor aquibiodomus NL21 = JCM 21793 | reverse complement strand
CGCCGGCGCGACATCGGGCGAGAGCCAGGGCTCGAGAGGGCCTGAAAGCCCGCCAAGCAATGTCGCGCGCGGTGCGCCCTGATCGAAGAGCGTGCGCACCAGCATGTCGATCTGCGCAGCCGCGCCCTGCACGATGCGCCGCGCGGCGCCATCGCCCTGGTCGGCATGGCGCAGCACCATGGGCGCGAAGGTGGCATAGTCGGTTGCGCTTGCCCGGTCCATCCAGGCCACCACCTCTGCCGGGTCATCTTCGAAGCGGCGCATGACTTCGGTCAGAAGCGCGCTTTGCGGAATGCGTCCGTCATGGCCCTGCAGTGCGGCACGCACGGCATTGAGGCCAATATCGGCACCGCTTCCCTCATCGGAAATGGGAAAGCCGTAACCGCCGATGCGCAAATGCCTGCCTTCCACCAAACCAAGCCCCACCGAACCTGTTCCCGCAATGGCGATAGCGCCATCGAGACCCGAATGCGCGCCAAGGCACGCCGTGTCGCTGTCGCTGGCAAAAACGATTCTGACGAAGGGGTGCGATAGCGCCTGAAACGCTTCGATGGCCCCCTTTCGGCGCATGCCGGCAAGGCCGATCCCGGCATGAATGCGGGCGATGTCTGCCTCGCTGAAGCCCGCTTCCTCGATTGCAGCCTCCACTGCGCGCCGGACCGAGGCCCATGCGGCCTCAACGCCGAGCCTCGTGGTGGCCGGGCCGGAAAGGCCCTGACCGAGCACGGCACCTGCTGCATCCTCGATGCGGGCCCGGCAGCCCGTGCCACCACCATCGACGCCGAGATAAAAATGGCTCTCCCCGTCGCTCATTTCCGCAACCGTTCGATTGCCGCGCCGCATTGCGCCAGTTTTCGGTCGAGCTGCTCATAGCCGCGGTCGATGTGGTAGACGCGGTTGATGATGGTTTCGCCTTCCGCGGCAAGCGCTGCAAGCACAAGGCAGACCGAAGCGCGCAGATCCGTTGTCATCACCTGCGCGCCCTTGAGCGGCTTACCACCCCGGACCACGGCAGTCGTGCCCTGTAGGGTGATGTCGGCGCCGAGTCGCGCCAGTTCCGGCACATGCATGAACCGGTTCTCGAAAATCGTCTCGCGGATGAGCGATGTTCCGTCGGCGCAGCAGGCGAGCGCCATGAACTGCGCCTGAAGGTCTGTCGGAAAGCCCGGATAGGGTTCTGTGGTGAGGTCGGTCGTGCGCAGGGTGCCGCTTCTCGAAACCACCAAGCCCCGGTCGCTCGGCCACACATTTACGCCCATCAGCTCCAGCGCCTGAATCACGGCGGCGAGGTTTTCCATGCGCGCATTCACCAGTTCCAGCGCCCCGCCGGTGATGGCGGCAGCCACCGCATAGGTGCCGGCCTCGATGCGGTCGGGGATGACGTGATGCGCAGCAGCCTTCCAGGCGGTGCCACCCTCGATGATGATGCGATGCGTTCCCGCTCCCTCGATCTTCGCGCCCATGACGTTGAGGCAGGCGGCGAGGTCCGCCACTTCCGGTTCGCGCGCCGCGTTCAGGATTTCGGTTTCGCCGCGTGCGGCAGTGGCCGCCATCATGGCCGTCTCCGTCGCGCCCACCGAGGGCGAACTCAGGATCACCCGCGTGCCTTTGAGCCCATCGGTGGCGCGGGCGACGATCAGCCCACCTTCCATGCCGATGTCTGTACCCAGCATTTCGAGCGCTTTCAAATGCATGTCCACCGGCCGCGCCCCGATGGCGCAGCCGCCGGGCAGCGAGACCCGCGCCTCGCCAAACCGCGCAAGCAATGGCCCGAGAAACAGGACCGTTGCCCGCATCCGCCGCACCGTTTCATAGGAGACTTCGCATGAAACCATCGCGCTGGCGTCGATCACCGCCGTGTGGGCGTTGCGGGTCACCGACGCGCCGTAAAGCTCGGCGACCTGGAGCATGTTCTCCACATCGGAGACCAGCGGCAGGTTCGACAGTTCAAGCGGATGCGGGCTCAAAAGTGCGGCGGCAATCTGCGGCAGCGCGGCATTTTTTGCCCCGGCAATGGTGACGGTGCCCTGAAGCGGCTGGCCCCCTGTTATTCTCAGTCTGTCCATGATTGCGGTTCCGGAAACACCGATAGGCAAAGCCCCAGTCTCTATTGGTGAATTCCTTTGATCAAGCCCTCTTGGGAATATATTATTCCAGTCTTTAATTCCTGCGGGATTCCCCTGACAGCGAAACTCATTTAGTTTCGCTATCCCGTTCCTCGAAAGGAAGCCATGTCTGTCCTGAAGATCATCGACGCGCAGCTTGAGACCATGGCTCCGGCCGACCGGCAGATCGGCCAGTTCATCGTCGACTATCCCGATCGTGTGCTCAGGCTCTCCTCTGCGGCTCTGGCGGAAGAGACCGGCCGCAGCCAGTCGAGCGTGGTGAAGTTCAGCCAGAAACTCGGCTTCTCCGGTTATCAGGATCTGAAGCTGGCGGTCAGCAAGGCCAAGGCGCAGGAATGGCAGGTGCCGCCGGGCATGATTCATTCCACCATCGAGATCGGCGACAGCCACGCCACCATTTCGCAAAAGCTGATCTCAAGCAAGCTTCTCTCCATGCAGCAGACCATCGCCGCCAATCACGAGCCGGAGATAGCGCGAGCGCTTGAGTCATTGGATGCCGCGCGCCGCATCCACATTGCCGGTGTCGGTGCGTCTTCACTGGTCGCGCGCGACTTTTCCTACAAGCTGCAGAAGCTCGGTCGCAACGCTCTGCATGACAGCGACAGCCATGTGCAAATGGCCAATGTTTCCTCTCTGGGCGAAGAGGATATGCTCTTTGCACTGTCTTACTCCGGGACCAGCATCGAGACGGTGCGCATTGCCGAGCTTGCAAAGGCGCGGGGCGCGACTGTCATCTCCGTCACCGGCTTGCAGCAGAATCCGCTGATGCGCGTTGCCGACATTCGCCTGCACACGGTCGCAGACGAGGAACGGGTGCGCTCCTCCGCCATCACGTCGCGCGATGCACAGCTCACTTTGATGGACTTCCTGTTCATCCTCATCCTGCAGCGCCAGCCAGACGCGAACGACTATGTCCACAACAGCGAAGCGTCGGTGTCCGCGCTGAAGATGCCGGCGGCAAAATGACGGATCAGTAGGTGGCTTTGCGGGCCGTCTCGCTGGGGCGCTCACCGAAGGTCTTGCGGTAGTCGGCGGCAAAGCGCCCGAGATGGCTGAAGCCCCAGCGCAGCGCTGTTTCCGTTATCGAAATCTCACCTTGAGCATTTTCCAGATCGAACCGCACGCGACGCAGACGCTCAAGCGTCAGCGCGTGCATCGGCGAAAGACCGTGCGTGCGCTTGTAGGCAAGCTGCAGCGCCCGCGCGCCGACACCCGATGCCGCCGCGATGTCGGTCAGCGTGATCGGGCGGTGCGCATTCTCCCTGATGAACGCGTCGGCCCACTTCACCTGCCGCGGCGCCGCCTCCTGCCTTGTGTCAAAGAAAGCGGAGAGGTTGTGCGGCTGGAGTCTCAGGAGCGCCTCGAGAATGCGCTGCTCGTGGAACGCAGCGCAAAGGTTCAGAACCTGCTTCTCGGGCTTGTTGGCGGCGCGGAACATCGCATTGACCAGATTGCGCCATGAAGCAAGTTCCGGCCGCGTAAAGTCGATCACCGGATCGAACACCACCGGTCCCGGCAGCGGGCGCTCGCAGAGCTGCTCGGCAAACCCCATGAACGAGGCTTTGGGGATCTGCACCAGAACCTGCTCGCATCCGGCCCACCAGCGCATGGAGGTTTCGCGGTCGGCATTGAGCAGCGCCGCCCTGTCGCCGTCACTCAGGAATTCCTTCCGGTTGTGTTTGATCGTCGCGCAGCCGGAAATCGGAATCTGTATGAGATAGAAGGTTTCGAGCGCGCCGGGGTCGATCAGCACATCGGCACCGTAGCTGATATAGTTGAGGGAAACGAGGAGGCCCGGCTGGTGGTTTTGCACCGCGCGAAACCGTCCGCCACCGACCACTTCCAGCCGGTGGTTGCAGAATTTTCGGGCAACCTTCTCCCGTGCACAGTCCAGATCATCCGTTTGAAAAAGGGCGTGGCTGGACAACGGGCGGTCGCCCCACTCCTCCCGGGCGATCACCATTCCGGGAGTTTAGCAGCTGTTTTGGTTTCTCCAAGATTTGTCCTGGTTTCTCGCCAAAACCGGTCTGTTTTTTTCGTTTTTCGGATATTTGGTTCAGTTTCCGGATATTTTTCCCGATCGCTTACAGGCACCATGAAACTCCGTGATCAAGGGAGGAAAATCATGGAAAAGGAACTCGAAAAAGGCGTCACCGCGAACGGTGAAGGCTATGCCGGCAAGGAATGGAACATTCTCGGTCAGGTCTATTTTCCCAAGGCCACATGCGATTCCACCTTCGCCTTTGAGACCAACAGCGACCCGGGCCAGTTCGTGCCGGTTCATGTTCATCCCACGCAGGAAGAGTTCATTCTTGTGCAGGAAGGCGAGCTGGATCTGAAGCTCGACGGCAAGTGGATGAAGGCGAAGGCGGGTGATCTGGTACGCATGCCGCGCGGCGTTCCGCATGGCTATTTCAACAAGTCCGATAAGCCGGCCCGCGCGCTCTTCTGGGTTTCGCCGGCGCGCAAGCTCGAAGCGCTGTTCGAGACGCTGCACAACATGACCGACCCGGAAGAGGTGGTGAAGGTTTCGGCCCTTCACGAAGTGGATTTCCTGCCACCGGAAGCAAACGACTAAAGCATCGCGTTTTGGCCGGGTCCTCGGGGGAGCCGGCCCACAGACCCGATAACAATCAAGGCCGGCAAGGGACCTTTGGCGACGTAGCAACACGCGGCGCGGGGAGGCGCGCGTCCAGAATTTGCCGGACGGGAGGAACAACGTCATGACAAAACGAAAGCATGTCTGCGTGATCGGCGCCGGCGTCAGCGGTCTTGCCGCCGCCCGCTCCTTCAAGAAGCGCGGGCACCGGGTCACCGTTCTTGAACGCAGCCACGAACTGGGCGGAGTCTGGGAGCCCTCACGCTCCTATCCGGATGTGCAGACGCAGAGCCCAAAGGATCTCTATCGGTACACCGACAAGGCGATGCCGAAGGATTTTCCCGAATGGCCGAAGGCCCGCAGGTCTTCTCCTACTTGTCGGACTACGCAGACGACCACGGTCTGCGCCCGCTGATCCGCTTCAACACCTCCGTTTCTGCCATGCGCCGGCGCGACGATGGCAAACCCGGCTGGGAGCTCGATCTCGAAACGGCGAATGGCGAGAAAACCAGCGAAACCTTCGATTTTGTTGCCGTCTGCACCGGCCAGTTCAGTGAGAAGAACATTCTCACCCATCCGGGCCAGGAGGAGTTCGAGGCAGAAGGCGGCACGGTAATCCACTCTTCCGAATACACCGATCCGGCCATGGTGAAGGGCAGGAACGTCACGGTTCTCGGCTTCTCGAAATCGGCGACCGACATTGCCGTGAGTGCGGTGAAATGGGGTGCTCGCTCCGTCACCATCGTCTATCTGGAATCGGTCTGGCGCATTCCCTACTTCGTCGGCGGGCTGATCAATTTCAAGCGCATCCTCTATATCCGCGCGCAGGAGAAGATGTTTCCGGGCTGGAGCCGGAGTGGCTTCGCCCGCTTCAATCATGCCGTTGCCCGGCCCTTCATCTGGGCTCACTGGCGCGCGCTGGAAGCGCTTCTGACCGTGCAGCTCAAGCTCAACAAGACCGGGCTGAAGCCGAAAGAGCCCATCGAGGGAGGCGTGAACTGCTCGGTCCCCATCGCCACGCCGGGCTTTTTCGAGATGGTGGCAGACGGGCGCATCAAGGCCGTGCAGGGCACCTTTGCGAACTATGAGCCCGGCGCGATCAGGTTGACCGGCGGCGAGCTGATCAAATCCGACATGGCGATCCTCGCCGTTGGCTGGAAACTCGGTGTCCCCTACCTGCCGGCGGAATACCGCGAAAAACTGGTGGAGCCGGACGGGCAGTACCGGCTCTATCGCCTGATTGCCAATCCGGACATTCCCGATCTCGGCTTTGTCGGTTTCAACTCGTCGTTCTGCACCGTTTTGTGTGCCGACCTCGCCGCCGAATGGCTGGTGCGCTATGCGGACGGAAAACTGGCGAAACAACCTACCCCGGAGGAAATGCGCGCCAACATGGACATGATGCTCCACTGGCGACGCAACGAGCGACCGGCCGCGAAAATCTATGGCGGCCTGTGCGTGGCGCCCTATCACTTCAAGCATTTCGACGAGTTGATCGACGACATGGGCGCACGGGTGAAACGCCGCAACCCGCTGGCGGAAAATCTCTCGCCTCCGGATGCCGGTGCTTATGCACGCTATCTGCGCTCCGCACCTGATTATCAGGTGGCGTGAGGCAGTGCCGCGCCGGCCTCCTCCCCGGCGCGGCCCGGTGTCCGTCTCTTTGACACACCCTTGAAATCCATGGCGGCATGGGCGAAGGAAAGGGAAGCGCAGACCGTGCGCACCGAATTTTCCTGTCCGGAGTAGACGTTCCGTGAAAACCCTGACCATCCGCCGCCCCGACGACTGGCATCTGCATCTGCGCGACGGCGCGGTTCTGGAGGCGGTTCTGCCGCATTCTTCCGCCGATTTCGCCCGCGCGATCATCATGCCCAATCTGGTGCCGCCGGTGGTGACGGTGAAAGACGCGCTCGCCTACCGCGACCGCATCATGGCGGCAAAGCCCGAGGGGCATGATTTCACGCCGCTTATGACGCTTTACCTGACCGAGCAGACGGATGCGGATGACGTCGCCGCCGGCCACCGCGACGGGCACATCACGGCGGTAAAGCTCTATCCGGCGGGTGCGACGACCAATTCCCAGAGCGGCGTGCGCGATCTCATGAAGGTGCAGCCGGTGCTGGAGCGCATGGCCGAGATTGGCCTGCCGCTGTGCGTGCATGGCGAGGTGACGGACGCTCCATCGACATTTTTGACCGCGAGGCCGTCTTCATCGAGCAGGTTCTCAATCCGCTGCGTGAGCGCCTGCCTGAGCTGAAGGTGATCATGGAGCATGTGACCACGAAGAACGGGGTCGACTATGTTCAGAGTGCGAAGAAGAACCTCGCCGCCTCACTCACCACGCATCATCTGATCATCAACCGCAACGCCATTCTGGCCGGCGGCATTCGCCCGCACTACTACTGCCTGCCGGTCGCCAAACGCGAGGAGCACAGGCTGGCGCTGCGCAAGGCGGCGACATCGGGCGACAGCCGCTTTTTCCTCGGCACCGATTCGGCACCGCACCTCGACCCGGCCAAGGAATCGGCCTGCGGCTGTGCCGGCATTTTCACGTCCATCAACACGATGTCGTGCTTGGCGCATGTGTTCGAGGAAGAGGACGCGCTGGACAGACTGGAGGCCTTCGCCTCCCTTAACGGCCCTGCCTATTACGGTGTGCCTGCCAATGAAGACACGATTACGCTGGTGCGCCGTGATGAGCCGGTGGAGTTCCCCAAATCCGTCTACAGCTCAGACGGTACGATCACCGTGTTTGATCCCATGTTCCAGTTGCATTGGGCGGTAGAGAAACAGCCGGCCGGCTGACACCAGGCGGAAGCGTCAGGCGGCCCTGGGGCGGTTGATCGTTTCGGATGCCTGCAGAACGAGCGGGGAAAGCCCGTCACCACCCATCTCGATGATTTCGAAAAGGCGGCCGCGCATGCGCGGCTCCCAGAACTTGTTGATGTGATCGGCAACACCGGCGGCACGCTCCGCTTCGGGCTGCGAGGTGAAGAATGTGGCGATCTGGTTGGCCATGTAGACGAGATGCTCGTCGCCGGATTTGAACTTTTCGTCATGCGACATGTCTGGCCGCTCCAATGGTCACGCGTTCGGGATGGGTGAAAATGTCGAACTCCTCGCCGCGCACAAGGGCGACGAGGGTCATGCCGGCGGTTTCCGCCGTGCGAATGGCGAGCGCTGTCGGGGCTGATACGGCGGCAATGAGCGGCGCGCCGATAGCGGCCGTTTTCTGCACCATTTCGACCGATACGCGGGAGGTGACGATCACCGCGCCGCTGCTGCGATCAATGCCAGCCTTGACGAGCGCGCCTGACAGCTTGTCGAGGGCGTTGTGACGGCCCACATCCTCGCGCGCGGCTACCACACCCTTGCCGGGGATGTAGAAACCGGCCGCATGGACAGCCCCCGTGGCTCTGTGAAGTTCCTGAAATTCATAAAGTTCGCCGACGGCACCGGTAATCTCGGCAGCCGTAAAACGCTGCTCCGACGCTGTTTCCGGCACGGAGCGCATCGCCTCTTCAATGCTTTCGATGCCGCAAAGCCCGCAACCGACCGGACCGGCAAGCCGCCTGCGCCGCGCCTCGAAGCGCGTGTTGGCCGCATCGCGCAGGCGTATCTGCAGGTCAATGCCGGGCCCAAGTTCCTGAACGGTGATCGTTTCGATCTCCCCGGCACTGGAAACAATGCCCTCGGTGACACTGAAGCCGAGAGCGAAATCTTCCAGATCGGCTGGCGTTGCCATCATCACCGCATGGGTGGTGCCGCCATAGGAAAGCGCGACGGGCGTTTCCTCGGGCACGGTGCGCGGGGTGACCTTCGTCCCGCCGGTGCGGCGGGCCGTTCTTGAAACGCGGGCTGTGGCGGGAGGTTGGGTCATCGCTCTACACCGTCGTCATCCCGGCCGAGCAAAGCGAGAGCCGGGACCCATTGAGAAGCGCGGCCGGTGTCCGCAAAAGGCAGTAGGGTGAATGCCCGGATGAGAACCGGGCTTTGCTCGCCATTCTCTTCCAATGGGTCCCGGATAAGCCTGCGGCTTTCCGGGATGACGGGTTGGAGATCAGGCACCGCCAGCAAACATCACACTACTCCGCCGCCTCCACATGCACGATGCGGCGGCTCTGGCGGGCGTGCTCTTCGTAGTCTTCCTGCCACTCGGTCGGGCCGTTGGAGGGCGAAACCTGCACCGCCGTGACCTTGTATTCGGGGCAATTGGTGGCCCAGTCGGAATATTCGGTCGTCACCACATTGGCCTGCGTGGCCGGGTGGTGGAAAGTGGTGTAGACGACGCCCGGTGCAACGCGCTCGGTGATGGTGGCGCGCAGGCTCGTTTCGCCGGAGCGGCTCTTGAGCTTCACCCAGTCGCCCTCGCGGATGCCGCGGGTCTCTGCGTCGAAGGGATGGATCTCAAGCAGATCCTCATCGTGCCAGACGACATTCTCCGTGCGGCGGGTCTGTGCGCCGACATTGTATTGCGAGAGGATGCGGCCCGTGGTGAGCAGCAGCGGGAAGCGCGGGCCGGCTTTTTCGTCGGTCGCGACATAGGCGGTGCGCACGAACTTGCCCTTGCCGCGCACGAAGCCGTCGATATGCATAACGGGCGTGCCGGTGGGGGCCTTCTCGTTGCACGGCCACTGGACCGAGCCTTCCTTCTCCAGAAGCTCATAGGTCACGCCGGCGAAGCTTGGCGTGGTGGCCGCGATCTCGGCCATGATCTCGGACGGGTGCGTGTAGTTCCAGTCCTGGCCCAGCGCACGGGCCATGTCCTGCGTGACCTCCCAGTCGGCATAGCCGTTCTTGGGCTCCATCACCTTGCGTACGCGGTTGATGCGGCGTTCGGCATTGGTGAAGGTGCCGTCCTTCTCAAGGAAGGTCGAGCCCGGCAGGAATATATGGGCGTAGTTGGCGGTCTCGTTCAGGAAGAGATCGTGAACGATGACGCATTCCATCGCCTCAAGGCCAGCCGCCACATGGTGCGTGTTTGGATCGGACTGGAGAATGTCCTCGCCCTGCACGTAAAGCGCCTTGAAGGAGCCATCGACGGCGGCGTCGAGCATGTTGGGAATGCGCAGGCCCGGCTCATTGTCGAGCTTCACGCCCCACAGGCTCTCATAGATCGCACGGGTCGCATCGTCGGAGATGTGGCGGTAGCCCGGCATCTCGTGCGGGAACGAGCCCATGTCGCAGGAGCCCTGCACATTGTTCTGGCCGCGCAGCGGGTTCACGCCCACGCCCGGCCGGCCGATATTGCCGGTTGCCATGGCAAGATTGGCGATGGCCATGACGGTGGTCGAGCCCTGGCTGTGCTCGGTGACGCCGAGTCCGTAATAGATCGCGCTGTTTCCGCCGGTGGCGTAAAGACGTGCCGCGCCACGGATCAGCTCGGCGGAAACGCCGGACATCTTCTCAATGGCCTCGGGGCTGTTTTCCGGCTGGAGCACGAAACTCGCCCAGTCCTGGAACTCGTCCCAGTCGCAGCGCTCGCGGATGAACGCTTCGTCGAACAGGCCTTCGGAAACGATCACATGGGCCAGCGCGGTCAGCACGGCTACATTGGTGCCGGGTTTCAGCGGCAGGTGATAGCTTGCCTCCACATGGGGCGTGCGCACCAGCTCGATGCGGCGCGGGTCGAGGACGATCAGCTTCGCACCTTCGCGCAGGCGCTTCTTGAGGCGCGAGCCGAAGACGGGATGGGCGTCCGTCGGGTTGGCACCGATGACCAGAACGACATCGGTGTGCTCGACAGAATCGAAGTCCTGCGTGCCGGCGGAAGTGCCGAACGTGGTCTTCAGGCCATAGCCGGTGGGGGAGTGGCAGACGCGGGCGCAGGTGTCGACATTGTTGTTGCCAAACGCCTGCCGCACCAGTTTCTGAACGAGATAGGTCTCTTCATTGGTGCAGCGCGACGAGGTGATGCCGCCCACCGAGCCCCGGCCATATTTCTGCTGGATGCGGCCGATCTTGCTGCCGATATGGGCGTAAACCTCTTCCCACGAGACCTCGCGCCACGGGTCGGTGATCTTGTCGCGGATCATCGGGTTGAGGATGCGGTCCTTGTGGTTGGCATAGCCATAGGCAAAGCGGCCCTTTACGCAGGAATGGCCGCGATTGGCCTTGCCATCCTTGTAGGGCACCATGCGGACGACCTCCTCGCCCTTCATCTCGGCCTTGAACGAGCAGCCGACGCCGCAATAGGCGCAGGTGGTGACGGCGGAGTGATCCGGCATGCCCATCTCGATGATGGACTTTTCCTGAAGCGCACCGGTGGGGCAGGCCTGCACGCAGGCGCCGCAGGACACGCATTCCGACTGCAGGAAGGGCTCGTCCATGCCGGCGGTGATGCGGCTTTCGAAACCGCGCCCTTCCACCGTCAGGGCGAAGGTGCCCTGCTGTTCCTCACAGGCGCGAACGCACAGCGAGCAGACGATGCACTTCGCCGGATCGTAGGCGAAATAGGGGTTGGAAACGTCCAGTTCCTTGAAGTTCACCCCGTGCTCACCAATAGGCGAGGCTCGAGGTGGTTTGCCCCTTCATCGCCATAGCGGTTCTGCTTCAGGCCAACGCTCTCGGCCATATCTGCCATCTCGCAATCGCCAGCGGCGCAGGCCGCGCAGTCTTCCGGATGGTCGGACATGTAGAGTTCCATCACGCCGCGGCGGATGGTGTTGAGGCGGTCGGTCTGCGTGTTGACGGAAATGCCGTCCATGGCCGGGGTGGTGCAGGAAGCCGGCGTGCCGCCCTTGCCCTCGATCTCAACCAGGCAGAGGCGGCAGGAGCCGAAGCTTTTCACCATGTCGTTGGCGCAGAGTTTCGGCACGGCGATGCCGGCCTCGCGTGCGGCGCGCATGATCGAGGTGCCTTCCGGAACGGTGACAGACTGGCCGTCGATGGTCAGGGTCACGGTCTTCTCAGAGCGGACAGCGGGGGTGCCGTAGTCGATTTCTTCTACGAAACGCTTGTCGGTTCCACACATGGTGTCCTCCTACTCCGCCGCTTCGCGCACGGGCGCGGGGCGGAAATCTTCCGGGAAATGGGTCAGCGCGCTCATGACGGGGTAGGGCGTGAAGCCACCCAGTGCGCACAGCGATCCGAATTTCATCGTGTTGCAGAGATCGGTCACGGTCTCGATCTGCTCCTCAGGCGCGATGCCCTGCTTCAGCCGGTCGAGCACCTCGACGCCGCGCGTCGAGCCGATGCGGCAGGGCGTGCACTTGCCGCAGCTTTCCACGGCGCAGAACTCCATGGCGAAGCGCGCCTGCTTCAGAAGGTCAACCGTGTCGTCAAAGACCACGATGCCGGCGTGGCCGATCAGACCATCCTTCGCGGCGAACGCCTCGTAGTCGAAGGGCGTGTCGAACAGGTCGCGCGGCCAGTAAGCGCCGAGCGGACCGCCCACCTGCACGGCGCGCACGGGGCGACCCGTGGCGGTGCCGCCGCCGATATCGTCGACCAGCTCGCCGAGCGTCATGCCGAAGGCTGCCTCGAACAATCCGCCATGCTTCACATTGCCGGTGATCTGGATCGGAATGGTGCCGCGCGAACGGCCCATGCCGAAATCGCGGTAATAGCTCCGCCCTTGTCGAGAATGATCGGCACGGAGGCGAGCGAGATCACATTGTTGATGACGGTCGGTTTGCCGAACAGGCCCTCATGGGCCGGCAGCGGCGGCTTGGCGCGCACCTGGCCGCGCTTGCCTTCCAGACTGTCGAGCAGCGCCGTTTCCTCACCGCAGACATAAGCACCGGCGCCCACGCGCACTTCCATGTCGAAGGCGTATTCCGAGCCGAGCACGCTCTTGCCGAGCATGCCGGCTGCGCGTGCGGCGTCGATCGCCTCGTTCAGGATGCGGTGAACATTGGGATATTCGGAGCGCAGATAGACATAGCCCCTGGTGGCGCCCGTCGCGATGCCGGCAATCACCATGCCCTCAATGAGCACGAAGGGATCGCCTTCCATGATCATGCGATCGGAGAACGTGCCCGAATCGCCTTCGTCGGCGTTGCAGACGATGTATTTCTGCGGGTCGTCGGTGTCGTGCACCGTCTTCCATTTGATGCCGGTCGGGAAGCCCGCGCCGCCACGGCCCCGCAGGCCGGATTCTGTGACCTCCTCGACAATGCCGAGCGGCGTTTTTTCCAGCGCGTTGCGCAGGCCGCGCAGGCCGCCATGCGCCTCGTAGTCCTCAAGCGAGACAGGATCGATGATGCCGCAGCGGGCGAAGGTCAGCCGGGTCTGTTTCGCAAGGAAAGGGATTTTCTCGGGCCTGCCGAGGGCGAGGTCGTGCGCGCCGCCTTCGATCAGACCGGCATCAAACAGCCCCGCGACGTCGCCAGGCTTCACCGGACCGTAGGCTACGCGGCCCTCGGCGGTTTGCACCTCGACCATGGGCTCAAGCCAGAACATGCCGCGCGAGCCATTGCGGACGATCTTCGCGTCGAGACCGCGTTTTTCGATTTCCTCACGCGCGGCGGCAGCGACCTTTTCGGCGCCCAGCGCCAGCGCACCGGCATCGCGCGGAATGTAGATGTTGATGGTCATGCGCGCACCTCTGCTGCGATTTCCTCGACCCGCGCCTCATCCAGCCGGCCAATGACCTCGCCGTCGAGCATGGCGGAGGGCGCACAGGCGCACAGACCGAGGCAATAGACGGGCTCCAGCGTTACCGCGCCATCGGCGGAGGTCTCATGAAACCTGATGCCGAGCAGCTTCTGCAGCTTCTCGGCCACCGCATCGCCGCCCATGGACTGGCAGGCTTCGGCCCGGCAAAGCTTCAGGACATGACGGCCTGCCGGTTTCTCGCGGTAGTCGTGGTAGAACGAGACAACACCATAGACTTCGGCGCGTGTCAGGTTGAGGGCCTCGGCGATGATGGGCAGGCTTTCACGCGGCACATGGCCGAGTTCCCGCTGAATCCCATTGAGAATGGGGAGTAACGGGCCCTCTTCGCCTTTCCACCGATCAATGATCGGCTCGACGGCGGCCGCAATTTCGGTACGTGCTTGCTGCATCTCGCAGCGCCCTCCCTAACGATGCTCGTTCTGAAGGGGAACAAATCCTTTGTGCAGGATCAATATAGCATATTCGTCACTTGATAGAAAATATCTATCGCTGTGACTCGTATCGTTCGGCAAGAAGCCTTGCCTCGTAGAGCAGTGCAGAGACAAGCGGCGTGTGCGGCTCGCGCTTGACGGCCACCAGACCGACGAGATGGCTCGCGTCCGGTTCAACAATGGGGATGGCCCGGATCGGCTCGGCAAAGCCAGAACCTCGGCCAGATTGAGCGGCATGATGGAGGCCCATTTGCCGGTGCGGATATGGGAGAAGAGCACGATCATCGAATTGGATTCGAGTGTGGGATGCGCCGTTGCCCCCACCTCCTCCAGATGTTTGTTGATGATGCGCCGGTTCTGCATGTCGGGCGTGAGAAGGCAGAGCGGGAGTTCGGCCACCTCCTTCCATGTCACCGTATCGCGGTCTGCAAGCCGGTTCGTGGCGGCGGTGATGAGCTGGTAGCGCTCGGAATAGAGCGGCACGGACGCGACATGGCCGAGCGGTTCGTTGTCGAGATAGGTGATGCCGATGTCGATCTCGAAGTTCTCAAGAAGCGACAGCACCTCCAGCGAGGTGCGTGAGATGATGGAGAAAGTGACTTCGGGGTGCTTGTCGCGGAACGGGGTGGTGAGCTCGGGCAGCATGGCCAATGCGGTTGGAATGGCGGCGATGCGCACATGGCCGGCGAGGCCGGTTCTGGCAGCTTTCATCTCGGCTCGCATGGTGCGCGTGTCGCCGACAATGCGCCGCGCCCATTCCAGAACGCGCTGGCCTTCGGGTGTCAGACCCTGAAACCGCGATCCGCGCTGCACGAGCATGACGCCAAGCTGATCCTCAAGCTGCTTGATGGCGGCAGACAGGGTGGGCTGCGTGATGCCGAGCTCGGCGGCGGCCCGCCCGAAATGCTGCTCCCTGGCAAGCGCGATGAAAAATTCCAGCTTGTCGATCATGGCGAGACGCTACATCGGCGATGCGCGCCCGGCAATGCGCAAGACGTGCCGACGGAAATTGGCCAATTTGCCTCTCTTGGCCCGCGCGCCCATCTGCATTATCTGAGAGAAAACGCAAAGGCACGTGCATATGACTCTCGACAGACAGACCGTCATCGACCGCTTGCGGTCCGTGAAGGGCCCGGACCTGGAAGGCGACATCGTTTCGCTGGGGCTGGTTTCCGAGATTTTCATCGCAGACGGCAAGGTTTTCTTCTCGATTACCGTTCCGGCCAGACGCGCGCAGGAACTGGAGCCGCTGCGCCAGGCGGCGGAGACCGCCGTCAAATCGCTGCCGGGCGTCAAGGGCGCGATGGTCGCGCTGACGGCGGAAA
>NZ_BAMP01000099.1 GCF_000615975.1 Nitratireductor aquibiodomus NL21 = JCM 21793 | reverse complement strand
GGTCGCACACGCGCTCCAGCGCGCCGCGCATGCCGGCTGCCCCCTCGCCCGACGCATAGGTGACGTCGATGGTCTTGGTGTCGAACCGGTCCTCGGTGTGGCCGATGGAGCGGATCTTTTCCAGATCCCCATTGGTGAGGATGGGCTGGCGCACCTCAAGCCGCTTGCGGCGTGAAGAGCCGACCAGATCGAAGATGTTGGGGCGCGGGCCGATGAAGGAGACGAGGCTCATCACCAGTTCTTCGCGGATCGGATCGATCGGCGGGTTGGTGACCTGCGCAAAGTTCTGCTTGAAATAGGTGTAGAGCAGCTTGGGCTTGTCGGACATGGCCGAGATCGGCGTGTCGGTGCCCATGGAGCCGATGCCCTCCTGGCCGGTCGTGGCCATGGGCGCCATCAGCATCTTCGTGTCTTCCTGCGTGTAGCCGAAGGCCTGCCGCAGATCGAGCGGGGAAACATCCTTGCGCAGGGCGCGCGGCTCCACCGGCTTCAGATCCTCAAGAATGAGCTGGGTGTTGTCGAGCCACTTCTTGAACGGATGCTTGGTGGCAATTGCCGCTTTCACATCCTCGTCCGAGATGATGCGGCCCTCTTCCATGTCGATCAGGAGCATGCGGCCGGGCTGGAGACGCCATTTGCTGACGATCTTCTCCTCCGGCACCACCAGCGCACCGGCTTCCGACGCATGATGACGCGGTCATCGTCGGTGACGACATAGCGCGCCGGGCGCAGGCCGTTGCGGTCGAGCGTTGCGCCGATCTGGACACCGTCAGTGAACGCCACGGCGGCGGGACCATCCCACGGCTCCATTAATGCGGCGTGATATTCGTAGAACGCCTTGCGCTCGTCGCTCATCAGACGGTTGCCGGCCCAGGCTTCCGGGATCAGCATCATCATGGAATGGACGAGCGAATAACCGCCCTGGAACAGGAATTCGAGTGCGTTGTCGAAACAGGCCGTGTCGGACTGGCCCTCATAGGAAATGGGCCAGAGCTTGGAAATGTCGTTGCCGAAAAGCTCCGAATCCACCGAGGCCTGCCGCGCCGCCATCCAGTTGACGTTGCCGCGCACGGTGTTGATCTCGCCATTGTGGGCGACCATGCGATAGGGATGCGCGAGTTCCCAGGAGGGGAACGTGTTGGTGGAGAAGCGCTGGTGCACGAGCGCCAGCGCCGTCTCGAAACGCGGATCCTTCAGGTCTTTATAATAGGCGCCGAGCTGATAAGCGAGGAACATGCCCTTGTAGACAATGGTGCGCGCCGACAAGGAGACGGTGTAGAAACCATGCGTGCCGCCTTCCAGCTCCTCGCGCACCCGGCCCGAAATCACCTTGCGCAAGATGTAGAGCCGCCGCTCGAAATCCTCTTCATTCTGGATGCCCGCCCCGCGCGCGATGAAAATCTGCCGGTGGACCGGCTCCGAGGCAACGATCTCGGGCGCCCTTGAGAGACACGAATTGTCGACCGGGACTTCACGGAAACCGATCAACTCCTGGCCTTCCGAGCGCACCACGTCGGCGATGATCGTATCGATCTTCTCGCGCAGCGCGCCATCGCGCGGCATGAAGAAATGGCCGACACCATAATGGCCAGGCTCGGGAAGCTCGACACCGCGTTCGGCCCATTCTTCACGATAGAAACGGTCGGGAATCTGCATCAGCATGCCCGCACCGTCGCCCACGAGCGGATCGGCGCCAACGGCACCGCGATGGGTGAGGTTCTCGAGCATGGCAAGCCCGTCCTGAACGATGCTGTGCGAACGCTTGCCCTTCATATGCGCGACAAAGCCGACCCCGCAGGCATCGTGTTCGTTGCGCGGGTCGTAAAGCCCCTGCGCTGCCGGCAGGCCGGGCACGATTGTCTTCGCTGTGCGTTTGACGGTGGCCGCTCCGGCCTCGGCGGCAGGTTCGAACCTGGTCGAAACAGATGGCGTCATTTCCGTCATCGCAATTCCTCACAATTGTTGCCCAGAGCCTCTCCTCACTGGGCGGTCGTTCAGTCGCCGGGCTGCCCTTGCGGCCATCCGGGGTGTATGCACGGCATTTCCATTTAGAAGCCGGAGGAACGCTACCGGTTCGCTCCGGCGCATTTTCTTGTTCTTGGGCGGGGCATTCCTGCCTATGGATTTTGCTCCGGTCATTGCCGGACCGCCTTCGTCGCGCCGATCACCGCTACATTACCACGACCGGGGGAGGCGTTTGCAATGCACCGTAACATGATCTTTGCGCAATAAGACAGGATTGCTGTCCTAATCGCTGAAATGCCAGAAATACCAACACCAGACAAGACGGAAAAGCAAATTTTTGCGCAAAAAGCGAAAGAAAATTCCCGAACTGCAAGTATTGTCGAAATTATCCATCATCACCGCAGATCATCCTGCAAAGCAAAAGAATGACCGCAACATCTCATCCCGGGGGCTTGATACGGAGGGGTGAAGCGCGCAATGTCGCGCCGCCACTGCTTATTTTAAGGTCAAAAGAGAGATCGACTGCATGAATTTCGCGTCAGACAACTGGGCCGGCGCCCATCCGCAAATCACCGAAGCGCTCACAAACAATGCAGGCGGCTACGCATCGGCTTACGGTACCGGCGATCTGGACAGGCAGGTCGAGCGAATCTTCTGCGATGTTTTCGAACGCGACGTGGCGGTGTTTTTCGTCGGCACGGGAACGGCAGCAAACAGCCTGTCGCTTGCGTGGGCTGCCAAACCCGGCGGCGTTGCGTTCTGCCATGCAGAAGCCCATGCGATCGATGACGAAGGCGGCGCTCCGGAATATCTGACCGGAGGCGCGCGCCTCAAGGGTGTCGCAGGCCGGCTGGGGCGCATGAACCCGAACGCGCTCGACGCGGCGATCCGCGCGCATCCGGCCGAGTTCGTGCATGCAGGACAACCCATGGCCGCCTCCATCACACAGGCAACCGAGATCGGCACGCTTTACTCCCTTGACGAAATCGAGACGATCGCCAGCATCTGCCGCGAGGCCGATATTCCGTTGCACCTCGACGGCGCGCGCTTTGCCAACGCCCTGGTGGCGCTTGAAACCACACCGGCAGAGATGACCTGGAAGCGCGGCGTCGACATCGTCTCCTTCGGCGGGACCAAGAATGGCTGCTGGTGCGCGGAGGCCATTGTGGTGCTCGACCCGGCAAAGGTCGGGCAGATGCACTTCCTGCGCAAGCGCGCCGCGCAGCTCTTTTCCAAATCGCGCTTCATCGCCGCACAGTTCGAAGCGTATTTCCGGAACGACTTATGGCTAAAGACGGCGCAGCACGCCAACGCCATGGCTGCAGACCTCGCATCTGCCATTTCGGCCGCCGACGGCACACGCCTCGCCTGGCAGCCACAGGCAAATGAGGTGTTTGCACTGATGACTGCCGAGAAGGCAAAGACACTGCAGGCCGCGGGCGCGAAATTCTACCCGTGGAAGCACCCTCTGTCCTTTACCGACAAGGTCGGCACAGGAGAGGTACTTCATCGGTTTGTGACCAGCTTTGCCACGGAGCGGTCCGAGATCGAAGCGTTCAGGCAGGCCCTGAACGGCTGAACGGAAGGCGCGCGCGATAAACACCGCCTCACGCCCATGTGATGGTGGCTCGCGCGCGCTTGATTTCCAAGTGAACTGTCCCTCTGAAAAAACGGGTCCTGCCGGAGCTGAAATCCGGCTTCGACACGACCTCTAGAGGAGATCATTTCATGTCCACGAAAACCGCACTCACCGCCGCATATATTGCCGGCACAGTCGCTGCCGCCCTGTCGGCGGGCACCCTCGCCACAACCACGGCTGCCCAGGCACAGGAAAAAGAAAAGTGCTATGGTGTTTCCATGGCCGGCAAGAACGATTGCGCTGCCGGCCCCGGCACCACCTGCGCCGGCACGTCGAAGGTCGACTACCAGGGCAACGCCTGGACCTATGTGGATGCAGGCACCTGCACCACGATGGAACTGCCCGGCGAACGCATGGGCTCGCTTGAGCCGCTTGATCGCGATCTGCCGTCCTGATCGACCTGACACCGCATTGATCTGAATCGCCGGGAGGCGCCTGATGGCACGCGAATTCGCAATTCACTCCGCAAACCAGAACCGCCTCCCGGCATTCACTCCCGCCGGCAGGGCCGGCGCGAGTTTCAAACCGCAGCATTTCGATGCAATCGCAGCAGAACCAACTTCGGTTGGCTTCGTGGAAGTGCATGCGGAAAACTATATGGGCGCGGGCGGACCGCCGCACGCCGCCCTGACCGAAATCCGCAACATGCTGCCCGTTTCCCTGCACGGCGTGTGCATGTCCATCGGCGGAATGAACCCGCTCGATCCCGAACACCTCGCCCGTTTTGCCGGCCTCGTCGAGCGGTACGAACCCTTCAGGGTGTCGGAACATCTCGCCTGGTCGACCCATGACGATGTGTTTTTCAACGACCTCCTGCCCCTGCCCTATACCGACGAGACGCTGGCGCGCGTGTGCGAGCATATTGACCAGGTGCAGGAAGCAATCGGCGGACCGATCCTGCTTGAAAACCCGTCCACCTATGTTCTTTTTTCCGAATCTGTCTGGAAGGAAACCGATTTCCTGCGTGAAATCGTGAAGCGCACGGGCTGCGGCCTGCTGCTCGACATCAACAATGTGTTCGTCTCCGCAACCAATCACGGCTTCAGCGCCACGGGATACCTGGCCGATTTCCCGCTGGAGCATGTGGGCGAGATCCACCTTGCCGGCCATGACGAGCAGGAGGATGACGAGGGCGCGCCGCTGTTGATCGACAGCCATGACCGGCCCGTCGCCGACCCCGTGTGGAGCCTCTACGAGACGGTTATCAAGGCGTGCGGGCCGATCGATACCCTTGTTGAATGGGATTCGGAGGTTCCCGACTGGCCGGTCCTGCGCTCGGAAGCCATTGCCGCCGAACGCATTCTCGACCGCTATCGTGGCCATCAGCAAGACGTGAAACGCCATGCGCTCCACTCATGACCTCGTGGCGGCCAATGCGTCCACCGCTTACGATGACGCGTTCGGTTCGGTGCTTCTCGATCCGGAGCGTGCGACACCGCGGGGCGTGACGGGTCCGCACGGCAAGGCGGCGGATAAACGCTTCAACGTCTACCGCAACAATGTCACCCACAGCCTCGTCACGGCGCTCACCGAAATCTTCCCGGCGGTGGCGCGAATCCTGGGGGAGGAGAACTTTCGAATGATCGCGCGCGATTTCCTGCGCGCGCATCCGCCGCGCTCGCGGCTCGTCTTCGAGTATGGGCATGATTTCGCGGATTTTCTCGCCGGTTTCGCACCGATCCGGCATCTGAAATACCTGCCTGACGTCGCGCGGCTAGAACGCGCCTGGCTCGACGCCTATCATGCAGCTGACCGGACGCCGCTCACTGCCGACGATCTCGGCGCGTTGCCGCCCGAGGCGCTGGCGACAGCGCTCTTCACGCCGCATCCGGCCGCACGCCTCGTCTCTTCAGACTATGCGGTCTACACGATTTTCATCGCGCACCGGGAAGGCCCGATGCCCGAGCGCATCAATGCCGGCATTGCCGAAGCTGCCCTTGTGACGCGACCATCTCTGAACGTGGAGGTGCGAAGGCTCGACCGCGGCCAGTTTCTGTTCCTCAAGACCTTAAGCCAGGGAGCGCCCCTGCAAAACGCCGCAGGCCTGGCACTTGAGAGCCAGCCGGACTTCGATCTCCAGGCGGCGATCGCCCTGACCATTGAAAGCGGCGCGTTTGAAGGCTGCCGCGCCGGCAACGATATCGACGAAAAGGACTGATGGCCGTGTTTCAGACAATCGAGGCGCTCCATGCGCGTGTCTTCTCAACCGTGGAGCGGATGCTCGACGGCTGGTTTCTGGGCTTTGCAGCCCGTTTCTCCTTCTTCGCCGTTCTCTATTTCTACTTCCTGAACTCGGCACGAACCAAGGTCGGAGATGGCTTCTTCGGCTTCTTTCACATCGCTGACGGCGCCTACTACCAGATCGCACTGCCGGCGGTGGAAGCGGCAGGCGGCAACGTTTCGGCCGTGTCTTTCATTCCATGGGGGTTCATTGTCTGGATGGGGACATATTCAGAGTTCGTGTTGCCATTGCTGATCGTGATCGGCCTCTTCACCCGCATTGCCGCACTCGGCATGATCGGTTTCGTGCTCGTCCAGTCCTATGTGGACATCGCCGTGCACAATGTGGGTTCGGAGACGGCGGGAGCCTGGTTCGACCGGTTCTCGGATGGACTGATCTGGGATCAGCGCACGCTCTGGGTGTTCCTGCTTCTCTATCTCGTGGTCAAAGGCGCGGGGTTGATCTCGCTCGACGCGCTTCTTTCACGCCGCCGCACGATTTCAGACAGCTGAACCAGAAGCGGCGCCACAAGGGCGCCGCCAATACTCGATGAGCATTTCTCTGGTTTCGAGCATCAGACCGAAACGCGGAATGCGGTTTTCGGATTACTCCGATGCTCCATCATTAGTTTAGATCGTCCCTTGTGCGTCCGAATGGACGCCGGCGATTTAGAGCGCCTCCACTTTTCATCGAATCGTAAAAGCGCTCTATCTTATTATTTTTACGCAATTCCGGACGGAAAACCGGCAGCCACTTTTCCTGGAATTGCTCTAGTGGGCCTTGGCCTCGATCTCCTTCGCATCCTTCACCGAAGCGATGGGAATGCGGCGCGGCTTCATCTCCTCGGGGATGTTGCGCGTGAGATCAATGTGCAGAAGGCCGTTCTCAAGATTGGCGCCCGTCACCTCGACATGATCGGCAAGCTGGAAACGGCGCTCGAAGCTGCGCGAGGCGATGCCGCGATAAAGCAGTTCGCTCTCGCCCTTCTGCTCGGCACTCTTTTCGCCCTTGACGGTGAGCACGTTGCGATGGGCCTCGATGGAAATGTCCTCTTCGCCAAACCCGGCGACAGCCATCGAGATGCGATAGGCATCTTCACCCGTGCGCTCGATATTGTAGGGCGGGTAAGTCTGGCCATTGTCCGGCTGACCGAGCGTATCAAGCATCGAGAAAAGCCGGTCGAAGCCGACGGTGGAACGATAAAGAGGCGAAAAATCTACGTGACGCATGGTCTGTTCTCCTGTTGAGCAACATTGCGTTATGGCCATGTTCCGAAACCCGCTTATGGGCGTTTCCGAGAGGCCAGCGACCCCGTTCTGGCGGCCGCAGAAAATATATGGGGACATCAAAAATCCGGTTCAAGAGCCCGACCGATCCAGATGAACGGCGGATGAACGGAGCACTCGGAAACCGTTCAGCTTGGCCCCGATAGGGTGGCTCTACCTGATTGGCAGCCCTGTGTTGCCACCGGGTAAAGCACCGGATGTAACGTCCCTTCCACCGGTGCGGAACGCCGGAAGCGGCATGACGTCGCTTCCGGCATTCGATCTCCCAGAACCTTTCCGTTTCTTGCCTTTCAGCCCACCCGGCTCTATCAATCCATAGGAATATCATCTTCCGTCACCCCTCAACCATGCTCTTGAGGCCAATGATTCCGCATGGATGACCTGCTTATCGCCGTTCCGGAGAATCCCGCGCCAGACGGGATTGAAGCAGGCCTGTTGCAGACGGGTGACGGGATTTCGATCCGCTACGCGCGCGTGCCGGGCCGGGGCGAGACAAAACGCGGCACGGTGGTGCTGCTTCCAGGCCGCAACGAATACATCGAAAAGTATTTTGAAACGGCCGACGATCTCGCACGACGCGGTTATGGATCGGCGATCCTCGACTGGCGTGGGCAGGGTGGCTCCGAGCGGCTTCTGGCGAATGCCAATCGCGGCTATGTGGAGAGTTTCGATGACTATGTGCGCGATCTGGACACGCTGTTTGAGCAGGTCGTTCTGCCGGACTGCCGGGGCCCTATTATATCCTTGCCCACTCAACGGGCGTGCTGATTGCGCTTCTGGCCTCCCCCAGCCTCACCAACCGTGTGCGCCGCATGGTGCTTTGCGCGCCACTGCTTGGCCTTGCCGGCTCGCCGGCCACAACGACCTGGGTGGCGCGCCTCGCCCGGTTTCTCTACGCGATCGGGCTTGGAAAAATGTATATGCCGGGCCGGCGCAACCGGCTGAAAACACCGGATTTCTCACCCGCGGCGCTGAGCTCCGACCCGGAGCGCTTCAACCGCAACCGCGCGACGGTGACGACCTGGCCGGGGCTTGCCATCAATGGCCCGACAGTGGCCTGGACGCGTGCCATGTTCCGCGCGGTCGAGCAGGTGACGGATCCGGACTTCATGGCCAGGCTGCACATCCCCTCGCTGATACTCGCAGCCGGGAGCGACCGCGTCGTTTCCAACAGCGCCATCGAAACCTATGCGCGCCACCTGCGCAGCGGTTCGCTGCTGACGATCGATGGCGCGCGCCACGAACTGCTGCAGGAGGCCGACCGCTACCGTGAGCAGGCGCTCGCCGCCTTCTTCGCCTTTGTGGAAGGAACAGGCGACATCGACTTCTGAAGCGTGTCAGCGCAGGAGCGCCATCGCCTTTTCATGGAGCTGGGGCGTGGCAGCGGCAACGATATCCCCGCCGCTTTCGGGCCGGCCACCGGCCCAGCTCGTGATCACCCCGCCCGCCTGCTCAATGATGGGGACGAGTGCGACAATGTCGTAAGGCTGCAGGGCCGTTTCGACGACGAGGTCGATCTGCCCCGCCGCGAGCATGGCATAGGCGTAGCAGTCAGTACCGTAGCGGGCGAGGCAGACGGATTTTTCCACCCGGTCATAGGCGGGACGGCGCAGCGCATCGAACAGCGCAGGCGTGGTGGTGCACAGCGTGGCATCCGCAAGCTCGGTCGTGTCGCGGGTTTTCAATGACCGCGCACCGCCCGGCCCCTCATAGTGGGCGCCCTCGCCGACCGTGTAGAAAAGCTCGCCCGTGAAGGGCTGGGACATCATGCCCGCAACCGCGCGACCCGACACGGTGAGCCCCACCAGCGTTCCCCACAGCGGCAGGCCGGAGATGAAAGCGCGTGTGCCGTCAATGGGATCGATGATCCAGCGATGATCGCTCGCCTCGCCCTCAAGACCGAATTCCTCGCCCAGTATGCCATGATCGGGATAGGCCTCGCCGATCAGCGCGCGTATCGCCTTCTCGGCCTCGCGGTCGGCCTCCGTGACCGGGTCGAAACCGCCATCGACCTTGTTGTCGATCAGCACCAGCTGGCGAAAGCGCGGCAGGGTCTGTTCTGCGGCAGCCTCGGCAATGCGGCGCATGAGGGCCGGCGACACGGTCATGGGGAACTCCTGAACTTCTGGATTTGGGATTTCTGGATTCGGCTGACAGGCGGATGGTCGGATGGTCGGATGGTCGGATGGTCGGATGGTCGGACATGATCTTCGCCGCGAATGCGGCTGTTTGCAATGGTTGTCGAACGGTTAACGCTTGACAATGCTGCAATGCAACATAAACTTCTATTCAGGCAGTTTACCTGCCGAATGCCCTTTTGGGCGTTTCCTCCCTAGACTTTAGGCCGCGTCGCCCATGCGATGCGGTCTTTTTTTGCGCGGCTCTTCCCGGTCGAGGGAATTTATGTTGCACTGCGAAAAATCTACAGATCACTCAGCTGCGAGGGGAAGATCGGTGAAATGCCGCCCGGCGGTCAGCATCAGTTCGCGGGCGAATTCTGTCAGGTCATCCATCAGGGCATTGAAACCCGGGGTCTTCTCGAGCGTCCGTTCATCCATATAGAGGCTGCGGTTGATCTCGATCTGCAGCGCATGGAGCCCCTGGGCGGGGCGGCCGTAATGCTCGGTAATGAAGCCACCGGCATAGGGCTTGTTGTGGACGACGCAATAGCCGCGCGCCGATAACAGGCCGACCACCCATTCCGTCAGGATGGGCGCAGCCGACACGCCGAAGCGGTCGCCGATGATGAAATCAGGCCGCAGGCTGCCGTCTCCCGAACGCACACCCGCCGGCATGGAATGACAATCGATCAGAATGCCATGACCGAAGGTGCAGTGCGTGTCGATCAGAAGCCGTTTCAGGCATTCATGATAGGCTGGTAGATCGCCTCGATACGCGAAACGGCTTCGGCCAGCGGCAGCCGGCCCTGATAGATGTCGAGCCCCTCGCCGACCAGCTTGGGCACGGTGCCGAGCCCGCCGGCCACCCGCGGCGAGCGGATGTTGGCGTAGGGCGGCACCGGCTCGGAAAACATGCGCGGATCGAGTTCCCACGGCTCGCGGTTCACATCGAGATAGGCGCGCGGGAAATTGGCGGTCAGGAGAGGCGCGCCGCAGGCGACCACGCCGGAGAAAAGCTCGTCCACATAGCAGTCTTCCGAACGCCGGATCACGGTGGCATCAAGCCGGCTCATTTCGAGAAAACGCTGCGGATAATGGCGCCCACTGTGCGGCGAATTGAAGACGAACGGTGCTTCTTGCGACGCTGGGGCATGCACCTCGAAAGCCGGAATCTTCCCGAAATCCGTTGCAGCATTCATCCGTGTTTTACGCCTCCACCAAGCCTTGTCCCTGCAAAGCCTGCCACCGGCGCGCGCGCCTGTCCAGCCGCTCCACAGACTGGCCCATAAGGATTCACTTGATATTTACCATGCGAGAATCATATAGCTGATGACACATAAGCGGTTTGCGGGACGACCGCTCTCGCACGATTCGGACGGCACAATGGCACGGATTCTCCTGGCGGAAGACGATAACGACATGCGGCGCTTTCTCGTGAAGGCGCTGGAACGGGCAGGTTACGAAGTCGTGGACTTCGACAATGGCGCGGGCGCCTATGACCGGCTGCGCGAAGAGCCCTTCTCTCTCCTTTTGACCGACATCGTGATGCCGGAGATGGACGGCATTGAGCTCGCCAGGCGCGCGACGGAGATCGATCCCGACTTAAAGGTGATGTTCATCACGGGGTTTGCCGCCGTGGCGCTCAACCCCGATTCGAACGCGCCCCAGGACGCAAAAGTCCTGTCCAAGCCCTTCCATCTGCGCGATCTCGTCAACGAGGTGGAGAAGCTTTTACAGGCGGCCTGAGAGCCATTTTGCCACGGGAAGGCGCGGCATCCGGGACGGTTGTCGAAATTGCCGTAAAATCCCCAAACTACCTATTGACGCCTGCCGCAATTTTATGATCTATGCGCGGCGTCGGATGGGCGTGTAGCTCAGCGGGAGAGCACTACGTTGACATCGTAGGGGTCACTGGTTCAATCCCAGTCACGCCCACCATCCGTTTCTCATAAAAATCAACCCTTTATCGAAGAGCCCGCAGCGCTCGATGCGCAGGTTCCGTTGGCTGGCTTTGTGCCGGTTTCTGATCTGCTGAAAGGACCCCAGCGACCAGAGACGCGGCTTTCGCGCACAAGCCAATGGCAAATGCGCCCGCAGCATGTAAGCCAGAGCGCGAACACAAGCGCAGTCAATGCTCCGTCAGCGTTTCACCGTCCGAAAACGCTCTTCAAGATAGGATACCAGCCGCACCGCGGGCCAGAGCACGATCAGATACATGATCGCGGCGGCGATCAGCGGGGTGGGGTTGGCGGTCAGGGCCTGGGCGTCGGTTGCCTGTTTGAGCAGGTCGGGCATGGCCACCACCGAGGCCAGCGACGTGTCTTTGGCGATCGCCACGGAATTGCTCGTGTGCGGCGGAATCGCCACACGAAACGCCTGCGGCAGGATGATCTTGTAGATGATCGCCCAGAACGGCATCCCGAGAGCCTTCGCCGCCTCCGTCTGGCCGTCGGGAATCGACTGGATGCCCGCCCGGAAAACCTCGGCCGTGAAGGCGCAAAACACGAGGCCCAGCGCCAGGGTCGCCGACGTGAAAGCGTTCAGGCGGATGCCCACAAAGGGCAATGCATAATAGATCAGCACCAGGACAACGAGGATCGGCAGCGCACGAAACACATCCACGTGCAATACAGCCAGCATGCGTACGGGACGTGGCCCGTAAAGCCGCGCAAGACAGATCAGCACACCCGCCAGCCCACCCAGCGTTATCGTGGTCAGGGCAAGAAGGATCGTGTTGCCCACGCCCCGCAGCAACATTGGAAAGATACGGACAAAAACCTCAGCATTCAGGAACGTTTCGACGAAACCCGGCATTCATTCTCCTCCCTCACCGCTCCCTGATCCCCACGGACGGACGGTTCATCTCTGAAATTCCGACGAGACAGGCAGCCGCATACTCCCTGACTTCCCTGCCCGGCTTCATGCCTGAAAGGGCGGCCCGCCGCCGGGTCGTGCCGCTGCCGACCGATAGACCGCCAGCGTGAACTGAACGTGTTCGCGCAGGAGCGCAGCCGCGCGCGCCGCGTCGCGCGCAAGCGCCGCCTCCATCAGCCGCGTGTGGTTGGCAAGGGACAGCGCTTCCTCCAGCAACGCCAACGTCGGCGCATCGTGTTCGGCTTCACGCTCCGCATCACCACCTGGCGCAAGCAGAAGCGCCTGATGGTGCCGCCTCAACTGTTCGGAAATCTGTCGCTGAAAGGATTTCAGCCAGCCTGATCTGGCAGCAGCGAGAAGCGCCCCATGGAAGGAATCATGTGCATCCATCCAGGAGGCGAACGCTGCCGAACGGTCTCTGCGAAGAGCAGTTGAGGCACGTGACAGTTGATGATGGCACGCCACTATGGCGCTTTCCCATTCCAGATCGCCATGGGCTATGGCGTCCTCCAGAAGTGCCGTTTCCACAACAGCGCGCGCCTGTTCGAGATCTTCCAGTTCCGCCACCGAGACGGGCGCCACGCGGTAGCCGCGATTGGGGCTGAGAACGGCAAGGCCCGCTTCTTCAAGCCGCGACAATGCTTCGCGCAGCGGCGTGTACCCAACACCATAGCGCTTCGACAGCATCATCAGGCGCAGGGGCGCACCGGGCGCCAGAACACCACTGACAATATCCCGCTTGAGGGCAGCAAGCGCTCCCTCGGGCTCCAGCGGATCGCTCTGTGGCATTGTCTCGACCTCAGATTTCATATAATCAATCATATTATATATAATTTTGCGGGCCAACAGGGTTTTGATCAAATGAGCATAGCCAAACAAAATCAGGATACAGACATGATGGCAAGTGCCCAGGAGAGCGACAGGCTGGACCCGCTGAAAGATTATCGCCCCAGATTCACGCTACCGGAAGGCGTTATCTATCTGGATGGCAACAGCCTCGGTGTCCTGCCGGCAGGTCTCAGCGATCGCATGAGTGACGTGATCGAACGCCAGTGGGGCGAACGCCTGGTGCGCGGCTGGAACGACGCCGGCTGGATTGACCTGCCGTCCCAGGTCGCCGGTAAAATTGCTGCCCTTGTCGGCGCCGGTGCGAACTGCGTAACCGTCGGCGATTCCACCTCGATCAATGTCTTCAAGGTGCTTTCCGCAGCCCTCTCCCTGCGTCCGGACCGGCGTGTCATTCTCTCTGACAGGAACAATTTTCCAACCGATCTTTATGTCGCCGACGGGCTTACCCGCCTCCTTGGTCAAGGCTATGAGCTGAAACTCGCCACAGCCGACACGATGGAAGAGGCCGTGGACGAAACCGTTGCCGCAGTGCTGCTGACGGAAGTCGACTACCGGACCGGCGAACGCTACGACATGGAGGCCATGACGAGGCACATTCACGGCAGGGGTGCCCTTGCTATCTGGGATCTGTGCCACAGCGCAGGCGCTTTTCCCGTCCATCTCGATGCCGCTGGGGCGGATTTCGCCATCGGCTGCGGCTACAAATACCTGAATGGCGGTCCCGGGGCGCCAGCCTTCCTTTATGTCGCCGAACGCCATCTGAATGACGTCGCCCCGGCTCTTTCGGGCTGGATGGGGCACGACGCCCCCTTTGCGTTCACCACCGATTACAGGCCGGCAGACGGCATTGGCCGAATGAAGGTGGGCACACCGCCTATTCTCTCCCTCTCCGCGCTCAACATCGCGCTTGACGCCTTCGAAGGCGTCGACATGGCGCTGATGCGGCAAAAATCGCAGGAATTGTGCGATCGGTTCATAGCCGAGGTCGAGCACCGCTGCCCGGAACTGGAACTGGTTACGCCTCGCGTGCGGGAGCAGCGCGGCAGCCAGGTGTCGTTCCGGCACCCTGAAGGCTATGCGATCATGCAGGCCCTCATCGCCAATGGCGTGATCGGCGATTTTCGCGCCCCCGACATTCTGCGATTTGGCATGACACCGCTTTACCTACGGCACACCGACATCGTGGCGGCTGCGGAAATTCTGGAACGTGTCTTGCGACAGAAGCTCTGGGATCGGGAGAAATACCGCACGCGCGCCAAGGTGACGTGACCCCAACTCCCAGCCTGATGGACGGAGCTGTTCGGGAAAACAGCTCCGTCTGGCTCCCGTAGCCTTACGATAATTTAATACTAGAAAAGATGAAAAGCCGCCCGGAAGCTAGCATAAAGAACACGGCCTGAAGCGACCGGTATACCGGCTGACGAGCGCCGCCTCCATTGCCAAGATCGAATAGCCGGAGCGTGCATGTCTTTCTGGAAACAGGCAGTTGCCTGCCTCATCATTCTTACCGCAGCAGCCTTTGCATGGTTCCTGTACTATCCGGGCGCGCAGGATGTGCTGGCGCGCGCGGGTCTTGTCTCTTCGGGCGAAACATCGGCAGAAAACACCACAACGCGCGGGCCGCAGCGCGGAGCCGGGG
>NZ_BAMP01000100.1 GCF_000615975.1 Nitratireductor aquibiodomus NL21 = JCM 21793 | reverse complement strand
CGCGCCGCTCATGACGGCCTCGGCGGCTTCCACGGCACTCCACGCGCTCCAGCAGGCGCTGTCCCAGGTCTCGGCCGAGATGGGGCAGGCGGTGTCGGCCATGTGGTAGCCGGCCTGTCCCACGGCGGAGGCCGGGTAGCGGCCATTGCGGCCAAGCGGGTGAATGTTCGGGATCACCTCTTCGGATGCGCCCTCGATGCGCTGCCAGCGCGTGTAGATGTGCTCCAGAAAGTCCAGATATTCCGGCGTGTGGATGGCGGCGATGGGACCGCGCCCATGCTCGCGGGGGCGCTCGATGGCGCAGCCGGCTGCCTTCGCGCCCAGGAGAAGACGCTCTGTCCGCTCGGGCTGCTCCGGGTTCGGCTGCGGCGCACCGCTTGAGAGGAAGGCTTTCGGATTGTGCTGTTTCTGCTCTACGGCGTAGAAGGCTTTCATCATTACCCCTGTCTTGTCTGACGGCTGGCCAACGCTTCAAAGGTTGCCCCATAAGCGGCGTGCGCGTGCTCGTTTTCATTCCAGCCGATGCCCAGCCGGGCGTAGAAGGCCTTTGCGTTGTGATTATCCGCATAAACCGAAAGCCGCAGGTAGACCCCGCCGCGCTGTTGCGACCACGCTGCCGTGGCAGCGAGCAGGGCTTCACCCGCGCCGCGCCCCCGCGCCTCTGGCGAGACGTAGAGATCCTGTACATAGACACCGGGCTTTCCGAGCCAGGTGGAAAACACCGGAAAGAAGAGGCTAAGCCCTGCAAACGCTCCATTGGCTTCTGCGATCAGGCAGGAGAAGGCCGCGTCCGGCCCGAAGCCGAAGCGACGGAAATCCTCCACCTGCGCGACAGCGTGCTCCTGCTCTCCGACATAGACGGCGAGGTCCATGATGGCGCGATGGATCGTCTCTGCGTCATCCGCCGCGGCAGGGCGGATCGAAAAGCCGGTGTCGGCGACGGCGTGTTTCGGCATGGGATACTCCTTAGAATGCGACCCGGTCGCCTCCCTTGAGGCCCAGCAGATCGCGCGCCTCGGCAGGAGAGGCGATCTCCAGCGAGAGGGCCTCCAGAACGGTTCGGATGCGTTTTACCTGATCTGCATTGGAGCGCGCCAGTTCGCCGCGTCCATTGTACAGGCTGTCCTCCAGCCCGACACGCACATTGCCGCCCATGGCCGCCGACATGCTGATCATCGGCATCTGGTGCCGGCCGGCGGCCAGAACCGAGAAGCTGTAATCGTCGCCGAAAAGCTTGTCGGCAATGCGCTTCATGTGCGTGAGGTTTTCCGGGTCCGGCCCAATGCCGCCCAGAACGCCGAACACGAACTGGATGAAGAGGTGGCCAGAGACCAGCCCGCGATCGCGGAAATAGGCCAGCGAATAGAGGTGGCCGACATCGTAGCACTCGAACTCGAACCGCGTGCCGCAGCCCTGTCCGAGCCGGGTCAGGATGTTCTCCATGTCGGCGAAAGTGTTCTGGAAGATGGAGCTGCGCGTTGCCTCAAGAAGCTGCGGCTCCCATTCGTGCTGCCAGTCGGTCTTCTTTTCCAGCGCCGGAAAGAGGCCGAAATTCATCGAGCCCATGTTGAGCGAGCACATTTCGGGCTCGGCGCGCAGGGCTGCGGCGATGCGGTCTTCCAGCTTCATCAGCGAGGAGCCGCCGGTGGAAATGTTCACCACCGCATCGGTCGACTGCTTGATACGCGGGAGAAACTGCATGAACAGCGCTGGGTCGGCCGAGGGGCGGCCATCCTCGGGGTCGCGGGCATGCAGATGCAGGATCGACGCGCCGGCCTCTGCCGCCGCGATGGCCTCGGAGGCGATCTGGTCGGGCGTGATCGGCAGATGGGGGGACATGGAGGGCGTGTGCACGGAGCCGGTGACCGCACAGGTTACGACGACCTTGCGGCCCGGCTTCTTCTTCATGCCATCGGTCTTTGTGTCTTTGGTCATGGTGCAGCTCAGCGGTTGACGGGGAGATCGAGTTCGGCGGCCAGTGCCTCGAGCGTGTCGCCCAGAATGGCCGTGATGGAGCCGATCTCCTCGTTTGTGACGATCATGGGCGGGCAGACGAGGAAGTGATCGCCCTCGACCCCGCCGCGGGTGCGCCTGGAATAGATGATGAGCCCACGCTCATAGGCCATGTCGACCATGCGCTGATGCGCGTTCAGCTCCTTGGGCAGGGGCTTCATCGTCTCGCGGTCGGAGACGAATTCGGCAGCGAGCAGAAGCCCCTTGCCGCGCACGTCGCCGATGAAGGGGAAGCGCTCGGAGAGGCGTTCAAGCTCGCCCTTCAGCACCTCGCCCATCCGGGCCGCATTGTCGATCAGACCGAGACGGTCGATCTCATTGAGCACCGCGACACCGGCCGCGCAGGCGAGCGGATTGCCGGCATAGGTGAAGCCGTGCTGGAAACCGCCGGCATCCAGAACGGGCTTAACGAGGCGGGAAGGGGCGGCCATCGCGCCTAGCGGACAATAGCCGGAGGCAAAGCCCTTGGACAGCGCGATCAGGTCCGGCTTGCAGTTCCAGTGGTCGCCGCCGAGGAATTTGCCCGTGCGCCCCACGCCGCTCATTACCTCGTCATGGATGAGGAGAATGCCGTAGCGGTCGCAGATCTCGCGGATGCGCGGGAAATAGCTGTCGGGCGCAACCAGCGCACCGGTCGAAGCGCCGCCGATGGGCTCCATGATGAAGGCGAGCACGCTTTCCGGGCCTTCGGCCAGAATCTTCTCTTCCAGCATGTCGGCATATTTGATGCCGCGCTGCTCCATGGTGAGATTGTCGCGGTCGAGATAGGCGGTGGGGGCCGGGATTTTCGGCATCTCGCGCATCATCGGCGAGAACGGGTCGCTGAGCGCTGCATAGCCGGTCACGCCAAGCGCGCCCAGCGTTCCGCCATGATAGGAGGGGAAGCGCGAGATCACCTTCCAGCGTTCGCTCTGGCCCACGGCAAGCGCCCACTGGCGGGCAAGCTTGATGCAGGATTCCACCGCTTCGGAACCACCGGAAACGAAGAAGATGCGGTCCATGCCTTCCGGCAGGCGTTCCGCCGCCATGCGGGCGAGGTCTTCCGCCGGCTCATTCTCGAAGTGCAGGCGGTAGGCGAAGGTCACGCGGTCCATCTGGCGCTTCATCGCGTCGAGCACGTTGCGGTTGCCGTGGCCGATATTGACGACCATCGCGCCGCTCGACCCGTCGATCATGCGGCGGCCTTCCTGATCCCACAGATAGATGCCCTCGGCGCGGTCCACCAGCGGCCGGCGCAGGCGCGACTGGTAGAAGAGGTGAGACGGGGGGCGTTGTGTCGAAGTTTCATTCTGCATGGCGTGTCTCGCTCAGCGGGAGAGATAACGGTCGAGGACATTCGATGTGACGCGCTCGACCATCGCGTCACCGCGTTTCAGCGCGGCCACCCATTCGCAGCTTCCGGCGTGGAACACCTCGCCACGGCCGCGCGGGAAATTGACGATCATGCCCGAGCCGCGCTTGATGCGGTTCACGGCCTCGTCGGACTGGTTGCCGACCAGCGTTTCGGCGACGAACTTTGCGTCGGCGTCGGAGAGAAACTGGTCGTCGGCGGGAATGTCGGCGCTCTCCTCCTTGAGGGAGGACATGCCGAGCGCCAGGATCTCGAGCCCTTCGGGCGCGCCGGAACCCTCCGTCGGTTCCGGCAGACCGCCGCGGATCACATAGTCGAGCCCGTCCACCTCATAGCCGAAGGCGTGACCATCCGCGCCCAGCAGGTCGCCGTAATAGATGCCGGTTCCGGCGAAGGCCCAGTGCTCGGGCCGGTAGACGGGGAACCCGCGCACGCCGCGCGGCGCGCAGCCGCCCCAGCCCACATAAAGGCCGCGCAGGGCGTTGAGGCCGAATGTCCGTGCGGCTGGCCGTCCGGTCTCTTCCGCTTCCCAGCAGCCGGAGGTGCGGCGTTTGTCTTCCGACTGATAGACCGGGTCTTCCGCACGCGCGCGGTATTTGTAGCAGACCTGCTTCTTGCCATCGTCTTCAAGCCGCGTCTGCCACATGAAGTTGCCGGCGAAGCGGGCCGCCCTGCCGCCATTCTCGACATAGGCATCGACAGCGTCGCGCATCTCCCATGTCCAGTATTCGTCATGGCCGACGAAGACAACGCAGTCATAGCCGTCGAGAATTTCCGGCGTGAAGTGCAGCTCGTGCTGGCTCGCCAGATCGACCGCATAGCCGGCGCGTTCCGCCCAGCGGAAGAAGTGGCTGTCATAGCTTGCCCAGCCGGCGGAGGCGTATTTCTTGGAATAGCCATTGGCATAGGCCCATTCCATGTGCGGATAGCGCGGGGGTGCAGCCGGCGGGGTGTAGATCTCCAGCGGCACGCGTGGCGCACTCTCCGGCAGAATTGCGAAACCACGGCAGAACGGGCGCTCGGTGCTGACCATGGGCGCATACTGATTGCGTCCGGGGCCGGTGATGCCCTGATAGTGGTTGGAGCCGCCCCAGGTGTTGTAGGCGGTCCAGGTGCCGGTGGCGGCGACCTGCAGAATGCGGCCGGGCTTGCGACCGGCAAGCGGGCGCACGATGAACACATGGTGGCAGGTGATGGGGGTGCCGTCGCGGCCCTCTGCCGTCAGCGTGATGCGATAAGCGCCCGACGGCCAGTCCTCGCCGATGCGGAACGCATGGGAGACCGACCAGCCGCAACCAATGACGGAGCACTGGCCGGGCGTGTCCTGCCAGGCGGCGGCAAGGCCGTCCTGCGACAGGACCGGGGTTTCCGTTGCGCCGTCGCGCACGATCTCCAGCCGGTATCGGGAAGCGGTCGCGCTCACATGCAGGTTGACCGTCGCGCCCGGCGGATAGGCATAGGCGTCGGTGTAGCACCAGATTTCGCCGCGTGCGCCGTCCATGCCGGGAATTTCGTAATAGTGGCCCAGAACCGCCTCGCGGCGTTGCTCTGGCGTCAGCCCGAAATCGGGGAACTCGGTTTCGATGATATGCATGGTCTCAGGCGGCAAGATACTTCTTGAGGAAGGAGCGGGTGCGCTCCTGCTTGGGGGCGGTGAAGATCTCGCCGGGCGGGCCTTCCTCCACCACGACGCCGCCATCCATGAACAGGACGCGGTCGGCGACTTCGCCGGCAAAGCGCATTTCATGGGTGACGATCAGCATGGTCATGTGCTCGGCGGCGAGCTGCTTCATCACCATGTTCACCTCGTCGACCAGCTCGGGATCGAGCGCGGAGGTTGCTTCATCGAAGAGCATCACCTTGGGCTGCATGGCCAGCGCGCGGGCGATGGCCACGCGCTGCTTCTGGCCACCCGACAGGCGGGAGGGATAGGCGTCGATCTTATCGGCGAGGCCGACCTTGGAGAGAAGCTCCAGCGTGAGTTCGCGCGCTGCGGCCTTGCTCATCCCCTTGAGGATGATCGGCCCCATGGCGATGTTGTCGTGCACGGTGAGGTGCGGGAACAGGTTGAAGTGCTGGAACACCATGCCCATCTGCTGGCGCACCGCATTGATGTGGCGCTCGAAGGCGCGGCCGGTGAGCGGCTGGTTGACCTGAACGCCATCGAGCCAGACCTCGCCGCCATTGAGCGTCTCAAGGTGGTTGATGGAGCGCAGGAGCGTGCTCTTACCGGAGCCGCTGGGGCCGATGATGGCGACGATCTGGCCGCGCTCGACGGAAAGGTCAATGCCTTTCAGAACCTCGAAGGAGCCATAGGCCTTGCGGGCGTCCTTGACCTCGACCATGGGGTTGCGGGTGCTCATCGAGAGACCTCCACTTTCTTTTCGACCTGCCGCAGGCCCGCTTCCAGAACGAGGTTCAGGATGTAGTAGAGCGCGGCGGCTGTGATGTAGAATTCGAACGGACGGAAGGTTTCGCTGATAGCAAGCTGGGCAGCGTGGACCAGTTCGGCGATGCCGATGACCGAGACCAGCGAGGATTCCTTCAAGAGGGCGATCATGTTGTTGCCTATGGGTGGCGCGGTGTTGCGCACCGCCTGCGGGATGACGACGTAGCGCAGCGTCTGCCAGCGGCCGAAGCCGATGCTGCGCGCGCCTTCTGACTGCCCCGGATCGACGGCGGTGATGCCGGCGCGCAGAATGTCGGCGTTGTAGACGGCGAAGTGCAGGCCAAGGCCGATAATGCCTGCGCCAAGCGCGGGAATGTCGATGCCGATCTGCACGAGGCCGAAATAGATCAGGAAGAGCTGCAGAAGCAGCGGTGTTCCCATGAACAGCCACATGAAGAAGCGCACGGGATAGGCGATGACCGCCGGGGCGTAGAGCACGGCGACGGCAAACAGAATGCCGCTGAAGAAGCTCAGTATGGACGATGTGACGGTGAGAACGATGGTCCACCAGACACCCATCCAGAAGAGGCCGAGATAGGGAGTGACGACGCTGAAATCCAAACCTTGCATGGGTCGCTCCCTCAGCTCAGCGCGTAGCGGCGGTCGAGCAGGTCGACGACACGCGCAACGGCATAAACGATGATCATGTAGAGAAGGGCGGCGACGCCGAAGATCTCGAACGGCTTGTAGGTGGAGCCGATGAAGCGTTGCGCGGTGTAGGTGAGTTCCACCACGGAGATGGTCGAGACCAGGGCGGAACCCTTCACCAGTGCGACCGTGTTGACGCCGAGCGGGCGGATCATCAGACGGGCGGCCTGCGGCAGAACCACTTTGCGCATGGTCTGCGCCCGGCCGAAGCCGATGGTGCGCGCGGCTTCCGCCTGGCCCCTGTCCACGGAGAGGATCGCGCCACGGATCGATTCAGCCATATAGGCGCCGATGTTGAGGCCGAGACCGATGACACCGGCGGCAAAGGCGTCGAGATGAATGCCGATCTGCGGCCCGCCGAAATAGAGAATGAAGAGCTGGATCAGGCAGGGTGTGCCGCGAAAGACACTCACATAGACCGTGCCGATCATGCGAACGGTGCGAGAGCGGGACAGTTTGGCGGCGGCGCCAAGCGAACCAGCGGCAAGGCCGATAACAAGCGCCAGTGCTGAAATCTGAACGGTGACCAGTGCGGCTTCCAGAAAGAACGGGAAGACGCGCACCATCAGGGAGAAATCCATACGGAAGCTCCGGAAAGGGGCAGGCGGGGCGACCGGCGCTGGAACGCGCCGGTCGGATGTTCACTGCGGGATCAGCGTATGTCGCTGCCGATCCATTCCATCGAGATCTTCTCGTAGGTGCCGTCTTCCATCATCGCATCAAGCGCTTCCTGCATGGCGGCTTTCAGCTCGGGGCTGTTCTTGCGGATGGCGATGCCGATGGCCACTGCGCCGCCCTCAATGTCCGGCGTGTCGAGCATGCGCAGCTTGTCACCGGTTTCCTTGATGGCGACACGCACGGGGATGTTGTCGACGACGATGGCGTCGAGGCGGCCGGACTTTAGCTCAAGCAGAAGCTCGGGCAGGCCCTTGTAGGTGCGGATGTCCCAGCCGCCCTGTTCGCGTGCCCACTTCTCGTGGGTTTCGCCCAGCGTCACGCCGAGCGTCTGCCCTTTGAGATCACCGAGCGCCTGCACCTCGGAATCTTCCATCACGAACACGGCGCGGCCGGCGTGGTAGTACGGGCCGACAAAGTCCACGACCTTTTCGCGCTCCGGCGTGATCGTCATGGAGCCGACGATAGTGTCGTATTTGCTGGCCAGAAGACCGGCGATGATGCCGTCCCAGGCGGTGGTGACGATCTCACCCTCGACGCCCAGACGCTTTGCGATTTCCATGCCGATTGAGGCATCGAAACCGACCACCTGGTTCTGATCGTTGACGAAATTGAAGGGCGGATACTGGCCCGACATGGCGATTTTCATCTCGCCGGCTTCCTTGATCGCTTCCAGATCGCCAGCCTTTGCTGGAAGCGTGCTGAAGCAGGCGGCGAAGCCGAGCGAGGCTGCAAGAAGACGCGACAATAGCTTGGACATGAGAATGGATCCTCCGTTCCTCTGGACGAATGCTGTTCTGTTTTTGGGCGTTGTTTCGATTTATGATTGCGTTTGCCGAAACATTACGCAAATAGATAATGGGAATATTAATTATAGATTTTGGAAATGATTGATCAGCGCAGCGAAAGGCTGGTTTGGGAACTCGACTGGAACCTTCTGCGAACCTTCGTCGTGATAGCGGAGGTGAAGAGCATCACGCGTGCTGCCGAACAGCTCAAACTCAAGCAGCCCAGTGTCAGCAATGCACTGAAGCGGCTTGAGGATCGCGTCGGTCGCCGGCTTGTGGAGCGTGACGCAACGCGCTTTGAGCTGACGGAGGTGGGGAAGTTGCTCTACGAGCAGAGCATCGAGGCCTTTGGCGCCATCTCGCAATTGCCGCTTTTGATGCGCGGGATCAATGACGAAGTGACAGGGCATGTGAACATCGCCCTTGCAAGCCATGTGGTGTCGCCCCTCTTCGACCGTGCGCTTACCGAGTTCCACAAAAACTATCCCCGCGCCAGCATCACACTCACGGTTTCGACAAGTATGGATGTGGCCAAACAGGTGCGCGAGCGGCGTGCCTCATTCGGTGTGTGCCTTGTGAGCCAGCGCGATCCGGCGCTTGACTACACGATGGTCTATCGAGAGTTCTTCGGCTTCTTCTGCGGCCCCGGCCACCGTCTTTATGGGCGCGGTGAACTCACCCTTGCCGACCTGAAAGGCGAATCGTCCGTTTCGTTCCAGACGGACCACATATCCGATGCGCTGCGTCCCGTGGCGCTTCTGCGCAGTGAAGCAAAGCTGGACAATAGCGTGGTCGGCGTGTCCTCCAGTCTTGAAGAGGTGCGGCGCATGATTCTGGCTGGCCTCGGAATCGGTCCACTGCCGCTGCATGTGGCGCGGCGTGACGTCAATGACGGGCTGCTGTGGCGTCTGCCACCCTATGACCGGCCGCCACAGATCGATATTTTCATGCTGACCAATCCGGAAAAGGTTCTGAACCGGGCAGAGAAGGCGTTGATCGCCGGGCTTCAGACGCTGATCTCCGAAACCCCGTTCGAGGAACGCGTCTACGACCGCTGAGGCGTCATTCCGTTGCGACGAGCAGCGCTTCGCCGCGGGCGCGCAGGCCGGCTTCGAGCTCCGCAGAGCGGCGCGCTTTGAGATCGAAGCGCACCGTGGTGGTGCGGTTCACGGCGCGCACGACGCCATCGATGCTGCCGGTCATGACCTGCTCGAAACTCACCGATGAACGCCCAAGGCGCGTCACATGGGAGTGGATCGTCAAAAGCGCGCCGGCTTCGGTCTCGTGCTTGTATTCTGTCTCGCTGCGCACATCGGCCCAGCCAAGGTCGCGGTTGTCGATGGCCTCGGGGCCGGCCAGATGGCCGAGCAACTGAAAGCTGGCGTCATCGAACATCGCCGCATAGTGGCGCACATTCATGTGCCCCATCGTGTCGCACATCCAGGGATGGGCAACACCGACAAAGGTTGTGAGTGCGGTGGAGGTCACAGGCTGTTCTTCCGCGTCTGGGTGTTGGGAGGGGCCTGCCGGCAGGCATCGTCGCATCGAGCAAACGACAGAAGCGGTGATTTTTCAAGGCCTGGCCCAATGCCGTCTGCATGACCTCTGGCCGAGCGGGTGCCCCGGCGTCTCAAAAACGCTCTGCGTGGTCCCGACAGCTTGCCGTGCGATTGGATCCGGGCGGCCGGTGACTTGACAAGGTGCCGGCGATGCGGCTTGATACGGAAGTCCATTAATATGGATATTACTACATAATAATGGACTAACGGCAATCAGCAGGGGAGCACTCTATGTCTATTTCATCGCATGCGAAATCACTGATACTCACCGTGGCGGTGGTGGCTGCCGCTGCACCGGCGGTCGCTCAGGATCAAGGCAAGCTTAATGAGGTTCTGGAGCGCGGTCACCTCATTCTGGGCACCGGCAGCACCAACGCGCCCTGGCATTTCAAGAGCGTGGACGACAAGCTCCAGGGTTTCGACGTCGATATGGGGCGGATCATCGCCAAGGCACTGTTCGGCGACCCGGACAAGATCGAGTATGTGACGCAGTCGTCAGACGCGCGTATTCCGAACATCACCACCGGCAAGGTGGATGTGACCTGCCAGTTCATGACGGTAACGGGTGAGCGTGCCCAGCAGGTTGCCTTCACCATTCCCTATTATCGCGAGGGTGTGGGCCTTATGCTGAAGGCCGATGGCGACTATGCGGATTATGATGCGCTGAAGGAAGCCGGCTCGTCCGTCACGGTCTCCGTGCTTCAGAATGTCTATGCAGAAGACATGGTTCACGCGGCCCTGCCGGAGGCCTCGGTCGATCAGTACGAATCCGTCGACCTGATCTATCAGGCGCTGGAATCCGGCCGGGCCGATGCGGTTGCCACAGACCAGTCTTCGCTGGCGTGGTACATGACGCAGAATCCGGGCCGCTATACGGATGCCGGCTATGGCTGGAATCCGCAGTCCTATTCCTGTGCCGTGGCGCAGGGCGATTCTGACTGGCTCCACTTCGTCAACACGGCGCTTCACGAAGCGATGACCGGGGTCGAGTTCAATTTTTACGCTGAATCGTTCAAGACATGGTTCGGCAAGGAGCTTCAGCCGCCGCAGATCGGTTTCCCCGTAGAGTACAAATAACCATCGCGTATGGGCGAAAGCAGGCGGCGGCACATCGCCGCCTGCTTCGTTCCTGTTGCATGGCTGGGAACCAATATGGGCTATACACTCAATTTTTCCGCCGTCTGGCGCAGCTTCGATCAGCTTCTCTGGGGGCTTCTGCTCAGCCTTGAACTGGCGATTGGCGCAATCCTGATCGGCGCCGTCATCGGCCTCGTAACCGCCTTTGGCCTCATCTCCAAAAGCGGCTGGGCGCGCCGTCCGGCAGCGCTTTACGTCACGGTGATCCGCAATCTGCCGATCCTCGTTCTGATCCTGTTTTCCTATTTCGCGTTGCCGCAGATGGGTGTCCGTCTGGGCAAGATCGAAAGTTTTGTGGCCACGCTCGCTATCTATTCCGGCGCCTATCTGGCGGAGGTGTTTCGCGCGGGCCTTCTGTCCATCCCCAACGGTCTGAAGGAAGCGGGCCTCGCCATCGGTCTGACGCCGATGCAGATCCGCACCTCCATCGTCATACCGCTGATGTTCAGAAACGTGCTGCCGTCGCTGTCATCCACGCTGATCTCGCTCTTCAAGGACACGTCTCTGGCCGCAGCCATCGCCGTGCCGGAACTCACCTTTGAGGCGCGCAAGATCAATGTCGAAACCTTCCGTGTGGTCGAGACCTGGATCGTCGCTTCCTGTCTCTATGTCGCCACCTGCACGGTGCTGGCCGCGCTTATGCGCATGGTCGAGCGTCGTCTCGTGATTTCGAGGTGAGCCGATGAACGAGTTTTCCGCATTTCTCGATCAGGTCTGGCTTGCCCGTTTCGTGATCCTGCGCGGTCTTGGCCTGACTGTTTCAATCTCGCTTCTCGCCATCGCGCTTGGCTCCGTGCTGGGCGTTCTGGTCGGGCTTGCGCTGACCTATGGAAACAGGCCGCTGCGGTTTGTCGTGCGCGCCTATACGGATTTCATCCGTGGCACGCCCGTGCTCGTTCTGGTGCTCGCCAGCTTCTACATCCTGTCCACGATCGGCATTGAGCTGAATGCGTTTCAGGCGGGTGTGTTTGCGCTGGCGGTCTTCTGCTCCTCGCATGTGGGGGAAATCGTGCGCGGCGCGCTGCAGGCCATTCCGGCCGGGCAGACAGAAGCCGCCAAGGCCATCGGCCTCACCTTCCGCCAGACCTTCACTTCGGTTCTGTGGCCGCAGGCGCTGCGCCAGATGCTGCCCACCTGGGTGAACACGGCTGCGGAGATGGTCAAGCGTCCACGCTTCTGTCCGTCATCGGCGTGGCCGAGCTTCTGCTCCGCACGCAGGAGATCATCTCGCGCAATTTCATGAGCCTGGAGTTCTATTTCCTGGCCGGCCTTCTCTACTTCGCCATCAATTACGCCATCGAGCGCTTCGGCAAATATGTCGAGCGCAAGGTGTCTGTTCCATCCTGAGAGTACCCGACATGACGAAGAACCTTCTTGAAATTCAGGCCCTGCGCAAGCGCTACGGTTCGGTGGAGGTGCTCAAGGGCGTCGACTGCACCATGCAGCAGGGTGAGGTGATCTCGATCATCGGTTCGTCGGGCTCCGGCAAGACAACCATGCTGCGCTGCATCAACATGCTGGAGGATTTTCAGGGCGGCCGCATCCTCATCGATGGCGAACCCATCGGCTATGAAGAGCGCAACGGCGTGCGCGTCCGCAAGAGCGAGAAGGAAATCGCCCGCCAGCGCGCGCTGACGGGCATGGCCTTCCAGCAGTTCAACCTGTTCCCGCACATGACGGCCGCCTCCAATGTCATGCTTGGCCTGATCAAGGTGAAGAAGATGGCGCGCGACGAGGCGCGCAGCGTCGCGGAAAAATGGCTCGACCGCGTCGGTCTCGGGCAGCGTGCGGATCACTACCCCGGTCAGCTGTCCGGCGGTCAACAGCAGCGTGTGGCCATCGCCCGCGCCATCGCCATGAACCCGCGCCTCATGCTCTTCGACGAGGTCACGTCTGCGCTTGATCCCGAACTGGTCGGCGAAGTGCTGCAGGTGATCAAGGATCTGGCTGCCGATGGCATGAGCATGCTCCTTGTCACCCACGAAATGCGCTTTGCCTTCGAGGTTTCCTCTCGCGTCATCTTCATGAACCAGGGTGTGATCGGTGAGGAGGGCGATCCGAAGGTGATGTTCCTGAAGCCGCAGACCGAACGCCTTGCCGAATTCCTCAAGACGTCGAGCTTCGCCTGAGGTCTTGACCAACTGTCGCCGGCGCGCCTGAGCGCCCGGCGGAAAATCTGGCCCCTGCCACGCACAGAATGATGGCGGCGGTGATCGCCATCATGCCGGCCGTCACGGGTTCGTGCAGCAGCATCGCCGCCAGCGCGAAGCCGAAAAAGGGCTGCAAAAGCTGCAACTGGCCAACCGTCGCCGTGCCGCCCAGCGCCAGCCCGCGATACCAGAAGACGAAGCCGATCAGCATGCTGAAGACGGACACATAGCCAAATCCGAGCCACGCCCCCGTATCCACGGTCTCAAACCCTGCCGGCAGGGTGTAGAGCGCCAGCGGCAGCATGAGCGGGAGCGACAGAACCAGCGCCCATGAGATCACCTGCCAGCCGCCCATCCGCCGTGAAAGCGATGCGCCTTCCGCATAGCCGAGCCCGCACACGATGATGGCCGCAAGCATCAAGAGGTCGCCCTTCGGGGAAGCGGTCATGCCCTGGCTTGCCGCATAGCCCACGACAAGCGCGCTCCCCATCACCGAGAACAGCCAGAATGCCGGGCGTGGGCGCTCGCCGCCGCGCACGACGCCGAAAATGGCTGTCGCAAGCGGCAGAAGACCGATGAACACGATGGAATGCGCCGAGGTGATGTGCTCGAGCGCCAGCGCCGTCAGCAGGGGAAAACCAACCACCACGCCGATGGCGACGATGAACAGCCCTTTCAACTCGCTTCGCTTCGGCAGGTTTTCCCGAAACGCCAGCAGAAGAAACCCGCCCAGAAGCCCGGCAATCGACGCGCGCGCTACGGTCAGAAACACCGGATCGAAGCCCAGCACCGCCACCCGTGTCGCCGGCAGCGATCCGCTGAAGATGATCACACCCAGAAGGCCGCTTGCCCATCCGATCTTTGTCTTGTTCATGCCACGCTCCTTTTCTCCTGCCTGTGTGGGGCAGGGGGCATGGCATCGCCAGAGACGATGCAGTACAATTTTGACAAACTGTAATGGTCGAACGGACAGTACAGCGATGCTGACATCCACACGCAATGCCGATGAGACACGCCTTGAAGGCGTCATGTCCGCGATTCGCGGGCGCATCGCCAATCGAACGCTGACGCCGGGGGCGAAGCTGCCGTCTATCCGCAGCTGCGCGCGCTCCATGGGTGTTTCGAAATCCACCGTGGTCGAGGCCTATGACCGGCTTGCCGCCGAAGGCGTGATCCGCTCGCGGCCGGGGGCCGGGTTCTTCG